>JAYEIP010000377.1:0-4926 GCA_034660155.1 Actinomycetota bacterium | reverse complement strand
GGGGAAAGTACCGTCGGCTCGAAGAGCCGGGGGTTGGGGGGGTCTGTGCAGGTGTCCGAACCACGTAACCCGCCGCAGCACGTGTCCGCGGGCTGGCGGTCCCTACTTGATAACCATCAACACGGTGCCGCTGGTGACGGTGTCTCCAGACTGGATGCGGAGGTCAACGATCTCGCCGTCCTTGGTGGACTTGATCTCGTTCTCCATTTTCATGGCCTCGAGCACGCAAAGGGGCTCATCCTCTTTGACGTGATCGCCTGCGGACTTGTGGACCTTTACAATGGTCCCCTGCATCGGAGCGATGATGACCCCGTTGTCGTCGGACGGCAGTGAGCGCCGTTCTAGCTTTGGGGGGCGACGGCGCGGTGCTGCCTTCTGCCCACCGGATGCGGGCACAGCCATGACGGGTGCCCAGTACCGGACCACGAAGCGGCGGCCTCCGACCTCGACCGTGATCGAACGCTCCTCCTCTTCCTCCTCGGTGGGGATGTGCGGTGCCACCCCGGTATCGAGACCTGAGAAGTCGAGATGATCCTCCACAAAGCGGGTCGAGTACTTGCCGGCCATGAACTGCTCGGTATTGAGAATCGTTAGATGAGCCGGGATGGTCGTGGCGAGACCGGTGATCTGGAATGCGTTGAGAGCGTTGCGACCACGACAGATCGCTTCGTTCCTGTCGCGTCCCCAGACAATGAGCTTGGCGATCAGATTGTCGTAGTACTGACTGATTGCCGAGCCGGCAGAGACGCCGCTGTCGACACGTACCCCCGGCCCACCTGGCTCCCGGTAATCGACGATCGTACCCGGATTGGGCATGAAGTTACGGGTGGGGTCCTCGGCGTTGATTCGGAACTCTATGGCGTGACCGCGGGGCTCGGTCGTCTCGAAGCTCAGCGGGTCTCCAGCGGCAATCCGTAGTTGCTCTTTTACCAGGTCGATGCCCGTGACGGCCTCAGTGATGGTGTGTTCCACCTGGATGCGAGTGTTCATCTCGAGGAAATAGATCTCACCGGTCTGAGTCATCAGAAATTCGATGGTTCCTGCTGAGACGTAATTAGTTGCCCGTGCTACTGACAATGCGGCGTCCCCCAACCTGGAGCGCTGGTCGTCGGTGAGGCCGGGGGCGGGGGTCTCTTCGATGAGCTTTTGGTGTCGCCGTTGCACCGAGCAGTCGCGCTCCCCGACGAACACAGCGTTGCCGTGCGAGTCGCATATGATCTGTGCCTCGATATGGCGCGCCTGCTCCAGGTACTTCTCGACGTAAACCTCAGGTCGGGCGAAGTAGGCGTCCGCTTCCCGCTTGGCGGCGCTAAAGGCCGACTCGAGATCGGCTGCTTCATGGACCACTCGGAGACCTTTGCCACCGCCACCGTGGGCAGCCTTGATGGCAATGGGGTACCCGTGTTGGTCGGCAAAGGCCCGGACCTCTTCGACCGAAGCCAGCGGTTCATGCGTTCCTGGTACCGCCGGGACCCCTGCCTCGTCGACGGCGATACGGGAAGCGATCTTGTCTCCCATGGTGGAGATGGCCTCTGGTGGCGGTCCGATCCAGATGAGCCCGGCATCGGTGACCGCCTCGGCAAAACCCGCGTTCTCGGCTAGGAACCCATATCCGGGATGTACTGCGTCGGCGCCTGTCGATCTCGCAACTTCGAGGATCCGGTCGATGTTGAGGTAGGACTCGCTGGCTGGAGCAGGCCCGATGTTCCATGCCTCATCTGCGAGGTCAACATGCATCGCGCCTCTATCAAGCTCGGAGTACACAGCAATTGTGCGGAGTCCGATCTCCTGGGCTGCTCGAATGACCCTGACCGCTATTTCGCCGCGGTTGGCGATTAATACAGATTCCACGGCGTCATCCTAGAAGGTGCTGTCATAGCGGGATATTGCCATGCTTGCGGGGAGGCATCGCCTCACGTTTGGTGCGCAGCATCTCGAGCGCCCTGATTAGACGGGGCCGGGTCTCGCGCGGTTCGATAACCTCATCAACAAACCCTCGTTCCGCCGCAACGTACGGATTGTTGAATTCGGTCTCGTAGCGCTCAATCAATTCGTCGTTGCGGGCGACCGGGTCATCGGCGGCCGCAATCTCACGGCGATGGATGATGTTCACCGCTCCCTGGGCGCCCATTACTGCGATCTGAGCGGTGGGCCAGGCGTAGACCACATCGGCCCGGACCGCGCGCGAGTTCATGACCACATACGCCCCGCCGTAAGCCTTGCGGGTTATGACGGTCAGCTTCGGGACGGTCGCCTCGGCGTAGGCGTAGAGGAGTTTTGCTCCGTGGCGGATGATCCCGCCATGCTCCTGTTCGATTCCCGGTAGGAAGCCCGGGACGTCAACGAACGAGACGATGGGGATATTGAAGGCGTCGCAGAAGCGAATGAAACGGGCAGCCTTGGTGGAGGACTCAATGTCGAGGGTGCCTGCAAGCACTGCCGGCTGGTTGCCGACGATTCCGACTGCGTAGCCGTCGAATCTGGCGAAGCCGACGACGATATTCGGCGCATAGTGCTCGTGGACCTGATAGAACTCGCCATCGTCAACCACCATCTCGATGAGTTCGACCATGTCGTATGGCGTGTTGGTGTTGTCGGGGATGATGGATGTGAGGTCCTCATCCATCCGGTCGGCCCGGTCCATCGGCGTGAAGTAGGGCGGAACTTCCATGTTGTTGCGCGGGAGGAAGGAGAGCAGGTACCGCGCCTCTTCGAGAGCAGATTGCCCGTCGCTCGCAACAAAATGGGTGACGCCGGACTTGGTGGCATGCGCATGGGCGCCACCGAGGTCTTCGAAGGTCACGTCTTCGCCGGTCACTGCCCGGATCACGTCAGGGCCGGTGATGAACAGATGAGAGAGTCCTTCCACCTGGTACACAAAGTCCGTGATAGCAGGTGAATAGACCGCACCTCCTGCGCACGGGCCCATCACGATCGAGATTTGGGGGATTACACCTGATGCTCTGACGTTACGTTCGAAGATGCGACCGTAACCGTCGAGCGCCGCGACACCTTCTTGGATTCGGGCTCCGCCGGAGTCCTTGAGCCCGATGATCGGGGCACCGGTATCCATTGCCAGATCCATCAACTTGCAGATCTTGTCGGCGACGACCTCGCCCAAGCTGCCTCCGAAGGCAGTGAAATCTTCGGCGAAGATGAAGACGTTGCGGCCATCGATGGTGCCCCATCCGGTGACAACGGCGTCACCAAGCGGGCGCTTGTCTTCGATGCCGAATCCAGATGCCTGGTGTCGTACCAGCATATCGAGTTCCTGGAACGATCCCTTGTCGAGAAGCGACTCGATTCGTTCGCGCGCGGTGAGTTTGCCGAGATCATGCTGCCGATCGACAGCGCGCCTGCTCGCAGGTTCGTGGGCTTGCTCTCGCAGCTGGCGCAGCTGCTCAATTAGCTCATCGGTGGTCACAACGAGGTCTCCGGTAGTGTCGATGTATCTATCTATGACTCTCAGGAACGCGGAATGGCTACACCCTACGTCACTATCGTTTGCGATGAGGTGAGTTCCACTCAGGATCTCGCCGCCACCGAGCTCTCACGGAGCCCTGATCCGGTGCTGATCGTAGCGAGCCGGCAGACGCTCGGGCGTGGCCGTTATGGCAACGAGTGGTGGCAGGCGCCCCGAGCTGTGCTGGCTTCGCTGGCATTCCGCAACGATGTCCTCCCGGTAGCCGAGACGTTGTCGCTCACCGTTGGGCTAGCGGTTCGCGCTGCTCTGGCGGAATTGGCAGGAGTCGAGGTCTCGCTCAAGTGGCCTAACGATCTCGAGCTTCGTGATGGAAAAGTCGGGGGAATCCTGATCGAAAGCGATGGTGACAGAACAATTGTCGGTTGTGGCATCAATCTCTGGTGGCCGGATGCTCCTCCAGGAGTCGCGGCTGCCTGCCAGTTGGAGCCGGTCGACGAACTCGGAGTGCGTCTTGCCGAGGGGTGGGCCGACAAGGTATTTGCCTCCGGTGGACGGTGGGACCGGGAGACCTATCTTGCTGCTTGCTCGACATTAGGCGCCGAATTGACATGGATACCGGATGGAAAGGGCACCGCGATCGATATCGACTCCCGCGGCGGACTCGTCGTGTCGACACCCCAGGGGAACAGGACATTGCGCTCTGGCGAGGTAAGAACAGTCCGCAGGGTTTAGGTGGGTGCGGTCCTCGCGTTTTGGGCACCTACTCCGGGCCTGGAGCTCGCTTTGCGAACTCCCAAGGAACTCACCCTTGGTGATTTCCCCCCTTACCCCAGCGGCTTCGTCGCTGCGGTACTCTCCCCCCGAAGGGCTGACTGATATTTAACCGCTTGCCTTGCCTAGTACCAGGTACCAAGTACGGGAGTGAAGCGACCTCTTACCTTCGCCGTTTGATCTTCGGGGGTTTCCGCTGCGTCGTGCGAGACTTGACCTGTTTCGCCTCCGAGCGAGCTCGGAACGAGTCGGCTATCTCGGTATCTCGGATCCAATTGCTGAATCTGCGGAATACTGACGGTTTGGGTGGCTTTGGCTGGGCGCCGCGCATCGTAATGTTCTGCGCCACCTTGGTCCGACGGACGCGTTGGCCAACGGTGGGTGCGGCCGGTTTCGCTTCACGGGAACCAAACGACCGTCGCTTCACGTGACGGCCCGCGGCGCCGGCGCCAACGCCTCCAGCCACACGACCGCCGAAGCCCTGCCGTTGTGGTTGGAGAATCGCGAGGGTTGCGATGAGGGCCATCAGCGTCAACCCGACGATGGTGAGCCACCACCAATTGTTGGACAGGAAGGTGTCGTCGCTGCCGGGAGGCAGCACAATGGCGGCGAGGGTGGTGGTTGTGGCCGGGGCCGCCGTTGTTGTTGTCGTGGTCGTGGGTGCGATCGTCGTGGTCGTCGTCGGAGCGGCAGTCGTCGTTGTCGTGGGAGCGACTGTGGTGGTCGTCGTC
>JAYEIP010000376.1:0-4929 GCA_034660155.1 Actinomycetota bacterium | reverse complement strand
CACGTCTGCTCCCAGGCTCGATTCGTTGGCCAGCCGCGAAGGGGTTTTCCTGTTCAACAACCTGATCCTGACGGTGTTTGCGCTGGCGGTGCTGATGGGCACTTTGTACCCCATTGCTTTGGAGGCGTTTGGGGGAGCGCGGGTTTCAGTCGGGACGCCCTACTTCAATAGAGTGACGCTGCCGGTGGCGTTCCTGCTGTTGTTGGCCATGGGAATCGGGCCGGTCACCCCTTACCGCTATGCGCGGGCCAGCGTCGTGTGGGAGCGTATCGCCGCGCCGCTGGTTATCTCGCTCGTCGCAGGTGCCGCGGCAGTCCTCGCAGGTGTGGAATCGATACCCGTCGTCATCATCATGGTGCTGGGCACGTTCGTCATCGCAAGTGCGTTGCGCGAGTACAGCAAGCGGGTCGGCAAGCTCGACGGTGGACGCCTCAGCGCTGCCTCACGCGTGTTGCGCCGCGACCCGGGTTACTGGGGTGGCCAGATCGCGCACATCGGTGTTGCATTGCTGGCGGTGGGCATCGCCGCCTCGAGCGGAATGGCGTCACGTGATCAGGTGCGGATTGCAGTCGGCGAGTCAGCCCAGGCCGACGACTACTGCATCGTGTACGAGACGGCAACGGCCCGTGTCGAACCGCATCGCCGCGTTGATGGTGCCCGGTTCTCGCTGCGCACCGCCGACTGCTCACGTGAAATTGATGTTCTCGAGCCTGTCTTTAACCAGTACGCCAGGCCGCCCGCGGTGGCGACACCTGCGGTGCATACCGGGTTGACCGAGGATGTGTTCATCGCCCTGGCCGCGGTCCCCGGCGAAGATGTTGTCGTTGACGTGTTTGTGTTTCCTTTGATGTGGATGCTGTGGCTGGGAGGAACAATCGCGGCCGCAGGCGGCATGTGGGCGGTGTTTGCCAAGAAGCCGAAACGTAAGGTCGTGGTTCGGAACGCTGAGGAGATCTCCAGTGTCTGACGGAGCACGGAGGGCAGCAGGCTGGTTGGTGGCTGTCGTGGCGATTGGGGTGATGATCGGGGGGCTTTTGCCGAAGGCGGCTGTGGCCGACCCTGAAGTGCGCCAGCAGCAGTTAGCGCAGCGAATCGCTTGTCCGTGGTGTCACGGTCAATCGCTTGCCGAATCGGACTCGGAGGTTGCCAAGGACCTCGTCGTGATCCTTCGAGAGAAGATCGATGAAGGCTGGACCGATGACCAGATCTACGGCTTCTTCGCATCGAGTTACGGTGATCACGTGTTGCTCGACCCGCCGTTGACGGGGTGGGGGATCGCCCTGTGGTCACTGCCGGCGGCGGCCTTCGTGGCCGGCGGTTGGATAATCTGGAGACGCCAGCGGGTAACTGTATGACACTCGAGATCAATCGTATCCAGGAACAGATTGCACAAGCAGAACGTGACCTGGAGGAGATCAAAGACCAAGCCGCCATCGGGGAGATCGATGCCGAGACGGCCGACCGTCTCAGTGCTCGCTACGCGGCCGAGCGTGATCGTCTGCAAAGCGAACTGGAGGGACAGCCAACGGTCGACGACTCGCCGCCAGAACTCGCCGCCATCATTACCCCGCGGCGGCTGACGGGTGCCGCCGTCCTTGTGGTGGCTGCCGCTGTTTTGGCGTTCGGTGTGACCCAGGCGGTGGGCGGTGGTGAGCCGGCGGTTGAGGGAGTCGCGGCCGATGTCCTGGCCGGGGGTGGCGTAAGCCTGGACGAGATCACCAATGAGGAGATGGAGGTGGTTGTTGCCGAGAACCCCGATATCGCTCCGATGAGGCTGGCGTTAGCGGATCGCTATTACAGCGAGGGAGATTTCGGCAATGCGCTGACGCACTACATGTATGTTTTGGAGACCCTGAATGTGCAGGACCCTTCTGCCCTCGCCAATGTTGGTTGGATGAGCTACCTCTCTGGAGTCCCTGAGGTCGGCGCTTCGTTTGTTGAGCAGAGTATCGAGGTGCAACCCGACGCCGGCATCGCGTTTTGGTATCTGGCGAACATCCGTTTTACCGGCCTGAATGATCCCGCGGGCGCTATCGAGCCGCTCGAGAAGCTGCTCGCCTACGAGAACCTGCCCGACGATCTGAAGACCGAAGCTGAGAGCCTCCTTGTAGAGGCAAAGGCGACATCGTGACGGACGCACGTGACAAGAGCTCCGGCCGGCTCTTTTGGATCGTGGTAGCTGCCGGCATCGCGGTGATGGTCTTTGGCATCATCTTCGCCGGTCGCTTCGACGCCGACATCACGCTCACGCCATCGCCACTGATCGACGAGCCAGTCCCGGATGTCACCATCAGGTATCTCGACTCGGTCGAAGAATTCCGCCTTAGCGACTACGAGGGCGATATCGTCGTGCTCAACTTCTGGGCCTCGTGGTGTCTCAATTGCCGGGTCGAGCATGATGCCCTCAACGCTGCCGCGGTCGGATTTGAGGATCTCGGGGTCACCGTCATCGGCGTCTCCTACCAGGACCGAGAGTCTGCCAGCATCGCCTTCCTCGACGAACTGGGAACTGTCGACCCATACGTGTACGGAATCGACGAAGACTCCCGCACCGCAGTCGAATTCGGGATCCTCGGCCTCCCCGAAACCTTCTTCATCGATCGCGACGGCATTATCCGCGGCAAGGTAAGCGGTCCCGTCGACGCCGCATTCCTCAGCCAAACCATCGACGCCATGGTCCTCGGCCAAGCCATCGACCCCCAAACCACCACCGACGAAGTAGAAAACCGCTAGCGCACGAGCCCTCCCCTCGCTTGCCTTGGATCTACGGGTCCTCTTAACAACCCTCCCCTTGCGGGAGGGTCGCCACAGGCTTTGCTGTTGCGGGGAGGGGAAACAGCCCGAGAAGGTGCACCTTTGGCTCCACCCCCTCGCCCGCAGAGCCGGGCGAGCCCCCCGTCAGGGGGGGATTGTTTTAGGGCCGTGGTTTCACTAAGACTGTGCGCCGTCGTGTTGGCTGAAACGTCGATGCGCACATCACGTATCGCCGATACGGGCCTCAATCAACCCGTGGGGTTGAGGCTTGTGGGAGGGTCGCAACAGGCGCTGCTGTGGCGGGGAGGGGAGGGACCCCTACTTCGCCCCCCGAATAACCAGCCCATCCAACAATGTTTGCGACGTCGCGGCGACCTCTGCGACCGCCTGCGCGAACACATCGGTGTTGTGTTTCGCCGGTTGGCGAAACCCGCTGATCTTGCGAACGAACTGGAGAGCGGCGGCTTCGATCTCGTCCGGTGTGGCTGGGGTCGATCCTTCGCGGAGTTGTTTGATACTTCTGCACATAAGATGACCCTACATGTCAGAGAATGAGAGAGAGCACTGGGACCAGCGCTACGCCGCTGGAGGCGCCCGCAGCACGGAGCCGGCGACATTCCTGCGCGAGGTGGCGCCATTGTTGCCCCCGGGATCGCGACTTCTCGATGTCGGCGGGGGAAGCGGTCGCAACGCGATCTGGCTGGCCAAGCAAGGCCACGAGGTCACGATCGCCGATATCTCGGAGACCGGCCTGGCAATCGCGAGAACGACAGCCGAGGCTGCGCGAGTGACGGTCGCCACAGTTTGCGAGGACCTCAACGGCAGCTCCCTCCCGGAGGGGCCGTGGGACGTCATCGTCGATTTCCACTTCATGAAGCGCGACCTGTTCCCCATCTTCCGTGAGGTCCTTCGACCGGGCGGCCTGCTGGTTTTCTGCCAGGCGACCGTGCGCAATCTCGAACGCCATGAGCGACCCCCACGGCCATATCTGCTTGCAGAGGGCGAAGGCTGGGACCTGCTCGAAGGATTCGAGCTGCTGATCGCCCGGGAAGGCTGGTCTGCTGAAGATCGCCACGAATTCGAGACGCTGGCACGGGTACCGTTGGTGGTTGGCTGACTCGCCCCATCGGCGGCCGTGTAGCCCACATTCCCTGGCTCCGGGCCAGTTGTGGATTCAAAGTCATATTCGGGTTCTAGCATCTATGACTATCGCGATGTGAGGAGCCACTCTTGCCCACTGAAACCGAGTACCGCCTGCCGCGGACGGTCGTCCCGTCCCGCTACGAGTTGACGCTCGCTCCCGATCTTGTGACAGCGTCATTCACGGGCAGCGAGACGGTTGATGTCGACGTGCTGGAGCCGGTGCGTGAGGTCGTGCTCAACGCGATCGAGCTGGTTATCGAAACGGTCGAGATGGTGAGCCTCGCCAGCGGCCAGCGGCTTGCAGCCACGGTTAGCTACGACACTGGTAGCGAACGTGCCTCCTTCCACTTCGATGAGGAGCTTGCCCCGGGTGCCTGGCAGCTTCACGCAACCTTCAGCGGAATCCTGAACGATGACTTGCACGGCTTCTACCGGTCCACGTACACGGATGACGACGGGAACGACCAGGTGATCGCCACGACACAGTTCGAGGCCACCGACGCCCGCCGGGCATTCCCCTGTTGGGACGAGCCTGACCTCAAAGCAACCTTCATGGTGAACCTCGTGGTCGCCAAAGGACTCGTGGCCGTTTCCAACGGAGGCGAGGAATCGGCCGAGAGCGCTGCCGATGGCAAGGTCGTGCACCGCTTTGCGGAGACGATGAAAATGGCGACGTATCTCGTAGCGTTCATCGTTGGCGACTTCGAGATCAGCGGCCCGGTTGACGCCGCCGGGGTGCCATTGCGAGTGCTGCACACACCGGGGAAGGCGCACCTTGCCGACTTTGCGCTCGAGGTGGGGGGTTTCGCCCTCGACTACCTCGCGACCTACTACGACATCCCCTATCCGGCGGACAAGCTCGACATGATCGCGGTCCCCGACTTCGCCTGGGGGGCAATGGAGAATCTGGGCGCGGTCACCTATCGCGAGACCACGTTGCTGGTTGATCGGAAGCGGGCAACGCAGGACGAGATGGCACGCGTCGCGGATGTCATCTCTCACGAGCTTGCCCACATGTGGTTTGGGGACCTT
>JAYEIP010000375.1:0-4945 GCA_034660155.1 Actinomycetota bacterium | reverse complement strand
TTCTCCACGGAGGCTTTGGCCACCTAATCGCCAACACCGTTCCCTTCTTCATCTTGGGAGCTTTTGTAGCCCTCCAGGGACCACGAAGATGGTTTGCTGTAACGGCGTTCGTGGTCGTCGTGGGGGGGTTGGCCACCTGGCTGGTAGCCCGGTCGGCGGTCCATGTTGGAGCCAGTGGAGTGATCTTCGGCTACGCAGGGTTTCTCCTGATTGCGGGGTTCGTGGAGAAGTCGATCAAGGGTATCGCCGTGGCCATCATCGTCGGAGTGTTGTTCGGCGGGATGGTGCTCCGTGGGATTACACCGGTCTCGACCTATGTGTCGTGGGAGTCCCACCTGTTCGGATTTGTTGCCGGGGTCATGGCCGCCTTCGTGATCGCCACTCCCGAGAGTGAGCGGGCCGGAAGCAGCTGAGAGTGCGGAGTCCCGCTGTGCCCAAGAATTCGATCCGATGTGTTATCGATCTAGCTACCCTTCCAGTGGAGAAGCTGCACCAAGGGGTGTCATGAGGAATTTTTGTTTCGCATTGGTCGTTCTAGGGATACTTGTCGCCGTTGGCATCAAGACCGGGGTCATTCAGATGCAACACCCCATAGATGCCTGAGCCGGCCATCACAGGGCCGATTGAGGTTGTCGACTACCACACGGCGGGAGAGCCGTTCCGGATCGTGATCTCGGGCACGCCGTCACTCGAAGGGGCGACGGTGCTGGATCGCCGCAGTTTTGCTTCTGAGCACATTGACTCCATCCGACAGCTGTTGGTCAACGAGCCGCGTGGCCACGCTGACATGTATGGCTGCTTTGTGACCCCACCCGATGACGAACGTGGCGACCTTGGAGTCGTGTTCTTTCACAAGGACGGATACAGCACCGCTTGCGGGCATGGCACTATCGCTCTGGTCACCTGGGCCGTGGAATCGGGCCGGATCGGTGCTGATGGGCCTCTGCAGCGGGTCGTGGTCGACGCACCCTCTGGTCGGCTCGAAACGACAGCCGAGGTGCGGGACGGTCGGGTCGATGCCGTCTCATTTGTGAATGTGCCGAGTTACGTCAGCGGTCGGCAGATCCCGGTGCAATTGCCCAACGGGGTCATCGGTATCGACGTGGCCTACGGAGGTGCCTATTACGCGTCGGTGAATGCGACAGACCTCGGGCTTGCCGTTACCTCGTCGAATCTGGCCAGGTTCATCGAGTTGGGGCGGGAAATCAAAGAGGCCCTGGGGCAGAGCCCGGTTGTTGACCATCCGATCGACAGCCGTCTTTCCGGGCTGTACGGGACTATCTTCTTTGAAACTCACCAAAGCGACAAGCACGCTCTTCATCAACGAAACGTGACGATCTTTGCCGATGGAGAAGTCGACCGATCCCCCTGTGGCAGTGGGACTTCGGCCAGATTGGCTCTGCTCGACTCATCTGCCGATCTACCTCGCGGGGAGACCCTGGTCCACGACAGCATCATCGGCACCCGGTTCACCGGGAGAGTTACCGGTGACGCTGCGGTCGCGGGCACCTACGCCGTGGTGACTGAGGTGCGTGGCTCCGCATTCCGGACCGGGCAAGCATCGTTCACCCTCGACCCCGCCGACCCCATCGGATTTGGTTTCCAGCTCAGGTAGCAAGTTGCGACTGAGGTGGAGGGGTGCTTGCAGCACTCCTCGTCTTGCGTTGCCTTGCCGACCATATCTATAATCCCGCTTCGGTTTTCCCGTTGGATTCCCACTTACCCTGAGGCGCTCCGGCGCTGTTGTGAGTGGAGCAGTCCGTGAAGGGATCGGCAGCCCCCGCGTTTGTGGTGGTGCCGATTTTTGTCTGTAAGTACCCGCTCCAACAAATAGGGGTCGGGGTGCGCCGAAGAGAGAAGAGAACGCACTGTGCCGACTGTGCAGCAACTGATTCGACAAGGCCGCAAGCCGAAGCCGAAGAAGACCAAGACACTTGGTCTCGCCGGCTCGCCGCAAAGGCGAGGCGTTTGTACGCGTGTCTATACCGTGACGCCCAAGAAGCCGAACTCCGCTCTGCGCAAGGTCGCTCGTATTCGCCTCACGTCCCAAATGGAGATAACGGCTTACATCCCCGGAGAAGGCCACAATCTTCAGGAGCACTCGATCGTGCTCGTTCGTGGTGGGCGTGTCAAAGACCTCCCGGGTGTCCGCTACAAGGTCATTCGAGGGGCGCTCGATGCTGCAGGTGTCGACGGCCGCAGGCAGTCCCGGTCCCGCTACGGCACTAAGAAGGAGAGCTAATGCGCAGAGCTCCCGCTGAAGTTCGCACGATCGAGCCCGATCCGGTTTACCGGAGCGTTCTTGTCAGCCAGGTGATCAATAAGGTCCTGTGGCGTGGCAAGAAAGGTGCGGCGCGTCGCATCGTCTACGGGGCCCTCGAGACGGTAGAGAAGAGAACCGGTGACGATCCGGTGAAGGTTCTCAAGCGCGGCATCGACAACATCCGGCCCACACTCGAGGTCAGGTCACGCCGGGTCGGCGGGTCGTCGTATCAGGTTCCCGTCGAGGTTCGTCCTCGTCGTGCACAGACCCTGGCCGTTCGTTGGCTCGTCGAGTTTGCCCGTAAGCGCAAAGAGAACACCATGTCGCTGCGTCTCGCTAACGAGATTCTCGATGCCTCGAACCGCACCGGCTCTGCGGTGAAGCGAAAAGAAGATGTTCACAAGATGGCGGAGTCCAACAAGGCCTTCGCCCACTACCGCTGGTAAAAAGAGAAATGGCACGCACCATCGACCTGAATAAGGTCCGCAACATCGGGATCATGGCCCACATTGACGCTGGGAAGACCACGACCACTGAGCGGATCCTCTACTACACAGGACGCACCTACAAGATGGGTGAGGTCCATGAAGGCGCGGCCGTCATGGACTGGATGGAGCAAGAACAAGAGCGTGGAATCACCATCACCTCGGCAGCGACAACTGCCGAGTGGGACGGTCACACGATCAACATCATCGACACCCCGGGTCACGTCGACTTCACCGTCGAGGTCGAGCGGTCCCTGCGTGTTCTTGACGGCGCAGTGGCCGTTTTCGATGCCGTTTCCGGTGTTGAACCACAGTCAGAGACCGTGTGGCGCCAGGCCGATAAGTATGGTGTCCCCCGCATCTGTTTCATCAACAAGATGGATCGTGTGGGTGCCGATTTCTTTGCCGCAGTCGACTCTATCGCAGAGCGCCTGGGTGGCAACCCTGTTGTCATCCAGATCCCGATGGGAGCTGAGGGCAACTTCCACGGTGTCATCGACCTTGTCGCTATGAACGCCATTGTCTGGCACGACGACGAGGGCAAGGAGCGCGACATCGTCGAGATTCCCGCCGAGTTCGCCGAGATGGCTAGCGAATGGCATCACAAGATGCTCGACGTGGTCGCCGCCGAGGACGAAGAGTTGCTCGAGAAATACCTCCTCGAAGCCGACCTTGACCCCGCCGAGATTCGCAAGGTCATCCGCAAAGGCACCGTAGATCGTGACTTCGTTCCGGTTATGTGTGGCTCTGCGTTCAAGAACAAAGGTGTCCAGCCGCTGTTGGATGCGGTGGTTGCCTACCTCCCAAGCCCGATTGAGCTACCTCCAATGCAGGGTTTCAAGCCGGGCGTTGAGGGCGAGCGGATGGAGCGCAAGGCAAGCGACAACGAGCCTTTCAGCGCTCTTGCGTTCAAGATCATGAGCGATCCCTACGTTGGCAAGCTCACCTACTTCCGGGTCTACTCCGGACAAGCGTCAAAGGGCGATGCGGTGGTGAACACCACCGATCGCAAGAAGGAGCGCTTCGGACGTTTGCTGCGGATGCACGCTGCGTCGCAGGAGGACATCGACGAAATCCACACCGGCGATATTGTCGCTGCGGTCGGGCTCAAGCACACCAAGACCGGTGACACCCTGGCAGCGGTCAACGCCCCGATTCAGCTGGAGTCGATGACGTTCCCCGCACCCGTTATTGCGGTCGCCATCGAGCCAAAGACCAAGGGTGACCAGGACAAACTCGGGAGCGCACTGGGACGACTGTCAGAAGAGGATCCCACTTTCCAGGTCAGGTCGGATGAAGACACCGGTCAGACAATCATCAGCGGTATGGGCGAGCTGCATCTGGAGATCATCGTTGATCGCCTGCTACGTGAGTTCAAAGTTGAGGCGAACGTCGGTCGCCCGCAGGTTGCCTACCGCGAGACCATCAAGAAGTTGGTCAGCAAGTTCCGGCTCCGACTCAAGCGTCAAACCGGCGGTTCCGGTATGTTCGCCGAGGTCATCATCGATCTCGAGCCGCTTCCCCCGGGGTCAGGTTTTGAGTTTGACGACAAAGTCAAAGGTGGCAAGGTGCCACGTGAGTACATTCCCGCGGTTGAAAAGGGTCTTCGCGACGCTCTCGACGGCGGGGTATTGGCGGGGTATCCGCTTGTCGATTTGAAAGCCACATTGACCGATGGCAACAGCCACGCGGTCGACTCCTCGGAGATGGCTTTCAGGATCGCGGGCTCTATGGCCCTCCGGGATGCCGCCAAACAAGCCGGCGTGAAGCTCCTCGAGCCCGTTATGGAACTCGAGGTGACCACGCCGGAAGAGAACATGGGTGACGTTATCGGCGATCTTTCCTCACGACGTGGAAAAGTCGAAGGAATGGACAGTCGCGGCAACGCCCGCGTTGTTACTGCACTCGTGCCTCTAGCTGAGATGTTCGGTTACGCCACGGACCTGCGGTCACGCACCCAGGGTCGGGCGAACTACAGCATGCAGTTTCATTCGTATCAGGAAGTTCCGACCGCGGCTGCGCGTGAAATCGTGGCCAAGGTCCGTGGCGAGTAACCCAAGGAGAAGCAGGGATGGCTAAGGAGAAGTTCGAGCGGACTAAGCCGCACCTAAATGTCGGGACTATGGGTCATATTGATCATGGTAAGACCACGTTGACTGCTGCTATTACGAAGGTTTTGGCGGAGGCTGGGTCTGGT
>JAYEIP010000374.1:0-4952 GCA_034660155.1 Actinomycetota bacterium | reverse complement strand
CTGGATCCAACAAGAACCATGGAAGTTCGCAAGGTGAACTCCGGGGTCTGGGCCAAGGCTGAACGTTCCCGGGCTGTGCACCCCTCCCCGCCACAGCAAAGCCTATGGCGACCCTCCCACAAGGGGAGGGTTGTTAAGAGGGTGAACCGCGGATCCAGGGCAAGGGGTGGGGGTGAAACCAATGTCCGAGTCTCTGACGAGACGGGTCATCCTCCCAGTTGCTCAAGAACCGTGGCGATGCTGTCAAGCACCGCACCACGATCTTGCATTACCTCGTCGTCGGAATAGCGCAGCACTCGAAACCCGTCCGCCTCGAGCCACCGCTGCCGGTACCTGTCGTAGCCGTGATTCTGCTGTAACCCATGCGTGAATCCGTCGAGTTCGACGATCAACCGCTTGGCGAAGCAGACGAAGTCGACGATAAATGGTCCGATTGGTTGTTGCCGACGGAACTTGTGCCCGAGTCGTGAGCGGCGCAGATCCGCCCAAACCATCGATTCGGACAAAGTAGGAGCGCGGCGCATGCGGCGGGCGTATTCCGTCAGGTGCCGGTTGGGATCCAATACCTAGACGATGAATGATGTGACCAATAGTTACAAGGGGTATGCCTCCACAACAATCCCCCTCCCGGTCCAGCCTTACGGCTGGGCCCGCCCTCCCTCCAGGGAAGGGCTGTTAAGACTACAAACCCACCCTGTTGACGAGGGTCCGGCCCCGAAGCAATCCCCCCTTGATTGATGGGGGGATCGCCCGGCTCCGCGGGCGAGGGGGGTGGAGCCACAGTTGCCCCTTTTCGGACTGTTTACCCGTCCCCGCCACAGCAAAGCCTATGGCGACCCTCCCGTAAGGGCCGCTAAGAGCGCAAGCCGCAGATCCGAATTCGAATGACAGGTGGTTCAACCGAGCTCGAGCACCAACTCCGGAGCGTTGCCCGAGGCATGTTCCTTAGAGGAATAGTCGACACCATTGCTGACGGTCGAAGCGATCCGCAGCGAGAACGCACCATCACCGATGACGGCACCGGTGATATCGACCTCAATCCAGGCATTCCGGGCGACCCTGCCAAGGACCGCTACGGTACCGCCGTCGCCCAGCGGGGCATTCGCCCAGGTGACGGTGGCTTCGCTCCAATTGGTATCCGTCATAGCGACAAAAGTGCCTCCGGAGCTGGAAGAGTTCGTCACGTAGAGACGCAAGGTCGCGCTGACGACCGTCCCTGCGCCTACTCCCGAAACGTCAAACCGGATGAGACCCGCTTTCACCGGTCGCCCGTCGACTTCGACGACGTCTTCGGCGCCCAGATTTCGGTCCGGCCGGTTCTCCCGGATCGTGGCATCATCCGTCGGGTTGAACACGATCGTCGACGGCAGAGACGGCGTAGTGACCGTCTCAGTGCTACTCGGGTCCGACTCATTGCCTGCCGCGTCGCGGGCAACGACGAAGTAGTCATACGTCGTGTCCGGTAGCACCGTCAGGTCCTGATACGCAAGCCCGGAAGTGCTGTCGAGCAACCCGCCATCGCGGTACACGTCGTACGCGAACACCTCATGGTCATCGGTTGAAGCCGTCCAGCTGAGATCGACCTGGCTGGGCCCAACCACCAATGCCTGTAAGGCTCCCGGCATCGATGGAGGCGTCACGTCCGGTGCCGGCATGGTGACGGTGAAAGTGTTGCTCGGAGGTGACGTATTGCCTGCGGCGTCTCTCGCCACCACGAAGTACACGTACGTGGTGTCGGGGAGGACGCTGAAGTCCTCGTAGTTCGTCACCGCGCCGAGGCCGACCAAGAATCCGCCATCGCGGTATACGTCGTACCCCACGACCCCGACGTTGTCGACCGCGGCGCTCCAGGAGAGCTCTACTTCCGTGGGGGTATCAGCGACCGCGAAGAGACTGCCTGGTGCTGTCGGCGGTGTTTCGTCCGGCCCCGGCGGCGCCCCCAATTCGATAACCAGCTCAGGCTGATTCCCGTCCAGATCTTCCTTGGAGGCATAGTCGACACCGTTGGTGGCGGTTGACGACAAACGCACCGACAGTGGCCCATCGCCCGTCACGCCGGCCGTGACGTCGACGTCGACCCACAAACCAACGTCGGTATCGCCGAGCGTATCGAGAATCCCGCCGTCGGCTACCGGCGCATTGGCCCAGGTCACCGTGTCTTCATCCCACGCGGAGTCACTCACGAGACTGAAGGAACCGCTGGAGCTGGATGAGTTCATAACAAAGAGCCGTAACGTGGCCGAAGCGATCTCCTGTCCGCCGGTGCCCGTCACGTCGAATCGGAAGAGCCCGTCCTTGACAGGGCTGGCGTCGCCCTCGACCACCGGGTCCGACCCGTGCAGCCGGTCCGGCCGGTCCTCCCGGATCGTCGCATCGTCGGTCGGGTTGAATACAAGAGTTGACGGCAGAGCGAATTCGAACGTCGCAGCGAGAGCGATGGGCGTTGCAGGCACCGTCACGGTGTGGGACTGGGAACCGCCGTCAGACCACGACAGCCATGCCCAGTTGTCGCCGGAGGAGTCTGCCTGGTCAGGGGCCTCGACGCGCAGGCCGTGGTTCTCCCACGACACGATGGTTGCCGGAGTCGTTACCGGGGCATCATCGATCAGCAAGTCGAGGCCGGAAGGCACGGTGTCAAGCGACACGTCGACCTTCCGCGGCATAACGTCACGGCTGATCGTCGTCTGCACCCCGGCGGAGTCAGTCGCGGTGAGGAGGACCTCGATGAAGCTGTTCGTCGAGGAGAGAAGGTCTTCCGGCTCCGGTGCGATGATCGGTATGTTGTTCCCCGTCGTCGGATCCATCAGAGGGTGCCAGTGGGTGGAGTGATGTTGACGCACTTCCCATGTCAGCGAGGAGTCCCCCAGCGGGCCTTCCTCGGGATCGGTGGCACTGCCCGAGAGCACGATCGTGTCACCGACCGCAAAGGTGGCTCCGATAGCCGGAACCGTCATCGTCGGAATGGGCGCGGTGTTGCCTGGATCGATCCTCACCGTTGCCGCACCTTGCACGCCACTTGGATCGGTGACCGTCAACTCGGCAATAAACGTCCCCGCTGTGCTGTAAGTGTGGCTCGGGCTCACTGCCGTCGAGTCGATGGTCCCGTCAGACTCGTAGTCCCACTCATAGGTGAGCACGTCGCCATCGGGGTCGGTGCTGGCCGAGCCATCGAACTGCACGTTCAAGGGCAGCGCACCGGAGGTCGGCGTCGCGGTCGCCACTGCGGCTGGAGCGCGGTTGGCTGATCCGACGAAGGTGATGCGATGTATCGCATCGGTATCGCGGCTTACGTAATACAACGCCTGGGTGGCGCCATGGGGCCCGAACGCCATCTCAACCACCTGCAACACATCCCCGAACTCTTCCTGGATCATCGATGACGTCGGCGGATCACATGTCCGGCACTCGGTACCGCCGGGACGCAGCGAGTAGATCTTTCCGAACACGTAGTCTGCGTACAGGTACACACCATCCCATTCGGCCGGCCAGAGGCCGTCCGGCACGAAGGCGCCACCGGTAGCGGCTCCCCCGAACGGCCCGTGCCCGTACCAATGGATCGGATCGACAAGCCCGTTGCCGGGGTCGGTGCATTCGGTCGTGGAATCGAATAGGCATGGCCCTTCACGGACGGGCCATCCGTAGTCGGCCCCGGCTATCGGCCCTTCGCTGATCTCCTCCCACGAACTCTGCCCGACGTCATTGACGTAGAACCGGGTCGTCGCCGCGTTCGGATCGAATGCAAACCTGAAGGGATTACGCAAACCCTGGGAGAAAACTTCCTGACACTTGGTACCTGCCGGCGAGCCGGCGGGTGGTACGCCGTCGAGATTGCAGCGGGCACTGTCGGGGCCCGTGTGGGGATTGCCGGGAGGGATCCCACCATCGTCCGTCAGCCGGACGATCTTGCCGAGCAGTCGCCCGGGGTCCTGGGGCCAGCCGAAGCGTTTGCTGCCACCGTCGCCAACTGTGACATACAACAACCCATCCATGCCGAATTCGATGTCGCCGGAGTTGTGGTGATCCCGAAAGAGCGGTGGCGTGTCGAAGAGCACAACTTCGCTGGCAGGGTCGATCACGTTGGTGTCGCTCAAGACGAAGCGTGACAGCCGGTTCACCGGTCCATCGATCTCGCTCTCGTTGCACGTCCCGAACTTGTTGAAGGTGTAGTAGAGGTAGACGTATCGATTGACGGAGAAATTGGGGTGGACTGCCACCCCTCCGAGTGCCCGCTCGCCGTTGGTACACATGATCGGGCCGAGGTCGATGGCCGGTGTCGGCTCCACAACATCGTTCACGATCACCCGGAGCTGCCCGCTCTTGGTGGGGATCAAAATCCGGCCGTCCGGTGTCCACGCGATGTCCATAGGAGCGTCGACCTCGGCAATGATGGCGTCCTCGAAGTCGACGGGGACCGCTTCCGCTGAGGTGGCGCCACTCACCACGCTTACCAAAGTTGTGACCATCGAGAAGGCAACAACGGCCAGCCACAAGCGCCGACGCTCAATAGAAATAGGACGACTCATCCGCACATGCATTCCGTTACCCCTTCTCGTTGCCTCCGGGTTGTCCGGAGGCAAGTGATGGCGGGGCCGGCACACGCTAAGGCCCCGCCGCTCACCTGACTTCGCTGTTATGGACCTTGGACGATGACCAACTCCGGCGGATTGGCGCCTTCGCTGCTGTCAAACCTGATGGCCGTCGTGTGTGGGGTAGTGACCCCGAACGACCACAGCCCGTTCCCTGTGATATACGCCGTCACGTCGATCTCCAGGTAACTCCCAGCCGAGAATGGTCCTGATGAGCCAAGCAGCGCCCCTATCGCAGGAGCGGTGTCGTATGTGATGGTGCTCTCAGTCCAGCTGGTATCGGCGACCTCGCTCAGATCGAAGCCGACGCTCGCCCCACTCGCACCGTAGATGCGAATTGTCGCCGAAGTCACGGTTCCCGAGACC
>JAYEIP010000373.1:0-4960 GCA_034660155.1 Actinomycetota bacterium | reverse complement strand
CTCTGGCCTCGAGTTCTACCTGTCCATGGGATTCGAGAAGAAGTTCCAACGGGATCTATGGATCAAGTGGCTCGATTGAGGGAACTCGGTTCCAGGGGATTAGCGGATGCGGGGCGCTACGACGACGGATTCCGCCGGCTGCGGTTGTTGACTGTCTCGGACACCAGCCCTACCCCCGGCTGCCGCCGGCGGTACTTTCCCGGAGGGGGACTGATGCGAAGCGCTTCCCGGCTGGCGCCGGCGGTACCTTGCCCCCGGAGGGGGGACTGATGGAACCGTGGCTCCCTATCCCCAATCCTCTCAGTACCAAGGTGCTAGCTACTCGATTCAAGACCGTAGCTGGCTGCTTCGGCGATCTGGCGGTAGCCGATGCGTTCGTAGATAGCATTCGAGGTCGGGTTCGCCAGATCCGTATACAGGAAGCACAAGTTGTAGTCGTTCTCGAGCAACCACCGCGACTCGGCTGCCACCAGGGCCGATGCGTAGCCGTTGCCGCGAAATTCCGGCGGGGTATACACGGGACCGATGCGGATTCCGCTGCCGGTTGGCATGCCGTGTCCACTCAATGAGACTGGCACACCGTCCAAAGCCCAGAGCCAGTACGCCCCCGGCGTGTCACCGATTAACCGACGATCGATCATCTGTGAGAACCGTTCCTCGTTGGCGGTCTCGTGCGGAATCGCTTCATGGACGAAGTCCGTCATCCATTCCAGGATTAGATCGTGGTCGCCGGGAATGGCGACGCGGGCTGACCCGGTGGTGGGTCCGGCGGATTCAACTCGCGAGAGAGCAAACACGCCTTGTCTCATCTGCAGATCCGGACGTACCCCGGTGATCGACTCCCATGCCCCGACGAACACGTCAACGGTTGGAATATTGCCGATGATGCCTGGTACCGACACACCGTCCTCGACGATCGCGGTGGCAAGCAGAGCCACCGCACCATCGTCCGCCGCGTCGGCGACAAGGAGGTTGTAGGGGTCCGTGATTGTCGCCGCAGCTAATGCTGAGCCCCCCTCTGCCACCACAAAGAGTCTGTAGTCGGGGTAGACGTCAGGAGACCAGATGAGCGTGTGAAGAACTCCCCGCATCAGGTTGTGACGAGCCTCGTCCGCGAGAAGGCCTGCGGTCTGGTCGCGAAAGACTCGCGGATCGGCAATGGATTCGGCTTCCATAGCAGTGAGTGTACGCGGCGCCGCGTGTCAGCTCATTGCTTCGAAGACGCCCGCCATGTGAATGCGATATGAAGAGAGCGCCGCTCCCCCTGCCTTGGTCAGTTGATAGACAGTGCGCGGCACCTTGCCAACGAACGTCTTGTTGATGTTGACATACCCCGCCCGCTCGAGCTTCGCGGTGTGCGATGAGAGGTTCCCACGCGTCAACCCGGTCTGCTGGAGAAGGAACACGAAGTCGGCCTCCTCAACGGCGTTGAGCACCGCCAGAACGGCCAGCCGCCCGGGTTCGTGCACCAGCCGATCCGGGTCGATCGGTGGCGGCAACTCAGGCATCGGATCCCGCGTTCACAACGGGATTGGTCCGCAAGAAGTGGATCAATCCCCAAACACCCAGCGCGGCAAGCAACGCCGCCAGGCCGAGCAGGTGCCAGATCACCCCTTCGTAACTCGCCCCGGTGCCGATCGCCCACAGGGCCACACCCGTTACCACCGAGTAGATCGCGACGAACCGGTGGCGAAGGAGCCCAGACTTGTCGCCCAGGTACCAAAATCCGCCGAAGAGTCCCAGCCCGGAAAGTAGTGATGCCGCACGACGCCACTCCGCCGCATCCGTCAGATCGCCAAACATTGCAACGGCGAGAACCATGACCGCAAACGCTCCACCAATAAAACCCAGCATGCCACTTGCAGTCGACCGGGGCTCATCGGGCCGCTCCACGTGGTAGCCGATTCTGGGATAAGTGATTCGTTGCTTGATCCGCTCCACCACTTTCCACCCGTACAAAACCACGAATGCAGAAACGATGCCGACGAAGACCGGGGTAATGACCCACATCACGGCGATCATCACCAACACCCCTGCGGCGAACAGTTCTGTAAGGCCGTCTTGATAAGCCGCGGCTCGGGCCCTTCGCTCTATCCCTGCTGTGTCAATATTGGTGGTCATCGTGACTCCTATCGACAATCGCAAACTAGTTTGCACTACAGACTACAATACGGTGAGACGCCAAAGAAGTCAAGATGGATCAAGCAGTCTCCGCAGATGCCGCTTCGATAAGCCGATACAGCGCCGGTCGAGGATTAAACCGTCGATCGATCAGGCCATGACGCGGGTAATAACTGCGATCGTGGTCCATAAAGCCGTCGAGGAAGAGTGATGCCGAAGGAAAGGCCAGGGCGGCCTGCACTGCCTCCTCCACACGGTCGGCTACGGCGGAGTCGTCATCGAAGATCCGGCTCTCCCCCGCCCGCGGTAGCTCGATGTTGACTACAGCACTCCGACGTGCAGCTTCCGCTCGTTCATGGGCTGCGGCCACCCCTGTCGCGATCGACGCGTCGGGAGCTACGCGGAAGACAAGATCACTTATCAGGCCGGATTCGTCCAGCTCGAGCCATTCATCAAGCTCGTCTCCCCCCTCGGGAAGAAAGCCACAAGTCACGAAATGATGGACCGCAGCAGTGGATCCCTCCAGCACAACCAGCGGTGCGATGGCGAGCTGAATTTGCGACGCGACCCCTGCCAGGACATCGAGCACAGACTCAAAGTCTTCCGGTCTGATCACCACCTCCCACCGTCGGATGCGGGACCCGGCCGCTGCCACCCGTGTCACTGTGGTGTCGCTGGGAAGACCCGCAGACCTGACGGTGAACCTCATCCCCCGCCCGTGCAGGTGACCAATTCGGGCGAGGGCCTCCGTCGCGCCGATATCGGCCACCGGTATCCGTACCTCGGAAATCCGGGCCTCCCAAAGAGCGGGAAGCATCGCATCGTTGCGGATGGTCTTGCGTCCAAACTCATCGAGACCGGCAGTGGGAAAGTCTACAAAAGACATCCAGCTGTGACGCAGCGTCACCCCAATTGGACTCCGCCACCCGGGGGTTGCAGTCCACGCGTATGTCTGCGGTGTCTCTCCGCCGAGATCCGTCGACCCGAAAGTGCGGATTGGTCGGACCGCATGCCCTTCCTCGGAGATATCCACCACGAAGAATCCCAGCTTTGCAGGGTCATCACGTCCACCCTCACGCTCGGGAGCGATAGCAGCGAGTTCCGAGTAGTCGGGCCGCACAAAACCGGTCGCAGGCAAGACATACAGTTCGGTGCCCTCGTGGTGGTTGTACAAGAAGTTGTGCACATGACCCGAAAAGACTGCCTCGACTTCGTGACGAACCAGCAGGTTGAGCAACCGGCCTCGTGCCGGCTCTCCGAGATTGTCGTAGTGCTCATCCTCGGCAACGTCACGCACGAATGGTGGGTAGTGGGTGAAGACAAATATTCGGGATCCAACCGCCCTGGCCTGTGCAAGATCGTCCTCGAGCCATCCCCACTGCGTACCTTCACGCCCCAACCCGGAATTGAGTACGGGCGTGTCGACGATCACAAAGTGGCTGCCTTGCTCATCGAATGACCGGTACGCCTCCCCCCATTGGCGCTCAAAGACTTCGTAGTTGCCTTCGGCGACAGCCGGAACGGCAACCATGGTGTGCGGCTTGTCACCGATGTCATGGTTTCCCGGAACGAAGTGAATCGGAAGGTCGAGTTCCGAGTAGACATCCGCGGCCAGGTGGACCGCCGGCTCGTGCCCCTGCTCTACGGGTAGCGGATGGACGATGTCGCCAAGATGAACCACAAACCCAGCTTCGAACCGGTTGCATAGCTCCACAACCCTCCGATTCCGATCAAGCAAGAGAGCGTTTGAGGGATACGCCGCCACTTCGTCGTCGGGGAAGCGTATGTGTGAATCGGCAACGACGATGAATCGGAGTCGACTCACTCGTCGTTCTCCCATTCCGTCAGAACTACGGGTAGCTGCGAAGCCTCGTTGACATGGAGTTGAAACACGTCCGGGCGAGCGTAGTGACCCACCACATCGAGATCGAACGTCCCCCGATTGATCTCGCCAAGATCGATATCAGCGATCAGGATCGTCTCCCGGTCGCGATTCGGTGGCGCGAGGAACTCGCCATGGGGGTCGATGATGCAACTGCCGCCCCCGATCAACACCGCGGCAGGATCGTCGCCGTACCCGGTCTCGTAGTCACAAGGATACTGGGACCGGATCGAGTACTGATTCGCCGAGATTACAAAGCAGCGCCCTTCTATCGCGATGTGCCGCATGGTGGCCGCCCAGCGTTCCCGGTCATCCACCGTTGGCGCACACCACAGTTGGATTCCTTTCGAGTACAAAGCCGTCCGGTACAGCGGCATGTAGTTCTCCCAACAAATCGCCGCTCCGACCCTCCCCACAGAGGTGTCGACAACCGGCATTGTCGACCCGTCTCCGTAACCCCAGACAAGGCGTTCAGCCGCCGTCGGCATGAGCTTTCGATGCTTGCCGAGCAGTGAACCATTGGCGCCGTAGAACAGAACCGAACAGTACAGAGTTCCCCCGTCCCGTTCGATGACGCCGACGACAAGATTCAATCCGTGCTCATGAGCAGCCTCGCCAATCCGATCTGATTCGGGTCCGGGGACATCGATAGCGCTCTCGTAGTAACGACGGAACCAGTCACGGCCCTCACTGGTTCGGGAACCGACGACTGCTCCGAAGTCATGGCCCTTCGGGTATCCACCAACGAAAGCCTCGGGAAAGACCAGCAGCTCGGCGCCGTGCGCCGCGCCGCCCGCTACTAGTTCCTCAAGCTTCTCTACGGTGGCAGGGGTATCGAAAGCGATTGAACCTGCCTGAACTGCGGCTACCCGGACCATCGTCATCCTTCTGATCGAAGAACAGTCACGGTAGTGCGGTCCTGACACCTGAGCACGCCGCTCCTCACCGAGTCGCGAA
>JAYEIP010000372.1:0-4973 GCA_034660155.1 Actinomycetota bacterium | reverse complement strand
TCGCCTTCCGCCGGAACCAAGGCCCATGCTGCTGCATACAGCACGATCCCGAAACCTCCGAGGAGGGCTGCGATAACGAATGCCATCCGGATTAGGCCGACCGAGGCGCCCGTGTGGCGAGCGATGGCGGCAGCGACTCCTCCCAGTACACGACCTTCTGTAGGACGTTCCAGGCGAGAGTTGATGACTTGTGATGTCTGTGTGTTTTGTGTTGATGTGTCCATACGCACATCGTGCACAATGGCAAACGGCCGTGGTATTGGGTGTCCCCCTGGCAGCACCCTGATACGAACGCAGGGGAGTCAGGGGTAAACCCTGACGACGTCACCCAGCTAGTTGAACTGCCAGGGAGGCGTGGTAGAACATCAACACCGTAAATGTGACGAGGAGAACCAGGGATGCTTCCAGCGTGCGTCGGTAGCGGCGCAGTGCCAACAGCACCAAAGCGGCAGCGCCCACCGCCCCCAGCTTGGCAGAGGCAGCAACCACCGGGCTGATCTCGAAGAGACGAGCCATGATCGGGTTCAGTTCCATGCCTCCCGCCCGGAGCACCCGGATCGTGAGCAAGTAGTCCACGTAGTTGAACACAATGATTGTTGCGAGAACGAGCAGGAAGGTCGTCTTGTTGTCTCGGTAACAGCGCAGGGCGTTGTCGTAGTAGCTGCGCCATCCACCCTTGTCTGGAAGGCGCCGATCGAAGCCGGTGCGGCGCTCAGGGAAGTGGAGAGGGATGCGTCTTACCCGCCGATCGGTGGCGCGATGGTCGCCATCAGTGGTCTCGTCCATCATTCGCACCTCCAATCGGTTGGCTAGTGAATATAAACGTAGCAAACGGATCAATGATTCCGAAGCGAGCTAGCTTACGACGCGTCGCTCACGAACGAGCGCAGATCGTTTGCCATCTTCGCCAACGATGGGAGGTGGACGTACATCATGTGACCCGCGTCGTAGTACTCCATGGTGACGTTGTCGCGGAGGCTTTCATCCAGGCCGAGGTGGTTGAACGTGAACTCTGTCGCGAAATATGGTGTCGCCAGATCCAGATACCCATTGGCCACAAACACCTTCATGAACTTGGTCCGAGTGATGGTGTTACGCAACGTCTCCGACACGTCAACATAGGCGTTCTTGAAGTCCTCATAGTCCCAGTTCTGCCAGGTTTCCATGCTGAGGATCTCGTAGGGGAGATCGCTTTCATAGTCGAGTTCGTCGCGCATGTAGGCGTTGAGGGCCGACGTGTAGACGCCCATGGTGGCGTCCATACTGGGGTCGGCCTCAAAGGAATCTCCGTCCTTGAAGCGATCAATCCCGGTATATCGCGAGTCGATGCGGCCCACAGTGCGCCCTTGATCCCGGAGCAGTTCCTTGCAGAATCGGAGTATCTCGATCCGGAGGTCATATCGGGACACGTATTGCTCTGACAAGCCTGTGTAACGGGCGACCCGTCTTGCGATCTTCTTGAAACGCTCCGGCGCAAGCGCGTTGCCCTGAAACAGTGCCAGTGTGTACTCGTTGGACGCGAATTGCTCGACCTCGTCGAGGAATTCACGCAACGGGCGCTTCTGGTCCTTCTTCGAGAGCCGACCGTGGTACCAAGCGGTTGCCGCGTAGGTGGGCAGGAACACAATGTACGGCAGATCGTTACCGCGCCGGAAGGTGCCGGTGGCGCCGTCAAAGCCCGCGGTCTGGAAGTTGAGAATCGACGAGATCAGCATCAGCCCGTTGAGAGCGATGCCGTGCCTTGTGTATAGATGGCCGGCAAGACCGGCTGAGCGAGTTGTTCCGTAGGATTCGCCGGCCAGGAACTTGGGGGAGCCCCACCGATGATGGCGGGTCAGATAAACCCGGATGAACTCGCCGACAGCCTCGATGTCCTTTTTGAAGTGATGGAAGTCCTTAGCGTCCTCGTTGGGGATCGCCCGGGAGAATCCGGTCCCGACGGGATCGATGAACACGAGATCAGCGACGTCGAGTATGGAATAAGCGTTGTCAACCAGACGCCCGGGTGGGGTATAAGGCATGCCGTCGTCATCCATGAGCACCCGGCGCGGTCCTAATGCTCCGAGGTGCAGCCAGACTGAGGACGATCCCGGGCCGCCGTTGAAGGCAAAGACTATCGGCCGTTTCGAGGTGTCATCGACCTCGTTGCGGGTGTATGCGACAAAGAAGAACGATGCCTTCTTCTTTCCCTCTTCTTCGGTCAGCAGCAGGCGACCGGCGGTCGCGGTGTAGTCGACATCGATCCCGGCGATGTTGACCGTATGAGTAGTCTCGGTAGAGATCTCTTCATGATGAGGCGGGGGAGGAATCTCTTTCGAGTCTTCTTTCTTCTCCTCAGCCTTGTCGTCGGTGTCCTTGGTGTCATCCGCCATCGAGCGCTCCCGGATTGAATGTCTCCGGGAACTCTACCGGTCGGTCGGCATTGCTCATCCATTCTTGCGGACGGCTAGTCCGACGTGGCCAGCCCGATCGGGCAGGAGACGCCCGTACCGCCGATGCCGCAATAGCCGTTGGGATTCTTCGCCAGGTATTGCTGATGGTACTCCTCGGCGTAATAGAACTTCGGGGCAGGTCCGACCTCGGTCGTGATTTCCCCGTAGGAAGCGTCGCGGAGTTGTGTCTGGTACATATCCTGACTAGCCCGGGCCGCCGCGAGCTGTTCGGGCGTGTTGGCGTAAATGGTGGAGCGGTACTGCGTGCCGGTGTCGTTGCCCTGGCGCATGCCCTGGGTGGGATCGTGGCCCTCCCAAAACACCTGGAGCAAACTGTCGTACGACACCTGAGCTGGATCATATGCGACGAGCACCGCCTCGGTATGTCCGGTCTGGCCCGTGCATACTTCTTCGTAGGTGGCGTTTGGAGTGAAACCACCGGCATATCCGACCGCAGTCGAGTAGACGCCCTGAATCTGCCAGAACAACCGCTCTGCGCCCCAGAAACACCCCATACCGAAATAGGCGAGCTCGATGCCCTCCGGGAATGGGGCAACGATCGTATTGCCGTTTACGTAGTGAATCCCGCTGACTGGGATCGGGTCTTCATGGCCACTAGCGGCAGTATCTGCCGTGGGCATCTTTGTTTTTTGAAACCACATAGTTAACCCTCTCGTGCCGGTCATACACGGAACGCTAGGCGATCTTCAGGTGTTCCCGTGACGGCCATGCGTTAAGGGAATATTCATGGAGGATCGGTGGATAGGAGCAGCGGCTTCGCCGCTCCTCCACAGAGTCGTGGCGGTTGGTCGGTTGAGCGGGACGGACGTGATCCCCGATAGTGATAGAGGGCGCCATGTCCGGCGCCCTCTATCAGGTGCAATCTCGCTTCAGGGTCAGGTTCAGCTATCGCCACCGGCCGTGCGTACAAAACTGAATGTGGCTCGCCCGCCATCGGAGGACTCGACCACAACGGTGAACGACTCACCGACAGGCGCCTCAGGGAACTCGACTCTCAATTCCCAGTTGCCTTTGTCGCCGGCCGTTGCCACGCCACCGCCGTACGGGGACTCGACCCAGATGGTTGCTCCCGGTGTGGCCGTGCCAAAGAACACGTCATACGGGACCGTTTCGCCGCAAGATCCATATTTCTGGTTTGCGGTGAAATCGATGGCGTTAGCTTCTTCGACAATCCAGTAGAACCCGAACTCAGCGCGGCCCCCGGTTGATGATTCGACAACAACGCCGACTTCTTTGTTGGCGGGGAGATTGTCGTTGAAGTGCAACTTGACGAGCCACTCGCCATTGTCGCCGACCTTGGTTTCGACGGTGCCGTACTCGGATGCGACCCAGACGGTTGCCCCCGGCTTGTCCGTGCCAAAGAACTTGGACCACGGCTCGGTGTTCTCGCCATACTTCTGATTGGCGGTGAACTCGTGGGTGGCGCAGACATACTTCATCGAGAACTCGCGACGTCCGTCCGGCTCGCCCTCGACGACAACACCGAAGTGCTCGTTGCACGGTGCCTCGGGGAAGGTGACCTTGAGTTCCCACGCGCCATCATCGTTGGCGGTCGTGTGGCCTTCGCCATACTTGGATCCAACCCAGACCTTGGAGCCGGGGCGGGCTGTTCCGTAGTAGATGTTGGAGGCTGGGGAGCCGTCGACAGCCTCCCATTTCTGACGAGCGGTGAACTCGGTTCCAGGCTTCTCCTCCCCGTCGAGGAACACCTTGACGGAGGCTTCGGAGACGTTTCCTGCGGCGTCCTCAGCCCGGAAGCTCACAAGATTGCCGCCGGGGCTCAAAATGAGCACGATTCGCCAGTTGCCTTCTTTGTCGACATCGGCTTCATACCTGCCCGCAGTGACTGCTGCGCCGGGTTCAGTTTCGCCCTCGAACGCGATCTTCGCCTCGTCGAAGTGCTGTTCGTTCTCCGGGAAGAGAATCTTCAGCAAGGGAGCGGTGTCGTCATCGTCCGCGGGAGGTTCTTCGTCCTTTGGAGGATCCGCAGGCGGTTCGTCATCCTTGGGCGGATCGACCGGCTGGTCGTCCCCCGGCGGCTCGATGCCGTCGGTCGGTTCCGTGGTGTCCGACCTATCGGTGGCGTTGAGCACCGTGGTATCCGTTACCGGTTCGGCAACGTCGGCTGCCGGTTCATCGCTTGGCGCGGCGCTGAGGCCACCGGCGTCGCTGCTCGGTGCGCTGGCAAAAGTCCCGACCTGGGCTAACGCTGCACCACCGATCAACACGACCGCAAAGGCTGCGATGAACACGAGGATCTCGCGTCGTCTCATTCGTGATCTCCATCCCTGATGACGAAGTAGCTTGATTGCCACTCTGTGTTGTCACTCGCCGCATAGGGTGACAAGGTTTACTGTTTTCTCGCGTTTTTCTCCCAACCCTGGGTTCGGAGCAGGTGATTGTGGGGGCTACGAACCCTGGGTTGGGGCGATTGGGGTGCAATTCTGTATCGTGGGGGAGTCTCAACCGGGAGAGGTCATGTCTGATCAGGTCGACGGAGTTACGCAAGAGGTACCGGAG
>JAYEIP010000371.1:0-4992 GCA_034660155.1 Actinomycetota bacterium | reverse complement strand
AAACATATTCGTCGCGGGCACCGGCGAAGGCCCCGACAATGGGCAAGACCACCGCCGAGCCGACTCGATGAAGGGCAGCCTGGGCCCGGTTCTTAGGTCGACCCAACCCGACAACGCCGATCCGACCGCCGGGCCGCAGCACGCGGGATACCTCCGCGAGAGTCTCATCAACAGAGTCCAGGTTGCGGAAGACATATGCGGAGAAGACGGCGTCAAAAGACCCGTCCGCAAACGGCAGGTGCTCCCCAACTCCAACGGTGCGCCGCGCCGCATCGTTGAGACCCAGCATCTCAGGCGAAGGATCGAGCGCAACCACTTCACGGTCACCAAAGACCTCATTGGCGGCGCCGGTTCCACCGCCGAGATCGAGTACCCGGCCCTGGGGCAACTGCTTGATTACGCGACGGCGCCAGCGCTGGTCTTGCCCAAGTGACAGGATGCGGTTGATCCTGTCGTACTTGGCGGCAATGTCGGTGAAGACCGACCCGTTGCTCAATGTCAGCCGATCGTCTCGAAGCCGACGTAAGGCCTCAGTGCCTCCGGCACGACGATGGTCCCGTCGGGCTCCTGGTAGTTCTCGACGATGGCGATCAACCAACGGGCCATTGCGATCGCGGTGCCGTTGAGGGTGTAGACCAACTGGTTGCCGTCGTCGCCGCGGAACCGAATCTTGAGACGCCGCGCTTGATAGTCGGTCGTGTTGGAAGTGGAGGTGATTTCCCGATATCGGCCCTGGCCCGGGAACCACGCTTCGATGTCGTACTTTTTTGCCGCCGAAGCACCCAGGTCACCCGCAGCGATGTTCACCACGCGATACGGGATCCCGAGACCTTGGACGAGTTCCTCTTCGCGGGCCAACAAGAAGTCATGCTCGTCCGGCGCGGTGTCCGGATGGACAAACGAAAACATCTCCACCTTGTCGAACTGATGGACACGGAAAATGCCCCGGGTGTCCTTGCCATAGGTTCCGGACTCCCTTCGGAAGCAGGTGGAGAACCCGGCGTAACGAAGCGGTAGTTGATCTTTGTCGAGAATCTCGTCGGCATGCATCGCCGCCAACGCCACCTCCGAGGTTCCGATGAGATAGAGGTCGTCGTCCGGTAGCGAATAGACCTGCTCTTTGTCTCCGGGGAAGAACCCGGTCCCGTACAAAGCGGGCTCTCTAACCAGCACCGGCGGCACCACGGGTGTAAACCCGTGTGGCTCCAGCTTGTCGAAGGCATAGGAGACCAGCGCAAACTCGAGCCGCACGAGCGGCCCCAGGAGGAACCCGAAGCGGCTGCCGGACACCTTGGCCGCCCGCTCCATATCAAGGAACCCATGCTTTTCGCCGAGAGCTACATGATCGAGGAACTCGCCAGTAGCGGGCTCACCCCAGCGGCGCAGTTCCTCGGCGTCTTCTTCCTCGGTGCCGGCCGCGGCGGTCTCATCGACAAGATTGGGAAGTGCCACCCAGATGTCGTTGAATTCTGCATCGGCTTCGTCGGCTTTGGCGAGCGCGGTCTTGTAGGCGGCCGACAGTTCACCGGCACGGGCAATGGCGACCTGGCGCTCGTCCCCGTCCAAGCTGGCAACAGATTTGCCCACCGTTTTCTGCTCAGCACGAATTTCCTCCGCTCCGGCTCGTTCGGTGCGGCGACGTTCATCAAGCGAGACCAGAAAGCTCACATCGAGGGCAATACCGCGGCTGCGCAGCGATGCTTCGAGCAGTTCAGGTTCGTTACGGAGAATTCGTGGATCGATCATGCCCAGGCAGGTTACCCGCCGCCTGCCCTGATCACGGCAGCCTTCTCCTCAGGGGAGAGTTCCTCGACCCCGGCGAACCCCCGTACCTCTTTGGTGAACACTCGTACGTCGTGACGCCCGACGAGGATCGAGATAATGACTCCATCGCCGTCAACGCTCAACAATGCCAAGGTGCGCGACAGGTTCCCGGCGATATCGCCGAAGGCGTCGTAGTTGACAACACCGGTGTTCACGATGGCATGGGGGATCAGATGCTCGACCGCCGCGAGTCTCGGCTCGAATGCGGTCGTGACCGCATCCAGTCGACCCAGCTCGTTCTCGATTCCCTTGAGGATCGCAAAAACATCCTCTCCAGCCGGGACCGAGTCAAGCCGGCGTCGTAGTGCATTGAGCTGCAGCGCCAGGACAACCGCGGCAAGCAGGGCAACAACAGCCACAACCATGGCGAGTTCGATCATTCCGCGTTCCTCTCAAAAATAAGCGACCAGATGTTATCTTCAGCCGCATCGTCCCCGGCCTCGAGCGAGGCAGTAACCGTCACCGAGTACACCTGACCTGGTTCAACATCGAGGTCCTCGAAAAGAATTTGCTTGGAGTCCTGCGGGTCGATTGACGTTATCAGCTGCCCCAGCGGCGGAATGGTCTCGCTGGAGCGTTCCTTCTTCAGTGTCACAACCACACTTATCTTCTCCGCGATGACGTTGCCCGTGTTGCTTACCGTAACTTCGAGATCAAATCTGTCCGATGCCGGGATCGACCAAATCTCACCAACGCCTTTGCTCACCGGTGCCGGGATCGTAGCGCCGAGGATTGCGATGTCGCTCAACTCCGATAGACCACCGAGGCGTCGCAGACGGTCGGCGATTGTGGGGGCATCGTAGAGAGCGGCGTACTGGCCGCCCGTATAGGTCACGATGGGAAATGGTTTCGAGACCAACTCTTGGTCGAGGCGGACCACACCATCGAGAACTGAGGTGTAGGCACGGTCGCCGAGCCGTAACAACTCGAACGCTTCCCGCAACGCCTCGTCGCCTGTCAGATCGCCATCTTCGGCATCGAGGATCGCCACAATCGCATCATCGAGCCCCCGGATCGCATCGTCCCAGGCTGCGACCGACACCATCATCAACCCGGCGACCTCGGCCACCGGCCGGGTCACTACGACTGCTTCAAGTTGCCTGCGGGCCCCCCGCGACTCGAGAGCGAGGGTTTCGAGCCGCTGGGCAACCTCCGGGCGCTCTTCCTGCCCGAGCCCCTGAAGCAACGCGCCGAGGCGGTCAGCCAACTCGGAATGTTTGGTGGCGACCTCTTCTGCCGTCGCCAAATAGTCGATGCTCTCACGACGCTCCGTACGGTAACGAACCGCAAGCGCCAGGACACCGATGATCAACACAAGGACGATGAGGACGACGACATTTCGTCGCCGCCGCGACCGGCGGGGCGGTCCGAAGTCGGAGTATGCCATTAGCGTGGGCGAGGAGGGACTTGAACCCTCACGAGTGTTACCTCACAGGAACCTGAATCCTGCGCGTCTGCCAATTCCGCCACTCGCCCATTTTGGGGGCAAGATGGTATCACGGGCATTCAAGTTGTGAGCTAGCGGAGCAGGCCTACACAGCGCGTGGCTGACCACAAACGCCCGCTTCATAGACTGCGTCGATGGTCAGTTCAGTTGCCCCGTTGCGAATCCGCAGATTCCGAACCCTGTGGCTTGCCTCCATCTTTTCGAATGTGGGGTCGTTCCTACAGGCGGTCGCGGCATCGTGGCTGATGCTGGAGTTGACCGGCTCCGCAACCTGGGTGGGTCTGATGGCCGCTTCTGCCACCCTGCCCTTGTTGTTCCTGTCACTGGCGGCTGGTGCAGTCGCCGACATGTTCGATCGCAGGTGGGTTCTCGTCATCGCTCAAATGACAATGGGCCTGTCGGCGGCTTCAATGGCAGTGTTGAGCGCACTGGATCGGATCACGCCGGCTGTGCTGCTGGCGCTGGGCCTGCTGCTGGGTGTCGGACTTGCCTTCAACCTTCCCGCATGGCAGGCAACAGTGCCGGATCTGGTGCCCCGCGGAATGGTGGCGAGCGCCGTCGCCCTGAACTCGGTTGCCTTCAACGTCGCCCGTGCCGTCGGGCCGGCGCTGGGCGGGCTCCTGATTGTGGTAGCAGGACCGGAGCTCGCCTTCGCACTAAATGCGCTGTCATACCTGGGGGTCATCACAGTATTAATCATGCTCGCTCGAGTAATGCCCACCCCCGACCGGGAGGAGACGTCGATGGTCAACGCCATTGCTCTCGGCGTTCGCTTCGCTCGGTTTACTCCCGCCTTCCGCAAGCTGCTGGCGCTGGCCGCCATGTTTGCCCTCACATCGGCGGTCGTTCAATCTGCCCTCCCCAACCGCACCGAGGAACTCGGCGGCGGCGCCGGAGCATACGGGCTACTGCTCGGGGCTATGGGGGTTGGAGCCCTCTTTGGAGGATTCAGCCGCGAGCCTGTGACCGACAAGCTGGGCGCTAGTTCGTTGCCGGCGACTGTGGGGGTCTTTGGTCTCGCCGGGGTCGTGCTGGGTTTCGCCGGCAATCTCGCCTGGGCGGTAGGGGCGTTACTGGTCGCGGGGGCGGCCTGGGTGTGGACCCTGGCAACACTGAACGCAACGGCGCAACTGATGTCCCCCGCCTGGGTTCGCGGTCGAGCAATGAGCCTCTACACGCTGTCGTTCGTTGGATTCCTACCACTGGGTTCGATCCTCGCTGGCTGGATAGCGGAACGGATTGGGGCTGATGGAGCCAACATCGCACTCGGCCTCGGCGCTGTTGTTGTCGGCTTTGTCGTGGCTCCATTGCTGCATGTACCAACCCTCGACGAGGTGGTCACCCCTGAGTTCGACGAACAGCAGCATCAACCCGACCATGTCGATACCGTGGGTGGGCCGGTGCTCATCACCACCAATTGGGACATCGACCATGACAATCTGAGCAAGTTCCTCGAAGTCATGAATGAAGTCAGGCTGGTGCGGCTGCGCACCGGTGCCTACCGCTGGCGGCTCTACCGGGACGCCGCCGACCCGCACCGTCTCACCGAGCTGTTTCTTACGGTCTCTTGGGAGGAACACGTCGCTCAACACCGGCGCATCGACGACGCCAGCGCAGCAACTCTGCGCAAGGCGAGAACGTTCGACAAGAACGGGCGGCCTACAACGGTTCACCGGATCGCCATCGATGTAGAGAATCCCCACAATTGGGACGAGTTGATG
>JAYEIP010000370.1:0-5023 GCA_034660155.1 Actinomycetota bacterium | reverse complement strand
CCCCGGTGGCATCCAGATAACCCTCGAAGCGGTCGAGGTCGTCCGCGCCTGGGGACTGCGATCGTGATCGGCGGCGAGCCGACCACGATCGATCGCCTTCTACAACTCATCCAATTCGTCGAGCTCAGAGCCGATAGCCGCCGCGGTTTCCGCAAGCGACTCTGCCTCGGCACCGCCTTCCTGTGAGGCAGCCTCGAGCTCATGCTGCAGGACCTCGAGGTCGGCGCCACCGGCCATCATCTGCACCAGCTGTTCCAGCGGCAACTCCTCCTTCGTGAAGTCGCCATACACCGTTCCCCGCCGCAGAATCACAAAGTGATCTGCAACCGGATAGGCGTGATGCGGATTGTGGGTGATGAAGATCACCCCAATGCCACGATTTCTCGCCTGGAGGATGTACTTCAGCACCACTCCCGCCTGCTTCACTCCCAGGGCGGCCGTCGGCTCATCGAGGATCAGCACCTTGGCGCCAAAATACACGGCACGGGCGATGGCTACCGACTGCCGCTCGCCACCGGACAGAGTCCCGACCGTCTGATCGGGATCGCGGAGTTCGATCCCCATCTTGCCGAGCTCGCCGATCGCGGTCTCCTTGGCGAAGTCAACGTCGTAGCGCTTGAACGGACCCCAACCCTTGGTGGGTTCCGCACCCAGGAAGAAGTTCCGCCACACCGCCATTAGCGGGATCATGGCGAGGTCCTGGTAGACGGTTGCGATTCCGTGGTCCAACGCTTCGCGCGGTGAGCTGAATTCCATCGCCTGCCCGTCGAAGAAATACTCGCCTTCGGTTGGCTTGTGGACACCGGCCAGGACCTTGATCAGTGTCGACTTGCCGGCACCGTTGTCGCCGAGCAGACAGGTGACCTCTCCGGCACGCACAAACGCCGAGACGTCCTGCAGTGCGATGACGCTGCCGAAGAACTTGGAGACGTTTTTGATTTCCAGAAGGGGGGTGCCGTTGCTACTCATCGTTGTGCCGCCTTCGCTCGGACGAAATTGTTGAAGATCACGGCGATGATGAGAATTGCGCCAACGAATACCTGGAACCAGTCACCGTCAACACCGGTGATGATGATCCCCTGCTGCACCATCGCAAAGATCAATGCGCCGAAGAATGCACCGATTGCTGACCCGTAGCCACCGGTGAGCAGGGTGCCGCCGATGACCACCGCAATGATCGCAAAGAATTCCTGTTGCCTGCCGCGCAGAGTGTCGGCGCCGGTGAATTGCACAACCTGAATCATCGCCACCAAGAAGCCGGCAAACGCCGTCGTCATGAATAGCGCGATCTTGGTTCGGTCCACGGGCACGCCCTGGTTGCGGGCTGAGTTCGCATCGCCACCGGAGCCGAAGATCCAGTTGCCTTGCTTGGTTCGCAGCAGAATCCAGGTCGCCAGCGCGGTCAACGCGACCCACCAAAGGATAGAGACTCTGAATGATGCTCCAAACACCTTGATTTCGGCTGCAAACAGCGTGTCGGCCAGCCCGAAGCCAGAAACCTCGTCGACGCCACCCAACTGGGTGCGGTTGGTGAGGAGTCGGGTCAGCGCGATGGTCAAGCCGCGGAACACGAAGAGCGTTCCGAGCGTGATGATGAATGATGGCAACTTGGTTGCTATCACCAACCATCCATTGAACAAGCCGATCGCTAGCGAAACGAGGAGGGCAACGAAGATCGCCGGCCACAGCGACCAGCCAAACCCGCCGCCTTCGGTCGGAAAGACCAGAACCATGATGGTCATACCGGCGAAGCCCACTATTGACCCGATCGACAGGTCGAACTCGCCGCCGATCATGAGCAGCGAAACTGCAATGGCGAGAATGCCGAGAGGCGCCGCCCTGTTGATAATCGCAGCCGACGTCGCCCAGCTCACGAAGTTGTTGTCGTAGGCGACAATCGCAAAGAACACCCAAATCAGGCCCGTTCCGGCGATCGCCCCGACCTCAGGACGAGCCAGCACTCGGCTGAATACTCCGACCTTCCTGACTCTTTCGTCGCTTGGTGGTGCCGGCGCTGTTGTCGGCGCCGTATCAGTGGTCACGCAATCCTCCCTCCATCGTCGCAAATAATGCTGGGACCCGCCGTAGCGGGTCCCAGCCAGTTCATTCGGTTAGCGGAGGCCTTGCTCCGAGAAGCTGATTACATCGGCTGCAACATCTGACGTCACGATCTGCGGACCAGTCAGAATGACACGGTCGACGCTGCCGAGCGGCAGTGCCCCGGTCTCTGCGAACTTGGTCAGCAGCACGATCGGCAGATAACCCTGCAAGTACTGCGCCTGATCGATGGCGAACAGCATGTCGCCATCAACGATGGCCTCTAGGACCTCGGGAGACATGTCGAAAGTTGCGAACTTGATCGTTCCCAACTGACCGCTCTCCGTCAACGCGGCCAAAGTCGGCATGGCACCGGTCGGGCCCAGGGTCAGGATTCCGTCAACAGGGTTGGCCTGGAGCGAACCAGAAACCGTTTCCTGAGTACCGGTCGGATCGGAAAGATCCACCGGAATGACGTTGACTTCGACACCGAGTCCATCCTCGAAGCCCTGGCAGCGGTCGTCGAGCGCCGTGTTGCCGACTTCCTGGTTGATGCAGATAGCGCTTCCGACACCTTCGGCTGCGAAACGCAGGCCAGCAATGAGGCCGGCTTCATACTCCGTCTGGCCAACATGGACCAGCACGCCAAGGTCGGCGAACGCATCGCTACCCGAGTTCATCGAAATGACCGGGATCCCCGCGGCAACGGCCGCACGAATCGAGTCACCGAGAGCAGCCGCATCGGGGATCGTCACAACCAGCCCGTCGGGCTGAGAAGCGACGGCCGCGTCGATAATCTGACTCATCTCGACCATGTCGAATGTGCCAGGTGCTTGATACTCGACGGTGACACCCATGTCATCGGCAGCGTCGTTGACGCCATTGGCCGCAACCGACCAGAACGGGTCGGATGATTGACCATGGGAAACCACAACATAGCGCAAGCTGCGCTGGGTTACGGCGTCGTCGCCGCTTGCCGCGGTTGTCGCCGTACCATCATCACCACCGGCGGCGGTGGTTGTTGCGTCGTCGTCGCCGCCACAGGCAGCCACGACCAAGGCAAAGGCCAGCAGTAGTACTAGCCACACACTTCGCTTCATACCCTATCCTCCTCTATTTCCGATACCCACAGCAGTGGGTCCTTCAGCCCTACGGATGAACCCGATGGGGCAAACACTCCTAAGCCAACTCTGCCAGAAATTCGTAGCTCTTGCGAGCGTCCTCGATCGGTCCCGATCCCGGGGGCGGATCCGCATCAAGAACGGTGTCCTGCTCAAGTACGTACCAGCCGTCGTAACCCGCCTCCTCGAGTGTTGCTACGAATCCGGCGACGTCGACAGCACCATCGCCGAGCGGTTTGAAAATCCCGTCAATGACTGCCTGGCGGAACGGCAGATCGCCACGACGGACCTGCTCGGCCATGGCCGCGTCCACATCCTTGAGGTGCACATGGGCGACCCGTCCTCGTGCGGCTTCGGCAATCTCGACCGGATCTGCACCGGCGAGATAAAGGTGTCCCGCATCCAGACAGAACTTGATCTCGCTTTGGGCAACCAATCTCTCTACATGGGTCTTCGTCTGGATCGCCATACCCCAATGCTGGTGGAGGGCAACCGTGAGACCCGCGTCGCTGGCGATGCCGATCACAGTCTTCAGGTTGTCCAGGAAGGAAGACCATTCGATCTCGGTCATCTCGATCGGGGTGTTGTAGCCATCGAGCCCGGACGCAGGCCCGAGGACAACAATGGTTGAGTTACACCCGGCCAGCGTATGCGAGGCTCGCTTCACGTAGGCGAGCTCAGCCTCGGCCCGTTCCGGGAGGTGGAGTACGGCCGGGACAAACCCTCCGACTAGTTCCAACCCGTAGTGGTCGAGTTTGATCGCCAGCGCGGCCGGGTCTTCTGGAAGGTACCCATCGGGTCCTAGTTCCGTCGCTCGCAACCCAAGCTGAGACATCTCCGCAAGGACACGATCTGGATCCATGAGGTGACCCCATCCGGGAGACCCATCCACGCCCCAGGTAATAGGTGCTCCCGCAATTCGAGACATCACGTTGGTCACTTGATTTCCTCCAATCGAACGGGTCGATGCTCTGCACGCGACACGTTGCAAGCAATCGCAATTCGCAGTGCCTCACGAGCATCTTCGGGAGTACAGGGACTGTCCACTCGTCCATGAGCGACATCAATAAATTGGTTGATCTCGGCGCGGTAGGCGGGGGCAAAGCGATCCAGAAAGGTCTTTGGCGTTGGTTCCACCACGCCGCGACCTGTGGGTTCGACCGAACGCAAGGGAACGTTGGGATCAAGCCCCACGCTGACACTGTCACCGGTGCCAAAGAGCTCCATTCGGACATCGTGTCCAACCGGATCGTGACGGATACCTGACATCAACACGCGAGTGCCCTCGGTCAGGGACATGATCACGACGCCGGTATCGATCGGTCGATCTTCTCCGAAAGATTCGTCGGTCGTCGTGAAACCATCGGCGTAGACCTCGACTACCTCTTGTCCGGTGACGTAACGAACGATGTCAAAGTCATGAATCTGCGTGTCGCAGTAAATACCCGTGTCATGGTATCCAGGCGGAGGTGGCTCAAAGTCGTGAGTGGTTGTCCGCAACGAGTAAAGGTGCCCCAGAGTCCCGTCATCGACCAGACTCTTGGCATTGCGGTATCCAGCGTCAAAGCGGCGTTGGAACCCGATCTGGGCCGGCATCTGTTTCTCCCGAAGGTGGTCGACGACCGCATCCGTAGCATCTAGATCGATTGCAATCGGCTTCTCGCAGAAGACGGGGATCCCCACATCTGCGGCCAGATGCATCATCGGTGCGTGGGCGTCGGTGCCTGCGGCAATGACCATCGCGTCAATGTCACCGATCATCGCTTCGGTGTCGGAGACCACCCTCCCCCCGATATCGGCGGCAACGGCAAGGGCACGGTCTACGAGAGGATCCGTGACGACGATCTCGGTTACCCCGGCGTGGT
>JAYEIP010000369.1:0-21267 GCA_034660155.1 Actinomycetota bacterium | reverse complement strand
GAGGGGCAGGTGAACGACAACGCCGGCCCCTCCAGCGCAATTCGTTGGTTCTGCTGTTGGTCGAGCTTCACCAAGCACGTGGTGAGGCTGACCGAGCTCTGCACCTCCTAGAAGGCGCTGAGCCGACCACTCATATGCGGTTGTCCCGAACAGAGCTGTTGTACGAGACCGACCAATTCGATGAGGTGCTTGTAGTCACCCAGGGCATCGTCAACGACGATGATGTGACGGCTCTCATGCTGGCGTATCGCGGGAGAGCACTTGTTGAACTCGGACGACAGGACGAAGCGATATCCGTTCTTGCTCGTGCTCTCGAGTTCCCTAACCGTGCCCGGTCGATGAAGGCGATTGCGCTGGTGGGAAGGGGGCTCGTCCACCAGGCCCGGGGAGAGCACAAAATCGCTCAAGACGATTTCGCCCAGGCGCTGTTGGAAGTCCCGGATGATGAAGAGGCGCAGGAGCATATTCGGGGGCTAATTAGGGGGGAGTCCCAGGGCTCGTAGCCCGATGTCCGCAATTCCGTAGTCCGACTCGGAATACGGAAGGAGGCTGCGCAGCAGCCTTGCACAGACTACGGACGACGCCGTCTTGTTACTAGAGTCCGCGATGATGTCTACACCTTCCGTTCTATTTGTTTGTGTGCACAACGCGGGGCGGTCGCAGATGGCGGCGGCGTTACTGAACCATCACGCGATGGGGCGAATTGAAGTGCGTTCCGCCGGGTCGGCGCCCGGTGATGCCGTCAATCCGGCTGCAGTGGCGGCTCTCGCGGAGTGGGGCGTTGATATGTCGGCGGCTCAGCCCAAGATCCTGACCGACGAGGCGGTAGTCGCTTCCGATGTGGTCATCACGATGGGATGCGGTGATGCCTGCCCGTTCTATCCCGGCAAGCTCTACCTCGACTGGGAGCTTGACGATCCGGCAGGCAAAGGAGTGGCGGAGGTCCGCCCGGTCCGCGACGAGATCGACCGGCGCATCCGTGCACTCCTAGCCGAGTTGCTCGACTCGTAGTCGCCTTCCAGGTCCCGGCGGGTACGCTGTCGCCCTGAGGAGCGTGTGCGTGGAACATCCCATTTATCAATTGAGTAGCGACATCGTCGATGAGCTGGCCGGAACATTCCCAGATGTAGCCACCGAACTCGGTATCAAAGGTCATGACAGCGAGTGGACTGATCTCAGCCCGGAGGGAGCCGACGACGCCCTGGCGACCTTCCGCCGGCTACGTGCCCGGGTGGAGGAGCTACCTGCCGCTCAGAACGACTGGGATCGGCTTGCAGTCGAACTGGCGAAAACAACGCTCGATGAAGAAGCCTCCCACTGTGAGCACCACGATCATCTTCGCGATCTCAACTCAATGGCCTCAGCCCTCCAGAGCCTTCGTGAGATCTGGGATCACATGGCTCGGACCACCGAGGAAGACTGGACGAACATTGTCTACCGGCTCGAGCGGCTTCCGATGGCGCTCGACGGTTATCGAGCAAGCCTCGATGAGGGCCGCAGGCGCAAGATGGCGGTTGCCGAGCGTCAGGTCCGAGCTGCAGTTGAGCAGTGCCGTGTGAGCGGGTCGCACAAGTCCCGGCTGACCAGGCTGCTCGATGAATACGGGCAGTATGACGGAAACGGTGCCCTTCTAGCGCACCTCGAAACCGCAGTGACCGACGCGAGACGGGCCTTCTCCGACTTCGGTGATTACCTCGCCGACACGTATGCCACCGATGCAGCTGAACGCGACGCGGTGGGCCCGGAGCGTTATGTGCGGGCCGCATACGAGTTTCTCGGTACGAACATTGATCCAGAGGCTACGTACGAATGGGGATGGGAGCAGGTGGCGAAACTGGCGGCCAAGATGCGTGCCGTCGGGGAACAGATCAGCCCCGGCGCCAGCCTCGACGAGGTCGACCATCTGCTGAAGACCGACCCGGCGCGCACAATGGCAACATCAGGGGATCTTGCCGGATTTGCTCAGAAGCGTCTCGACGATGCCCTGGCTCGTCTTGCAGGCACGCATTTCGATGTGCCCGATGAGATCCGCACGGTGAGTGTCAACATCGCCCCTCCTGGTAGCTCACTCGGGGCCTACTACGTTGGTCCTTCCGAGGACTTCACTCGACCCGGCAGCGTCTGGTGGTCGCTTCTGCCTGACGGGCCTTACCCCGTGTTCGACGAGGTCTCAACGGCCTATCACGAAGGGTTCCCCGGCCATCATCTCCAGGTAGGCGTTCAGGTGTCGCTCTCCGATCGCCTGTCCCGGCTGCATCGCTTGTGGGTATGGAAGCCGGGTTCCGGCGAGGGATGGGCTCTCTACGCCGAAAGGTTGATGAACGAGCTCGGGTTCTTCGAGAAGCCCGACTACGTATTCGGGTGGCTCTCGGGACAGATGTTGCGAGCTTGCCGGGTGGTGATCGACATTGGTTCACATCTTGAACTGAAGATCCCGCATGGTCAGGACTTCCATCCTGGGGAAGACTGGACGTTTGAGATAGCGGTCGAGATGCTGCAACGGTATGCGGCACAAGGTCGGCCATATGCACAGTCCGAGGTGACCCGGTATCTCGGCTGGCCCGGCCAGGCGATCTCGTACAAGGTGGGCGAGAAGGTCATCCTCGATATCCGGGACGAGATGATGAAGCGGCCGGGATATGACCCGAGGAAATTTCACGCCCGGTTGCTCGAGGTAGGTCCTGTTGGCCTCGATCTATTGCGTAGCGAGGTCATTCGCTGACCGGTGTTTGCAACCATGTTCCACGGTCCGGGGTTGAAGAGGGTGGAAGGGTCATGGCGGTTAGACGGAGAGATTGATGACGGCAGACACGGTATTGCGGCGCCGGCTGGCGAAAGATCTGGATCGGGCGTTCCCCGAAATGGTGACCCAGATGCAGGGCCTCGTTTTCAACGGCGCCCGGCGTTGGCTACCGAACCGGTCGGACGCTGAGGACATAGCTCAGGAGGTCTTTGTGCGGGCCTACCGGGCCCTCAGTGGCTATTCACCCGAGCGCATCGCGGAGCTACGGATTCGCCCGTGGCTTTTTACGATCACGATCAATCTGTGCCGGAATCACGCTCGAACTCGAAGTCGGCGGCCGGTCGAAGTTGTTCTCGATGGGCACCATTCAAGCGGCACGACTTTTGCGACAGAGCAGCACGCCATCGACGCCTTGGTTGTCGATGAGTGGCGAGTCCGGCTACAGGCTCTCGCTCCTCGCCAACGAGACGCCATCGTGCTTCGTCACGTCGTCGGCCTTACCTACAAAGAAGTGGGGGAAGTGCTCGGCTGCCCCACAGGAACTGTGAAATCGGATGTTCATCGAGGCCTCACTCAGCTTCGTTCGATTCTCGCCATGGAGGATTCACCATGAAATACCCAACAGATCAACAGATCACTGAAATGCTCGCCGGGATAGAAGCTCCGCCAGAAACGATCATGCCATCCGTGCTGATTCGCACTGCACTCGCAGACGAGTACACAACGATCGCAGGCCCTCTCGGGCTGATCCATGTCGCCTTCACGACTCTGGGAGTGACATCGATCGTTCCAACGCCAGACGAAGCTGAGTTCCTTGAAGTACACCAGCGCACCGTGGGCCGACCCACCTATGCGACCGACTTCATTCCTAAGAGATTGGATGCTCCGCTGCAACGAGCTTTGAAGACAGCCAGGCTGGGCGGATTGCCGGTGGATCTGCGACAGCTCACCCCGTTCCAGAGAGAAGTGTTGGACGTGACCGCGACGATCCCACCAGGGGAGGTGCGGCCATATGGTTGGGTTGCTCGTGAGATGGGCAGCGCCGGTGCGGTTCGGGCGGTGGGATCAGCTCTCGGACGAAACCCGGTGCCCATTGTCATTCCGTGCCACCGGGTGGTGCGCAGCGACGGCGCCGTCGGCAACTATGCGTTCGGGTCGTCAATGAAGATGGCCCTGCTCGAACACGAAGGCATGGAGCCAGAGCTATTCGCCCCCGGATCCCTCAGGTATGTCGGCAGTGATACCACCAGGATCTTCTGCTACCCGACGTGTCGCAATGCCAGACGGATCACTGAGCGGCACCGTGTCGAGTTTGCGAGACCGGATCAGGCTGAGGCGAAGGGGTACCGGGCGTGCAAGGTGTGCAGGCCCGGGTGAACACCGGCCGCTCTCTTCGAGATGAATCGTTACCGGGACGCGTGGCCAAGGCCGGTGTGGGTCGGTTGGAGCGGGAGCGCGTCCAGCAACCGGGCTATGGACCGCCGACCGGGCACGCCGCCCAAGCGGCATACCTCGGTTCCGCCCAGCGTCGCCACCGCCGTCGGCAGCATGAGAACGGCGTGCGTAACGGCCAGCTCAGGCTCCTCCCATACGTTCACTTCTCTGATGTGGGCGGTGCCCGTATGACTTGCCAGTACTTCATCCAGTCGGGCCCTGGCTGCCGCGGTGGCGCGACATTCAGGTACACCAAACAACAAGATGGTGCTGCCGATCGGTGCGTCTCTTCCGCCGGTGATCATGACGTCCACCTTCCAAAGTAGGGCGATGGCGGGGGACCGACTTCAGCAACCTCTGCTGCGTATTCATCGACGAACCCGAGCATGACGGCACCGGTAACGTCGTCGAACGTGAGATCAATCGCGTCACCGGTCGCAGCCTGGCGCCACTCCGGATGTCGAGAATCGAGCCACAACACATAGTCCTCCTCGAAGGCAATCGTGCGCCCGGACTCGCTGAAGTAACGAATGGCACCGTCGTCGTCGAATTCACGTGACAACGCCGCGATCGCACCGTCCTGGACCAGCAAGGTCCAGGTAGCCGTCTCTTCGACCCCCATGGCATCGAGCACCACGTTGGTGCGCACGCCCTTGCATGTCACCACTGTCTCATTTGCGACCGCGCAGCCGGTCAGCTCGACAGTGGTGCTCATCGTGGTGGCGAAGCCTGCATAGACGTCGAGCGGGTCGTCGTCGAACGCCGCGTCGGGTCCAATCGGCGGTAGCTCAGCCGTACCCGACATCGCTCCGGCCAGATCCTGCACGAGCTGCAGCGCGTCGGCGTCAGCCGGTGGTAGCGGGTCGTCATCGGCCACTGGCGAGCTGCCCACGAGGCTTGGCACCAGCAGTGCGGCGCCTATCAGCAGCACAACAACAAAGGCGGCCGCGGCGACCAATGCACCACGACGTCGCACTGGCGGCGTCGGTTCCACGATCATGGTCTTCGAGTCTGTCATCGTCATGGTTTGGTTCCTCCGGTCGATGTCATTGAGGAGTGCGACCAGCGCGATATCCGGCGTCGCCGCGTAATTCGGTTCGGGATTGGCATCCCGAAGTCGCGCGACGAGCTGTTCTTCGACGCTCATGCCTTACCTCCCTCTTCCGTAGGACTGGGACCTGTCCGCGTGGTTGGCCTGGCGAGCACTCTCTCGAGACGTCGCAACGCCCTACTAAATCGTTTGTCCGCCGCAGCTAAGGAGATTCCGAGCGAAGCGGCCGTATCTTGCCGATCGAGTTCCTCCCATGTCCGGAGGAGCAGGATCTCCCGGTCGTCGGCATTGAGACGGTCGAGGGCCTTAATGATGGCCTCGTCCTCGGCGCGCCTCACTACCTGGAGTTCCGGGCTCTCCTGATAGTCCTGCGCAATCGACATGGCCTTGGCCAGAAGCCGATCGCGCCGGCGGGTGGTGCGCTGCGCCTTGGCGACGACGTTGCGGGCGACACCAAAAAGCCAGAGACGGGCGGCGTCACCTTCCGGGACCACATCTAGCCGCCGCCAAGCAACCGTGAACACCTCAGCCGTCGCGTCTGCAGCATCTTCCGGCTCGAGTCGCCGGTGGCAATACCGGCGAATCGGATCGCCATGGGCATCGAATACCCTGCGAAACCGCTCGTCGGAACTGGGGACCGTTGGCATGCTCTCTCTCCGGGTGCTTCCCTCGATTCTTCACGTCTTCATCCCCGGATGTGCTGCCAACTGACAAATTAATTTGTCTGTCTGCGATCGACGGTTGGTGGGGATGAAGGGTCTCCCTTACATGGTTCGGACACCTGAGGCGCCCCCCTACCCCAGCGGCTTCGCCGCTGCGGCCAGAGGGGGACTGATGACCGCCGCTTGGCTTGCTGCCAGAACGGGGGCTGGCAAACGGCGCTTGGCTTGTTGTCAGCCGTTAGATTTACCGCATGAATTCGGATCAACTCATTGAGACCATTCGCACTTCGGTCATTGGGCGCGACGAAGTGGTCGACGGGCCCTTTGGGCCGCGCAAGGTCACCTACGCCGACTACACCGCGTCCGGTCGATCGCTCTCCTTCGTCGAGGACTACATCCGCGATGCCGTCATGCCGCTATATGCCAATACTCACACAGAGTCTTCGGGAACCGGTTTACAGACAACTCGATTCCGCGAGGAAGCACGCGACATGGTTCGCAGCTGTGTCGGTGCCACCGACGAGCATGCGGTTCTCTTCTGCGGCTCGGGCATGACCGGCGCCATCGACCGTCTCATCAGCGTTCTCGGGATACGCATTCCCTGCAATCTGGAGGATCAGTACCAGCTATCGAGTCTGATTCCAGCCGACGAGCGACCCGTTGTGTTCATCGGTCCGTATGAGCACCATTCCAACGAGCTTCCATGGCGCGAGTCCATTGCGGATGTAGTCACGATTGCCGAAGATGTCGATGGGCAGATCGACCTCGATCTCCTCGAAGCCGAACTACAGAAGTACGCCGACCGTGAGCTCAAGATCGGTTCCTTCTCGGCGGCGTCGAATGTCACCGGAATCATCTCCGACGTTCAAACAATCTCGATACTGCTCCACAGATACGGGGCTCTCTCCTTTTGGGACTTCGCCGCGGCCGCTCCATATGTGGACATCTCGATGACTCCGGCCGTTTCCGGGGCTGAAGCTCATCTGGCCTACAAGGACGCCATCTATCTGTCGCCTCACAAGTTCATCGGTGGTCCGGGAACACCAGGAGTCCTCGTCGCCCGTAAGGAGCTGTTCCAGAATCGGGTGCCGGCAGTACCCGGTGGGGGAACCGTCGCCTATGTGAATCCAGTTGGCCACCTCTATCTCGATGACATCGAGCATCGGGAAGAAGGCGGAACCCCGGCGATTGTCGAATCGATTCGAACGGGTCTGGTCTTCCAGCTGAAGGAATCCGTCGGCACCGACGCCATCAAGCTTCGCGAGGAGCAGATGACCAGCCGGGCAATCGAATCGTGGTCGGCCAACCCGAACATCGAGATACTCGGCAACCCCGACGCCAACCGACTCTCGATCGTGTCCTTCGTGGTCCGGCACGGTAAACGGTACCTGCATCACAACTTTGTCGTCGCGGCCCTCAACGATCTATTTGGCGTACAGTCGCGGGGCGGGTGCTCGTGTGCCGGGCCGTACGGCCATCGGCTTCTCGGGATCGATCTCGACAAGTCACACGAGTTCGAACGTGAGATCGCCCGCGGTTGTGAGGGGATCAAGCCCGGCTGGGTGCGGGTCAACTTCAACTACTTCATCTCCGACCAGGTCATGGAGTTCATCCTCGACACTGTCCACTTCATTGCGAATGAGGGTTGGCGACTTCTCCCGCACTATCGCTTTGAACCGGTGACCGGCTTGTGGCGCCATCGTCGGCCCTTGTCGGACCCACCGCTGAGCCTGCATGACATCGACTACTCGAGTGGGGCGATGCAGTACCGCCACCGATCCCAGGTTCATTCGGACGCTGACCTTGCCGGCTACCTCGAGGAGGCTACGGCGATACTGGCCGAGATCCAGGCAACCGGACCACCGGAGGCGCTGGGAGCACCGCTGGTAACGGAGGACTTCGAACATCTTCGTTGGTTCCCGTTACCGGATGAGCTGCGCAACGTGGTGGAGTTGCCCGGTGCTTGAGATCGAAGAAAAGGGCTCGGTCCCGGCGTGGTTCACCGGGGCGTTGGCAACGTCCTACGTCGAGGATTTCATCGAAGTCGATGGCATCCCGATTCACTATCTCGAATGGGGGGACGAGGCGCAACCAGGGCTGGTGTTGGTGCACGGGGGTGCTGCACACGCTCAGTGGTGGGCGTTCCTGGCACCGCTGTTTGCCGAGGATTGGCATGTGGTGGCTCTCGACTTGTCGGGCCACGGTGACAGTGGGCATCGGCAGGAGTATTCGCACGAGGCGTGGGCCTGTGAGGTCATGGCCGTCGCCGATCATGTGGGGTTTCCCGGCCCCCCTGTGTTGGTGGGTCACAGCCTCGGCGGCATGGTCACCATCCAGACCGCATCAGCCCACGGGGAACGGCTCCGCGGTGCGGTGATCGTGGATACTCCGGTGCGTCGACCCGACCCGGAATCTGAAGAGGGTGCCCGCGGCAGGGCGTTCCGCACTCCGGGTGCCTACCCGAATCTCAAGACGGCGCTCGGCCACTTCAGGCTGATCCCACCCCAGCCATGCGATCACCCCTACATCATCGATCACATCGCCATTCACTCCTTGCACCAAACCGCTGTGGGCTGGACGTGGAAGTTCGACCCGAAGCTTTTCAAGCACACCCTGGTTTCACTTCGTGATCAGTTGGCGAGCGTGCGCTGCCGGGTTGCGTTATTCCGTGGTGAGCATTCTGCCGCAGTCCCCCCGGATACGGCGGCCTACATGTATGAGCTGATGGATCAGAATGCCCCGGTCGTCACGATCCCGGAAGCGCACCATCACCTGATCCTCGATCAACCTCTCGCCTTCGTGGCCGCATTGCGAACGTTGTTGGCCGACTGGGATCACTCAGTACCCCGCCGCAAACCCGGTGTGTAGACGAGGCGCTCACCTGAGGAACCTAGGCTGAGTGCATGTCGTTGACGCCAGAGCGGGTCACCGCCACAGAGCGGTGGTTCGTGAGCCGCGGGGTTCCACACTTTATCGCCGAGTACAACGCGACCGAGGACGTACTGACTCGCGCTCTGCCCGCGCTCACGCTTGCATTCCTGATCAGCTCCGTCAGCGCTATCGATCTGGATTGGTCGGGATGGGCAATCGGATTCGCCATTGTCGGGGGTTTTGCGGCGCTGATCGGGGCATGGGCGGGAATCAACAGCCTGCGCGGGCGGCGGCCTCTGGCACTTCCTCACAGTGTCGGGCTGGTCGAAGTTCTGACCTTCCTGCTGGTTCCAGCCATGCTTCCGTTGATCTTCGGTGTAGATGGCAGTGGTGCTTTGCTCACATTTGCGGTGCAATTGGTGCTGCTCGGTGTCATCTACGTGGCGACTAGCTACGGCGTGATCGCTATCGGGAAATGGGCCGCGCTGCAAGCGTACCGATCGGTGGGCCAGACCGTCGTGTTGTTTGCCAAGGGCCTACCGCTGCTGCTGCTTGGTTTCATGTTCCTCTTCATCAATGCCGAGGCGTGGCAGTCGGCCGGCCGACTAGATCGTCCCTTGCTCTATGCGACGCTGGTGTTGTTCGCTGTTCTTGCCGCAGTCTTCGTGGTTACTCAGATTCCACGTGAGATCGGCAACCTGGCATATTTCGATTCCTGGAGCGAGGTAGTGGTTCGATGCGCTCGATCCCCCCTTGCGGGCGTGACGGCGCCTCAGGGCGATCCGCCGGGTCCGCCGCCCCTCAGCCGACGGGAATGGGGCAACCTCGGTCTAGTCGTCTTCGTGAGCCAGACGTTCCGCATTGTGATGGTGGCTGCGATGGTCGGTGGTTTCTTTGTCGTGTTCGGGCTCTTGGTGATTCGGCCTGAAACGATATCTGCTTGGACGGGTGCCGATCCACACCTCTGGTGGCGGTCGTTCTCATGGTTCGGTCACGCCTTCCAACTTACGGAAGAGCTGATCCAGGTGTCGCTGTTCCTCGCCGCCTTCGCCGGGCTCTATTTCAGTGTCTACACCATCACCGACACCACGTTCCGTACCGAGTTCTTCGAGGACATCGTCGAAGAGGTTCGGGAGTCCGTGGCAGTGCGCGCCCTTTACCGAACCGAGCGTGGCCGGGATTCAGACCAGCATCAAGAGCTCTGACAGATTGTTGATCACTTCGTGTCCGCCGGACGGTGGGCGGTCATTGGACGACTGGTCGTGGACTATCTGAACGGTGGCCAAGCCAGAGCGACGCGCCCCGTCGAGAAATCCAACCTGGTCGTCGACGAACAGCGCCTCACCGGGCCGAACGCCGAGGCCTCGGAGCGCGTACTCGTAGATGGCTGCCGAAGGTTTGGCGGCGCCAACCTGGTATGACATCACCACCAGGTCTGCGGTGCTCGATAGTCCCAGTTGCTCCATAAGTGGTGCGGTTGTTCTTGAACAGTTGCTCACTATCGCAGTAGCGACGCCAGCCTCCCGGAGGTGGTGCATTGTCGGTTCCGCATCATCAAACAACGCGACTTGCGAACCGAGGAACCGGACCTCGATGTCCACTAGATCATCGATCAGGCGAGGCTCTGCGGGCATGCCGCATGCAGCCGCCATTGCCTCCACATCGGCCTCGATCGAGTCGAAGCGACCTGTAAGTAGCGCCTCACCGATACTGTGGAAGCCCTGCCGCACATCCTCAGCAGGAACGCTCATACGGTCGGCCAGAAGCATCTCCAGATGTGACCAAGGCGCAGTGGCAAGAGTGTCGTAGAAGTCGAAGAGAACTGCCCGAATCATTTCCTAATAATACCGATGCGGCTGAAATCTCTCGGCTGCCGAGCCGTTGCTCCCGGACGACGGTGTTTGCTCCCTGCCCGGTAGGTGTTTGTCGTATGAGCTTGGTTTTGGGTCCGGGAAGTGACCTGTCCCAAGAGTCGGTATACGCGTGACAGCAGGCTACGCAGGACTATCTGACATCCTTTCCGTCCTCACTGGAACATACCCTTTGTGGGATCGGGGATCCTCCCTTAGGTTGTCTTCCGCGGCATCCGATAGTCTGGTGTCGGCGCTGTACCGCCTCTGAGGACTCAATGGAAAAATATCGCACACCAACAGTCAGCCTCGCCGAGGCGTATCACGTTGCGCAACGCTGGCTTACTTTCCTTGGTGCCGTGCCCGAGACGATCACAGAGCCGGCCGACGGGATTATCGAGCTGCGTAGCGCCGGGCTGGTTACGCGGATCAAGTTCGACAGATCGCCCATATCTCCTGCGGCGATTCTGGCGATGTTGAAGGCCACTGATGGTGAGCCGGTGCGTCGTCTGTTGTTCTCTGTGACGGGGTTCACCGACGGTGCCAAGTCACTCGGTGAGAGCCGCGGGTTTGGTCTCTTCGATATCGACGCTATCGGTGACGTGCACCCCCATACGACCTATTCGAGGAGCCTCGTGCCGAGCGAGCCCCTCGAACCGGCGTTCCTGCTTGTGCCATCAGTAGAGGAGCAGGCAGCTGCAGAGGCTCCCGACCAGAACCCATTCGCTTCCGATGCGATCACAGCGGAAGGCGAGTGGATTGACTGCCCACGATGCGGGGTCACCCAGCATCACTCCGTCGAGATCTGTGTCTCCTGTGGTGCCGATGTCACGGCTCACGGGAGGATCGCTTCTGGATCAAGTCCCTTGCAGACGTCCGTTGCCGCTAACGCCGCCCCGAGACCGGTGCAAGCCCCGCAGCAGGGTCAGGCCACTGCTGTTCCGCCGGCATCCGCTGGGGGTTCCGCGCTGCGCTGCCGGACCTGTGGGAGCCACGATATCGAGCTGCGGCACGGCGGCTGATGGCGCGGCGTGTTTAGCTGGGACCCCACGCAGTACCACCAATATGGAGGGTTGCGACTACGTCCCGCTCTGGATCTATTGGCTCAGGTCGATCATCGCAATCCCAAGCTGGTCTACGACGTGGGGACCGGCGGGGGCGAGATGGCACGGTTGATGGCGCAACGGTGGCCCGAAGCAACGGTTGTCGGCACCGACACGTCCGTTGAGATGCTGGGCAAGGCCGCAGCCACTCCGAGTCGGGTGAAATGGAAGCAACACGACGTTCAGAACTGGGGCCCCACCGATTCTCCCGACATCATCTACTCCAACGCTGTGCTGCACTGGGTGCCCGAACATGACTCGTTGCTCATCCGGCTAGTCGATTCGCTGGCCCCCGGGGGCGTACTGGCAATTCAGATGCCGCTTAGCTGGGGCGAACCGTCACACCGACTGATGCGCGAGGTGCTGGCGACAGCGGGCGCCGACGGAGCACCGCTTGGTTCGGTGGAGCTGAGGTCCCGGATGGGGCGGTGTCCCGTCGGCGAGCCCGCGCACTATCACCGTCTGCTATCGCCGGTTGTCGATACGGTCGAGATTTGGACAACCCGCTATCTCCAGGTTCTCGAAGGGCCGGATCCGGTGCTCGAATGGGTGAAAGGGACTGCTTTGCGTCCCGTGCTCGATGAGCTCACCGGGGCAGAGTTAGAGAGCTTCCTGGAGCGGTATCGGCGCGAAGTGCGGTCCGCCTATGAACAGGGTCCCGATGGCACGACGCTGTTTCCGTTCCCGAGGTTGTTCATTGTGGCGCACAAATAGAACGAGACATCCCGCAAACGGTCGGATGGCACCAGACGCGGGTCCAGTCGGCCACTGCCGAATCCGGAGATCGTGCGGTAGGTTCGGGGTATCGCCATGGCGCCGTGACGGCGCCTGAGGAAGGAGTGTCAATGACCCTCGCCCATGATGCCGGACCCACCGATGTCCCTCTGATCCACGAGACGATCGGCGAGAACCTGGCCCGGACCGTCGCGCGCTACCCCGACAATGAAGCGTTGGTGGTTCCCTATCAGAACGTCCGGTTGACCTACGCCGACTTCGCGGGCGAGGTGGACAGAGTTGCTAGGGGTCTTATGGCGGTGGGCGTGGTCCCTGGAGACCGTATCGGCATCTGGAGCCCGAACACTGCCGAGTGGGTTCTGGTTCAGTACGCCACCGCCCGCATCGGGGCAATTCTGGTCAACATCAACCCTGCCTACCGCACCAGCGAGCTGGAGTATGCCCTCAGTCAGTCCGGCTGTCGCTTCCTCGTTTCGGCCCCTGAGTTTCTGACGAGTGACTATCGGAAGATGGTTGCTGAGGTGGCTCCGAAGGTGCCGTCACTGGAACGGACGTTGTATCTCGACTCCAGCGATTGGAATGACCTGTTGGTAGGCGCCGAGCAGGTGTCACCAGCTGCATTGGAGGAGGTGGCCGCAAACCTCGACCCTGATGACCCGATCAATATCCAGTACACCTCCGGCACCACCGGGTTCCCCAAGGGCGCCACGCTCAGTCACGTGAACATCCTCAACAACGGATTCTTCACCGGTGAGATGTGCCGCTACACGCCGGAAGACCGAGTTTGTATCCCCGTGCCGTTCTACCACTGCTTCGGGATGGTGCTCGGCAACATCGCCTGCACCACCCACGGGGCCACCATCGTCGTCCCCGGGGCCCGGTTCGTGCCGGAAGAAGTGATTGAGACGGTCAGTGCCGAGCACTGCACCAGCCTCTACGGAGTCCCCACCATGTTCATTGCCGCGTTGGAGCATCCCGGCGTTGACCAATACGACCTGTCGACTCTGCGGACCGGCATCATGGCGGGTTCCCCCTGCCCGGTTGAAGTGATGAAGCGGGTTATCTCCGACTTCAACATGACCGAGGTGACGATTGCCTACGGGATGACCGAGACGTCCCCGGTCTCGACCCAGACCGCCCCCGATGATGACATCGAGAGACGTGTTGCCACGGTGGGGCGGATCCATCCCCATGTCGAGGTGAAGATCGTTGACCCCGAGACCGGCACCACTGTCGAACGCAATGAGTCCGGCGAGCTGTGCACCCGGGGATACTCGGTGATGATCGGCTACTGGAACGACGCGGAGCGCACCGCTGAGGCCATCGATACCGACGGCTGGATGCACACCGGGGACCTGGCGACCATGGACGACGCCGGGTACGTCAACATCGTTGGCCGCATCAAAGACATGATTATTCGTGGTGGGGAGAACGTCTATCCGCGTGAGATCGAAGAGTTCTTGTATACCCATCCGGACGTTGTCGATGCTCAGGTTATCGGGGTTCCCGACATCAAATTCGGTGAAGAGATCATGGCCTGGATCGTTCGACGCGAGGAATCCGAACTCACCACGGAGGAACTCACTGACTTCTGCCGGGGCCAGATCGCCCACTTCAAGGTGCCGCGCTACATGCGGTTTGTCGACGAATTCCCGATGACTGTGACCGGCAAGGTCCAGAAATTCAAGATGCGGGAAGTTGCGATCGATGACCTCGGGCTCGAGGACGCCAACGTAGTCGAGAACGCCTAAGCCCTCGTATTAGGGACTAACTACGCCCGTGGTGTGGTTGGGGAGAGCGATGACTACCCGCGCCACCAGAACCGCCCCGCGACAACTGACAGACCTGATCGACCGAGAAGCGCTCTCTCCGGAGCTGCGCGACTTGCTCGGGCCGCAGCTTCACCTCCTCGTTGGTGTTGCCGCTTTGGGCGACCGGGCGTCTTTGCACGATGCCGAGCGAGCGTGGGCCAAAGCTGCCGTCTCCACACTCGATGTCGATATCGACATCACAGGTTTCGAGAACATCGATCCCGGCCGGCGCTACATCGTCGCCCCTCTTCACGAGGGCTTCGCCGACGTCTTGGCACTGCTCAATCTTCCGTTGAATCTCAATTGGGTGGTACGGGATGAGCTGCTCGAACTTCCTTTCTTCGGTACTTACCTGCAGGCGGCCGGTCACATTGCCATCGAGCCAGAACTGCCACGAGCAGCATTCCGCAGAATTCTCGAGGGCGCGGGGGAGATGTTCGCCGCCGACGAGAGTCTGGTCGTCTTTCCCCAGGGATCGGTTCTGGGGCTAGACGTCAGCTTCATGCCGGGTGCCTTTCGCCTGGCCGAGCACTTTGGGCTGCCGGTACTCCCGGTGGTCCTCACCGGTAGCCACCGGGTTTGGGAATATCCCTTTACGACCGCTCTCCGCCGTGGCCAGAAGGTACGAATGGAAGTGCTGGAGTCAATCGAACCCGAGGCAGCGATCTCCGGGATGCGAACCCTCGAGCGCGACATGAAGCGACGTGCCCTGGCCGCAACCGATGCCCCCGCCCGTCGTTACGAGCCGGAACGGGATGGCTACTGGAAAGACCACAGCTTCCTCATCGACCCCGATCTGCCGGGAGTCGCGGTAGCAACGCGTCCCTAGGACTCGATCCGGTCCTCCTTGGCTTCGTCGTAGTAGTCGAGACGGTGGATCGGAGCGACCAACGCTGTCATGAGGTTCATTACGTGGGCGGTGATGCGCTTCAGGAAGCGGAAGTACAGCGCACGGGCCACTGCGTCAGCTGCGGCACCTTCGGAGTTGAAGGCGGCTTTGACGTTGGCGTCGTATTCGTCGAGGAACCTGTCTGCCTTGTCGATGAGTTGCTGGGCTCCTTCGCTGTCCCGGTTTTCGAAGACAGCGATTGAGTCATCCATCAGTTGTCCAACTTTGTCGCGGTACCCGGCCAGGTGGTCGAGGTCGTCAGCCGTCGTGAAGTCGGTTCCGTACTTGGCGAGGTCGTAGAGATTCTTCGAGTAGTCACCAACCCGCTCTACGTCCTTGACGACGCTCATGTATGCGAGAGTGTCCGCGACATCGATGTTGGGGCTGACCGATGCGTGCATTACCAGTGCGCGCCGGACCTGTTGTTGGGCGATGTTGATCTCCTGGTCGGTCTTCTTCACATCACGCTTGGTTTCTTTGGACTTGCCGCCGCCAAAGACAGCGCCCATCGCTTCGTCATACACGTGGCGTGCGTTGTGCATCATCTCAACAAGAGTTGCCTCGACCTCCTCAATGGTCGATTGGCCGCCTCCCCGAAAGAAATCAAACACCATACTGAGTCTCCCTTATCTGAGAACCAGGATACCGACGACAGGCACCACGACGAACATGAAGAATGTGTATCCGAGCGCCAACGACTTGCGCCGCAGCGCCACGTCGGCGAGTTTGCCGGCAAGAGTCACCGGTATGTAGCGAATCTTTGACCACGGGTAGATCAGCAGGATCCCTGCTGTATTGAAGACGGTGTGGGTGACGGCGATGGTGAGGCCATCGATCTCTCCGATGCCGAGAGCCGCGATGAGCGCGGTAACCGTCGTCCCGATGTTGGCTCCGAGAGTGATTGGGTATGCGTTGCGTACCAGCAGGATGCCCGACGCGACAAGCGGGATGAGGATCGAGGTGGTGATACTCGATGATTGAACGGCGATGGTTACCAGCATGCCCACGACGATTCCGACGGTGCCGCTTTTGGCGAGTGCCGCGTTGAGCGATCGCTCGATCCGCGCGGCCACGAGGACTCGCATGTTCCTGGTGATGAACATCAACGTGATGAAGATCAGTGCGATACCGGCGATGAGGAAGATGACGGCGGCGACCTTCTCGTTGTTCACCCAACCGAATATGGACTCGACCTGTTGAGCTCCCCATTTCACTGCACCTTTGATCGGGCTGTTGAACTTCCCGCCACCGATGTCTCCGGCAATGGCCTCCGTGATGTTGCGGGCGGTCGTTGACAACACCCCGGTGATGACCTCGAGCGGCAGCAAGATCGCGACCACCATGATGTTGAAGAAGTCGTGCATCGTGGCTGCGGTGAATGCCCGGCGGAACTCCTCCGACTCTCTCATGTGAGCCAGGGACACGATCGTGTTGGTGACGGTTGTCCCGATGTTGGCGCCCATGATCATCGGTACCGCATGCTCTACCGAAACGATGCCGGTGCCGACCAGGCCGACGATTGTCGATGTGGTCACAGAAGACGACTGGACTAGAACCGTCGCCAGGACCCCGACGAGCAGACCGGCGACCGGATTGGAGACACCCTGGAAGAGGGAGTCGGTGAAGTCGGAACCGAGTCCCTTTATGCCGCCCTCGAGGAGCTTGACACCAACAAGGAAGAGGTAGAGAAGCGTAACGACCAGTAGGGCCCGGATCGGTGCGGGCAGGGGTCTCTTCTGTTGGCCTACGATCGGTAGATCGGTCGGATCCACTGCCGCTCCTCCAGCTAGCAAATACCGCCGCCAGGATCATCGCCGCAAAGCAGTATCCGATGCAAGTCGAAGCCGTCGTGGTTGTGCCAGACTCGACGACACTAACCGAGGAGTGAGATGCCCGACCGCAGCATTATCGAACCGTTCCGTATCAAGAGCGTGCAAGCGATTGATCTTCCCACCGTCGAGGAGCGGGAGCTGGCGCTACACCGGGCCGGGTTCAACCTGTTCGGGCTCCATGCCGAAGAGGTCATCATCGACCTCCTGACGGACAGCGGTACCGGGGCGATGTCGGCAGCGCAATGGGCGGGCATGATGATGGGCGACGAATCCTACGCCGGAGCGCGTTCGTTCTTCCGCTTCGAGCAAGCGGTACAGGAGATCACCGGCTACAGCGAGGTCATCCCGACCCACCAGGGCCGGGCTGCTGAACGCATTCTCTTTGCCAACGCGGTCAAAGAAGGCGACGTGGTGCCCTCCAACACCCACTTCGACACAACCAGGGCAAACATCGAGTTTCAGAGTGCCGAGGCCCGTGATCTCGTGGTCCCGGAAGGCAGAGACCCTTCCATCGTGTTGCCGTTCAAGGGGAATGTGGACATCGAGGCATTGCGGGCAACGATTGTCGAGGCCGGTGTCGACCGGATCCCGATGGTCATGGTCACAGTCACCAACAACTCCGGCGGAGGCCAGCCGGTGTCGATGGCAAACCTACGAAAGGTGCGGGCGGTCTGCGACGAGTTCGGTCTTCCGCTGATACTCGATGCGTGCCGGTTTGCCGAGAACTCGTGGTTCATCAAGATCCGGGAAGAGGGGTATGCCGACAAGACCCCGCGAGAGATTGCGCGACAGATGTTCTCTCTGGCAGACGGCTGCACGATGTCCGCCAAGAAGGACGGTCTCGCCAATATTGGAGGGTTTGTCGCTCTTAACGACGCCGAGCTCGCCGGCAAGTGCCGCAATTTGCTGATTCTCACAGAGGGCTTCCCGACATACGGAGGCCTCGCCGGTTACGACCTGGAAGCTATCGCGATCGGTCTCAACGAGGTGCTGGACGAGAATTACCTGCGTTATCGGATTCGCTCAACCGCTTACCTGGCGGACAAGGTGTTCGCCGCCGGGGTCCCCATCGTGCGGCCGGCGGGCGGTCATGCTGTTTACCTCGACGCCAAAGCGCTACTGCCCCACATCCCTCCCGAGCAGTATCCGGCTCAGGCTCTAGCAGTCGAGCTATACCGTAACGGAGGGGTCCGTGGCGTGGAGATCGGCTCCGTCATGTTCGGCAAGCTGCAACCCGACGGTTCTGAGATCCCTGCCGCGATGGAGCTCGTGCGTTTGGCGATCCCTCGCCGCACCTACACCCAGAGCCACATCGACTTCGTCGCCGAAGTGGTCATCGACGTAGCAACCGCCGCAGCCCACATCGGTGGCTACCGTATCGTCGAACAGGCCCCCTGGCTCCGCCACTTCACCGCCAAATTCGAACCCGCGTAACCGCAACGGCGAAGCCGCTGGACGCGCCTCGCCGGTCGACGCAGAACCCCTCAAGCGCACCCCGTTTATGGCCGATTTCCTCCTGTGAACCGGAAGGAACCGTTGACCTCGTCATATGTGCCACGAGTGCTCGGGCTGGCGTTGATGCTGGTCCTTGGTGCGTGTGCCCAGGTCGAGGGCGGCGACACGGCCCGCGAGGATTCATTTGTCTTCCCTGCCGCGCTAGTCGCCGCAGGCGCGGAGGCACCCAATACAGTCACCTCCACAACCGTGCCGCGACTGAGCGAGGAACCCGCCCCGGTTCTCCCGCCGCCACCCCGCGTAGCGGCCGAAGCAATCCAGCCAAACGCTCGCCCCCTCCCTCTTCCATCGTCTGCCCTCCTTCCCGATGTCGGCATGATCGTGCCGTCGGTTGTCACGGCAGCCGGCGAGCGTCGGGTGCTTCAGGAAGTGTCGGTCTCGGTGGCTTACGATCCCGAGACCGGCTTCGTCGTCGAACCTGCCGGCTGGTGGGTCATCAATTATCCGCTCGACCGCATCGTTGGTGCCGAGGGCCGCACACTCGACGAGATCTCGGGTGCGTTGCTGGGCCGGCCTCTTGCCGAAATCACCAACTACTACTTCTACACAGCTCCAGCGGCAGGTGCGGATGTACTCGAGCCTGCGCCGGCTGCGGATCCGGCGCCGATCGCGATCACTCCGGCACCCGATCTCGTCGTCAATAATCTCCACCCGGGGGCATCTGATGACAACGTCGGTTCGCCGGCTCATCCGCTGCTCACAATCTCGGAGGCAGTGTCCCGAGCCGAGGAGGGGACAGTCGTTCACGTGTACCCGGGCACCTACCGGGAGTCCGTTGCGGTCACCGCGGACGGAACCGCCAATGACCCGATCCGCATCGAAGGGATCAGGGGGGCAGCCGGCGGGATGCCGGTGATCACTGGCAACGATCCCTTTCCTGCCGATGCATGGCAAGAAGTAGATGGACTCCCCGGTGTCTACCGGGCAGATCCGGTCGCCGACCTTCCAGGGACCGTATCGATTGATGGTCAAGCGATGGTCGAACGCTCCGCCCCGTGGGATCTCAGCCCGGGTGAGTTTGTGGTTACCACCGGGTCCGACCCCTACGTTGACCCGCGGTTTGATGGTGACGTACGAGCAAAAGAGGGGACCGTATTCACGTTCGACCAGAGCCAATACATCTGGGAGCCCAAACAGACCGACGGCGGTGGCTTTGTGGATCTCGGGTCTGACTTCGGGGAAGATTTTGCAGGTGGTGTTTACTGGGGCTCAGCGTGGGTGTGGGTAGAGCGGCCGACCAGCGCCGAGGATTACGAGTGGTTCGGCACCAACGACTTCGGGCTGCAGGCGTCAGGTCCGTTCCGTGCCGGCGAGATCACCGGTGCACCTCTCCCGGAACAGCCATATGAATACCGGGTGTGGCTCGATGGAGAATTGCTCGCAGGGGGCATCCGCGACGATGCCGGTAACGGTGAGGCGGATCTTCCACATCCCGAGTTGGGTCTGGGTGACTTCGGCGAGGTTTGGCACGGGGTTGTCATGCGCCAGGGCTGGCATCACCTCGTCTTCCAGTGGGACACCACGACGGCACCCGGAGCCGACGCTGCGGCACCACTGTTCAGGTTTGGTGTTCCTGAGGTTATTGGTAACGCCGTGACCTCGGCGGCGAAGCCATCGAACTTGCGCAGAGCGGGTAGTGGGCAGGCACAGGCCTACCTCTCCGAGTACATGGTGCTCGGTCCGATCCCCTCGAGTTACGAACCGAGCGTATATGTTCGGCTGCCGGATACCGAAAACCCCAATGGGGTAGACCTCGACATGGCAGCGCGGTCGGGTTCCGTGGTTTCCATTCTCGGCGACTTCGTTGAGTTGCGCGGGTTCGACATTCGCCACGGCGCCCAGGCCGAGGGCCAGTCATTGCTCACAGTCGGACAGCGCACCGATGATCCTGCTGAGGACGCGCTTGTGCAGGGTGTCGTGATCGAAGGAAACCTGATCGTTGGCAGCGAATACGGAGGCATAGACGTGCCGGTCGAAGGTGATCAGGGAGTGGCGCCGATCACCGTTCGCAACAATTGGGTGATTGACTCGGGTGCGATCGGTATCTCGGCGCAAGGCAGTAGCTCACGGTTGACGACGGCGACTCTGAACGATTGGGCTCCGGGACGGACCAAAGTCGTGGTCGAGAACAACACGATTGTCAACTCCGGATGGGCCGGTTACGCACGTCAGGATGACGTCGGTGGCATCGTATTCGAGCGCATGGCGGGTAGTTCGATCCAGTACAACACAATCACCGGTGGCGGACCCGGCATCACCCTCAAAGGCGATAACTACGGGATCCGGGTCGACGGCAATCGCATCGTCGACCCCTGGGGTTGGGGAATCGGGATCGAAGCCAATCCGGGCCCGAACGTCATTGCCAACAATGTTGTGACCGGTCTTCGCAATGGGCCGGAGTGGATAAAGGCCCATCTACTTACGTGGGATTCCGATCAGACATGGATTATCAACAACACGACCGATGGCGAATGGGGTGTCGATACCGGTTGGTACGGCGATATCGGCTCGTGGGGTGCGGCCGGCCCGGAGAATTTCAATAGGCTTGAATTCGACACCTGGGATATGACGATGTTCCGGCGGTCGTATATCAACAATCTGCTGCTCGGAAGCTACCTCGGAGGCATTGAGGACTACCTGGGGAACTGGGGGGAAATAGACACCTTCACCAGCAATCTCCGTGCCTTAAACCTTAGCACACAAAACAGCTTCAAACCAGTTATAAACGAAGAAGAACTTGCAACTTGCGACTTAGTCATCCTAAACTTTCC
>JAYEIP010000368.1:0-5037 GCA_034660155.1 Actinomycetota bacterium | reverse complement strand
CTACCACACCGTCGAGGTGCGCCTCGCCGAGGGTCCGGTCAGCCGGCCGCTGCAGACCGAACCCCCCCGCACTCTCGACGTGGCCGGTGGCGGCAGGGTGACACTGCTTGACCGCTACCCAGCCGGATCCATGTCACGGCTGTGGTTGGCCCGCCTTGAGCTGGACCTGCCATCTGTCGACTATCTGGAGGCACACGGCGAGCCGATCCGCTACCCCTATATCACCAAACCATGGCCTATCCACACCTACCAGACAGTTTTCGGCACTATCCCCGGCTCGGCCGAGATGCCCAGCGCCGCCCGCCCCTTCACGCTCGAGATGGTGACTCGGCTCATGACGTCGGGCGTCACCATCACCCCTCTGATACTCCACACCGGCGTATCGTCGCTCGAGTCCGGCGAACCGCCGTACCCTGAGTGGTATTCGGTACCCGACACCACGACGCATCTGGTGAACACCGCTCGCCAGCACGGCGGGCGGGTGATCGCCGTCGGCACCACCGTGGTGCGTGCCCTGGAGACCGTCACCGCAGCCGACGGTACCGCTCACGCCGCTACCGGATGGACCGATGTAGTGGTAACCCCGGACCGGGGCGCTCCAGGCATCGACGGCCTCCTCACCGGCTGGCACACACCTGAGTCCTCCCACCTCGACATGCTCGAAGCAATCGGTGGGGCCGACCTCGTCGCAGCCTCCTATGATGCCGCCTTCGCCGGCGGCTACCTATGGCACGAGTTCGGGGACCTTCACCTGATGTTTCGTCCCGAACGTAACGTTCTCTCGGGATTGCGTGCCGCGTGACAAACACCCAAGACGCGCCATGATGCTCTACGTAGATGAGAGTCGGCGAGTCGAGACTGTATGCGATTGCACGTTCATCGGGGTACTGGTTCACAGATGGGTGAGGAGTAGCCCGATAGCCAGCAAGACGTGTGCTACGGCTAGCAGTTGCAGCGGACGTTCCCAGGTGGCCAGCAGCGTGGACCGATCCCAGCGGGCCTCACCGATCTCGGCGGTGGCGATCGTCACCCCTCGTCGCACGTGCCGGGCCGGCGTCGACAATGTACGCTGTGTCATGCCGAGTGCAATGGCCGCGGCGGCAACGGTGGCGACGGCCAGCGAGAGCGACTCGGTCTGTGCCCAGTAGCCCACGAGTATTGGAAACGCACCCCACGCTACGGCAAAGCCCACCGTTGAGTGCACCCAACGGGACCACTCAAGTGCATACGCGGCAGCAAGCAGCACGCCCGCGGCTCCCCACGCCAGTGCCACAGGCGAAATCACGAACGCCGCAGCGATCGCCAGCGCTCCACCGGCGCCGAGCCCTCCCCAGCCCAGTATCCGAAGCGCTCTGGGTGACAGACCGGTAGACAGCGGGCGATCATGTAGTTCATCGAGAGCGTGGGCACCGATTCCGAGCCCAGAGGCAAAGGCAACAAGAGTCCCAGTGAGCCGCAACGCATCTATCTGGGGTGCCATGGCAGCACCAATCACAACGTACGAAAGGTGCCACATCGTATATGGCAGGTGGAGCAGCGTGACGAAATCGCCCAGCCGACCGCCGGGACGTGCATAGAAGGTGGGTCGCAAACCGGTCATCGGCGCCGACCCCACATCACCAATCCGCCACCGAGAGACATACGGCGATAGCGGACATCCACCATCCCCGCTGCCCTCCATTCGGCAGCAAGCCGCACAGGTGGATGATTCAGAGCAAAGGCGTCGATGTTCGGACCGAGGAACCGGCCGACCTGCCACCAACCTGACCCGATCACGAAACCTGCTGCGGGGAGCACGGTCCGGGTATACAGCCACCAGGCTGGCCGCCACACACCCGTCGGCCGACCAAACTCGACCATACCCACCGCACCGCCGGGTCGGACGATCCGGGCGAGCTCTTCCAGACATCGTGGCACATCGTCCACATAACGCAGCAAGTACCCGAAGGTGACACCATCGAAGGTGCCATCGGCAAAAGGCAGCCGCTCCGCGGCCGCTAGAACCGCCGTGGCACCTCGTCGATTCGCCACCTGCGTCATCTCCCGACTCTGGTCGGCCGAGAACACCTCAAGCCCGTGTGACTCCATGAGCCGCGTGATCGAACCTGTTCCCGCAGCGACGTCGAGTACCCGCGACCCCCTCGCAAGACCGAGCCCATCCACCATCACCCGTCTCCAACGGGCGTCCTGGCCCATGCTCAACAGCCGAGCCCAACGCTCATAACTCGCAGCGATCGGAGCAAAAAGCTCCCTGCCCAACTCCGAAGATGAGGTCGCAACGCCATCCACAATAAAATTGACCATAGCTGGGGCCTGAGTAGTAATGGAACAGTAAACCGGGATAAGCTCGCCACGCAGCGTGGCAACGACCGAGCCTCGGGGGCGATCCTGGACGTGAGGATATGTGGGTAATCCGTCCTCTGTTTGGTGGACGGTGGGTGGTCGCTGTGGGACGGTGGGTGGTGGTCCCGTCGGGGCCGGAAATGGATGCTTTCATGTCTTGGTCCCCGTGTCTGGTTCGTTCTGCTTCCTCTGATGATCGGGTGCTGGTCCGGCTGGGTCACCGGCTGGTGGATGACTATCTCGAGTTTGTGGCGGCCCGATGCCGACCGAACACGGTTTTGGCGGCAGGCTTCGATTTGAAGGTCTTCTTCACACTGATCCCGAAAGACCCTGTGGAGGTGACCACGGCTGATGTGTTGGCGTTTATCACCGAACAGCGATCAGCCGGCGACCCGAAGGTGGTGCGACTGGTCGATGGCGAGTCGGGGTTGTCGTCGCGGACGATCCAGCGCCGCTTGTCTTCGTTGTCTTCAATGTTTTCGTATCTGCTGGTGCGGGGTGACGTGACCCGCAATCCGGTGCCACAAGGACTATCGACGCGACGTTCTCGGCGCCGCGGTGGGCGGGGTGTCCCGTTGATCCGCACCCCGCGAACGCTGCCACGGATCGTGGATCCGGCCGAGGTCGATTTGTTGTTGGCGGCGTGTCGCACGTTACGGGACCGGGGAATGTTCGAAGCCATGGTCTTTGGCGGGCTTCGTCGCTGCGAAGTGCTCGGGTTGCGTCTTGGTGATCTTGATGCCGCTCGTCGGCAGGTGTTCATTGTTGAGGGCAAGGGCGGTCATCAACGCCAGATCCCGATCTCGAGACGATGGTTCTCCACGGTCGGTGACTATCTACGCATCGAACGACCTGCTGAAGCAACCACAGATCGGGTGTTTGTCGTGTTGAAGGGGCAACGCCGTGGTCAACCGTTGTCCTTCGAAGGGCTGAACCAGGTGTTTGTGTCTGCCCGGCAGCGGGCCGGACTGCGCAGGGTCACGTGTCACCAGCTACGACATACCTGTTTCACCCGGCTGCGGGAAGCCGGCATGGAACTTGAGGCGTTGCAAGCTATGGCGGGGCACCGCTCGATCGAAACCACCCGTCTCTATGTTCACCTAGCCAACGAATGGCTCGCAGAGGAATATCACCAAGCCGCCGCCATCATCGACGCTGACATGTTCCTCGCTGTCGCCGACGGAGTCGACCAATGACGGTTCCTGCATTCGTTACCGTCGACTCACCTGGTCCAGGGCGTCCACCGTCACGCGAGTTCGACTGGCCCCAGATCGCTGAGACTGCACCGGTTCTAGTGGCGACAAGCCTGCGTTATCTCGATCAGCTCTCTTTGTCGTTGCGGCCTGCCAGTGTTGTTTCTGCTGATCAGATGCTGCGCCGTTTCGCCGGTTTCCTCGCAGCTAACTATCCCGAAATCCATGGCCTCGTCGATGTCCAGCGACGCCACATCGAAGCATTCAAACGTTATCTGCCAACCCGACCGGGCAAGAACGGTCGGCCGCCACTGTCGGAGATGACGATCCGGATGACGCTCGGCACCCTGCGCACCTTCTTCGAACGGGTCTCCGAATGGGACTATCCCGACGCGCCGAGACGGGTGTTGATCTTCAACGGGGATCTCCCCACCCCAGATGCACCACTACCCAAGTTCCTCTCTGATGTCGATGCGGCCAAGCTGATGCAAGCCGCCGCCGAAGCAGACCCGGTGAGCAGACTGGTGGTTGAGATGTTGGCCCGCACCGGACTCAGAGTCGGCGAGCTCTGTGCCCTCACCGCCGATGCCGTCACCCAAATCAAGAGCCGCCATTGGTTACGGGTCCCGCTAGGGAAACTCCACAACGACCGCTACGTGCCCCTGCACCCACAACTCGTCGAGCTCCTCGACCAGCATCGAGCCAGTCGGGATGATGACATCGATCGGTTGATCCTGTGGAGAGGCGGGCCACTGAACCGGCATCAGATCACCCGCATCCTCAACCGGATAGCCAAGACAGCCCGGATCGGACACGTTCACCCCCACCAACTACGACACACATTGGCGACCCAAGCAATCAACCGCGGGATGAGCCTCGAAGCCATCGCCGCCATGCTCGGCCACAAAACCCTACGCATGACCCTGGTCTACGCCCGGGTCGCCGACCAAACCGTCGCTGACGCCTACGACGCCGTCTCCGACCAGGTCGATGCCCTCTACACCAAACCCAACGGACTCAGATCCAACGGGAACGGCTCAGCCGGCATGGCCAGCCTCGCCGACCAATACCACCACACAATGCTGGGAAACGGATACTGCAACCGGCCACCACAGATCGACTGCCAATTCGAATCGATCTGCGAATCGTGCGCCTTCTACGACACCGACCAGTCATTCGAACCCGTCCTGAAAGCGCAGCGTGATCACGCCGCCGAACAAGACCAACACCACCGAGTCGACCTCTTCGAAATGCTCATCGACAACAACCACAAGGCCGCACCATGACCCCCGATTACCCACATATCACGAAATCGTTTGACACGATTACCCACATAAGTGCCGATATGCGTGGTTTCGGGATCGGGGTGTTATCGCTTCGTATTTGGTGATCGGGGCGGGTAGGTCAGGGGCGCTTCTGAGTGCGTGCGAATCCTCCGTGTTGAGCTGGCCGGTCGCTTCGTGAGCGGGGAGACGCGTCGTCAGCTTCCGGTCACCGGCTC
>JAYEIP010000367.1:0-5062 GCA_034660155.1 Actinomycetota bacterium | reverse complement strand
GCTTGGCGTTGATCATGTTCTCGGCGATGACCTTACGCAGCCGGGGCATCTGCTCCACGCGATCACCAGCAACCGCGGCCGGGGCCGCGGTCTCTTGTGCGACACCCTCTGCCGCTATGGGCTCAAGCGCCGCGGCGGGAGTCGTAACGACCGGAGCGGCAACGGGTGGCTGTTCAACCGGCGGCTCTGCAACCGCAGCCGGGGCGGGGGCCGGTGGCGCCGCCACAGCCGGCTCGAAGGTCACCTCGGCAGTGGGTGCGGCAGGAGGCGGTGGTGGGGTCCCGCCGGAACGCTGAACGTCGATATACCTGCTGACATCCTTGCGGGTGATGCGACCACCATCGCCGGTGCCGGGCACCAGAGCCAGATCTATATCGTTCTCAGCAGCGAGTTTGCGAACCACCGGCGACAGCACTCCACGCTTCGGGGCGTCGGTTGTCCCGGCGGGCATCTCTGGTGGAGGAGGTGGAGCCGAAGCAGGCTCTGGCGCCGGGGCCGGTTCCGGAGCAGGAGGGGGTTCAGGAGCCGGATGGGGTGCAGGAGCTGGCGGTTCGGACGCGGTCGGGGCGCGCTCGGGAGCCGGCTCTGGATCACTTGATGAGGCAGGATCGGCCACAGGGGCCACGACACCGCCGGCGGCTTCCTCAGCAGTGAGGATCACAACCAACGGGGTCCCGACAGTGACGGTTTCCCCCTCGGCAACCAGGATCTCTTGGATAACGCCGGCAGTGGGTGACGGCACCTCGGTATCTACCTTGTCGGTCGAGATCTCGAAGAGGATCTCATCTTCGGCGATCGTGTCTCCAGGCTTCTTGGCCCAGCTGAGAATCGTGCCTTCAGTTACGGTCTCTCCAAGCTGCGGCATCGTAATGGTCGTCGCCATGGACGCGGTCTCCTCTCGTTCCTTAGTGCAAACTACGGCCGGCCGCGCTCAGCAAAGTCTCGCCGATCGCTTCTGAAACTGTCGGGTGAGCGTGAATGTACGCAGCGGCTTCGCTGGGGAGTGCCTCCCAGGCGACCGCGTACATCAGCTCGTGAATCATCTCACCGGCGCCGGGACCCACGACAGTGGCGCCCAGGATCGGGCCATCCACCTCGTTGATGATCTTGACCAAACCACCTACCTCACCCTGGATAATGGCGCGGCCCACGCCTCTCATCCCGTGATCGTGTACCTCGATCTCGTACCCAGCTTCGCGGGCGGCAGCCTCAGTCAGGCCAACGCTGGCCATTTCAGGATGCGTGTATACAACGAGGGGAACTGCCCGGTAATCGACAGGCGCAGCCTCGCCGGTGGCGATGTGCGTGATGGCCGCGATCCCCTCGGCGAATCCGGCGTGTGCCAGTTGCGGGGTACCAGCCACGATATCGCCGACGGCGTAGATGCTGGGCTCGTCGGTCTTCATCGTCTCAAGATCAACCTGCACAAAACCGCGGTCCACCTTGACGTTTGTCGTCTCCAACCCGACGTCCTCGGTGACCGGGGCGCGGCCCACGGCTACGAGAACTTTATCGACCTCGACATAGTCGCCCTCGAACGGGATGACCACACGATCGTGGTGGACCTCCGCCGGGCCGACTCCGACACCGGTACGTACCTTGACGCCCTTCTTTTTGAGCTCCCGGTTGAGTGTCTTGGCGGCTTCCGGCTCGGCACCCGGGACCACCTGGTCCAACATCTCGAAGAGGTGTACCTCTGCGCCCGTATCGCCAAGCAGCGAAGCAAATTCGCAGCCGATAGCACCGGCACCGATGATGGCGACCCGGCCCGGCCGTTCGTCCCAATCGAGGGCATCCCGGCTCGACACAACTCGATTGCCATCGAACTCGTATCCGGGGATCGCTCGTGGCCTGGAGCCCGTGGCCACGATCACATTCCGGGCTTCGAGGCGATGGACCTCACCGTTGCCGTCGGTGACCTCGACGCCACCTCCGGCAAGACGCCCATAGCCGTCGAAGACTTCCACGTTGCGAGTCTTCAGCAGGCCGGTCAGACCCTTGACAAGCCGGTCGACCACGCTGTTCTTCCGATTGAGCGCGGCGATCCAGTCGACCGATGGTTCGCCTGCGTTGACACCAAATTCAGAGGCCTTCTTGATGGTCGTATACACCTCGGCGGTTTTGAGCCACGTCTTGGCGGGGATGCAACCACGCAGCAGGCAGGTCCCGCCAAGCCGGTCCTTTTCTACAAGAGCAACGCTCAGATTGAAGTTGTGGGCGTAAAGCGCGGCTGCATAACCGCCGGGGCCGCCACCAATGATTACGACGTCGTACACCATGCCTCCGCAGGGGTTTCGGATTCGTATTGAGACTAGCGCCTCGTCAAACTCGACCCGCCGGGCAAGAGTGTGGTGCGCCCTATGCTCCAGCGCTATGCAGACTCGATATCTACTGGTCGCCTCGCTGTTGACGGGCCTGGCAATCCTGGTTGCAGCAGCGGTCTGGATGACCACCCGGCTGTGATGACTAACCCCACTATCACAGTGACCGGATCCGTCAGGCTCGAAGCCCGCTGGGATGTCCCCGAGGACGCGCAGCGCGGCGTTGTGCTGTGTCATCCACATCCACTGCATCGTGGGACCATGAACGTGCCGCTCCTCGAAGCAATTGCCACCGACCTGACGAGTCGGGCGGTCGCAGTGTTGCGATTCAACTTCCGAGGGGTGGGGATGTCCACAGGATCACACGACGGTGGTATTGCAGAGATCGACGATGTTGCGGCCGCGATGGCTTGCGCGCAGGACACCTACCCCTCGCTCGATTTCGGAGTCGCCGGATGGTCCTTTGGGGCGGCAACTGCCTTGCGCTGGCACGCCAGAGATCGCTCTGAGCACAACTATGTGGGCATTGCCCCGGGGATTGGAGTTGCCACCAATCATCGTCTGCCCGAACCGGAGGCTTTGCTGCCCGTGCCGCGCACGTTCATCGTCGGTGACCGTGACCAACTTGTCGCCGTTGATCGGATAGTCGAGTACGCCGCTGTTGCCGGGGCGACACTCCACTTGCTGAAAGGCAGCGACCACTTCTTCTACTTCCGGGAGCAAAAGGTGGCATGCCTGGTCGCAGCCGGGCTCGGAATGCCGGTCCCTGCCGACGAGATCCGATCAGCGTGCGAGTAGAGCGGTAACGTTATCCACGAGGACGGCGCTGCTTACCTCTGCTGACAGACCGAGCGAGTCCCACTCGGTTAGCCACGAGTCCGGTGAACCGAAGGGATAGTCACTCCCGAAGTGAACCCGGTGTTGCAGCGGGCCTCTGATGAGATCAAGCAATTCGGGGTTCATCGCTTTCGGCGAAATACCGGAGAGACACAGGTGGATGTTCCCTTTATGGATGGCTATCGCCACCGCTTCGTCGAGCCACAGTCGCCCTGTGTGGGCGAGAATGATCTTGAGTCGCGGGTAGGCGGCGGCAACACGGTCGACGTGCAACGGACGAGCCGGCTCGAGTCCGATCCCCCCGCCGCCGGCTACATCGGCACCCAATCTGGTGAAACCCGTATGTATCAGACACACCAACCCGTGCTCGGCTGCGGTCTCCCAGAGATGGCGGCTCTCTCCGCCCATCGGTACCACCCGTTCGGCCGCGGGGTGAAATGCCAGCCCGGATAGCCCGAGACGGGCCGCTTGGTGAACACCCGCTACTGCGGCTGCCCCGCCGGCGGGATCCACCGCTCCGAACCCGTAAAAAACATCGGGGGCGTGGTCCACCAACGCGGCAATATCGTTGTTACCCAGAGACCGATACCCGCTGCCTACGAGACTGTTCCAACCAAGTAGCACCGCTTTGGCGTCACGGGACCGATAGAACTCGGCAATCTCGTCAGGTGTCTGTACTTCGATAGGTTCATGGAGGTACGTTCGTAGATCGTCAAGGTAGGCGGCGACGGGACCCTCGAGAAACTCCCGGATCGGCGGATGCACATGAGCGTCGATAAACCGGGTCACGACGGATGGAACCCCCGGTTGCGTGCCTCGGCCAGGGTGTCGGGTCCGAAGGTTTGTAGGAGATTGCGCTTCTGGAGATCCTCGGTGTTCACCCGTTCCTCCAACAGAACAAGGGAATCCGGGTCGTCGCAGTCGTGGACCACCATGTCGTCCCGGGTGCCAACGAATCGGTGATCATCAAAGCGTCTCAAACGGCCCATGAGCCCTCCTCCCGCGGGTCGCCGACCATAGCCGAGGTCCCGACTTGCTTGCCTCGCCGCAATAGCTGATCACGGAGCAGTCTACGGCACGTTATAGCGCACCACCGCTTGGCTGACTCCCCCGAGCGGTTGGGTTATCTCAATCGATCCCTTGGTGCCATCGACACTGAACTCGATCAACCACCCGTCACCATCGGCCGCAGAGCTGTCAATGACGAAGCCGGCCGCGCTAAGAGCCTGATCGAAGAACTGGGCGGTTACCCCGACCTCAGCGCTCACCCGCACCGCCACCTCCGTGAAGCCAGTCTTGGTAACCAGCATCGTGCTGCCGATTGCGCTGCCGACGGGAAGGGGGAAGTTGGCGGGAATAGTGTTTGGGAGTTCACCGGACCCGAAAACGATATCTTCAGCAGACGAAACGCTTCCGGTGGTCGCCGTGGCATTGCTGTCATCACTACAGCCCGCGCCGATCACGGCCAGGGCGGCCACAAGGATCACGAGTGCACGTCGTTTTGGCCTCAACACTGCAAATACTCCTGTCAACAGACTTCTAAGGCGGACGTGGAGTCTACCGGGCAGCGGGACTATCGAAGCTTGCCATCGGCTCGCCCACCGGGAGGACTGCCACCGAGCGGAAGTCAGGGTCGGCCCTCCAGTCCGGGATTGTTGAGGGCGCAAAAGCGAAGAACAGAGCATAAATAGCTTCGCCGAGCCGGTGTCGCAGCCGCACCCGCTTAGACCCGGGGCGGCTCACGGTAGCCACCGAACACATCCTTCATGGTGTTGACGATCTCGCCGAGAGTGGCCCGGGCGCGCGCCGCGTCAATAATCAGCTCCATGAGATTGGCATCGCCCTCCGCACCGACCCGGAGTGCATCCAGCGACTGCTTGACCGCCTCATCATCCCGGTCGCCA
>JAYEIP010000366.1:0-5064 GCA_034660155.1 Actinomycetota bacterium | reverse complement strand
CTCACCGTCCTTATCGTCGGCGTGGGTGATGCGTCCGACCTCGTCGATACCGTCGCGAGTTGCCGTGACCGCAATTGCCCCGGAAAAGCCGCTCTCGGTCTCGGTCTCCTCATCCCAGCTCCACACCTGGATCGGGATCACGGTGAGGCCAGTCTCGGGCCAGTGGAGGAAGGCACGGTGGTCGTACTCAACGCTCGAATAGCCATTGTCGAGGGTGTAGTTGTGGAGACGCTTCGGGTTGGCCAGATCGCTGACATCGAACAGTGACACCTGGGTACCGAGGGTGCGCCCCTCTTCCGTAGCGTCCTGGCCGATGCCAAGGAGAAGGCCGTCACCAACCGGATGGAGGTAGGCCGAATAGCCAAGGATCTTCAGCTCACCGACGACCGTGGGATCGGTCGGATCGGAGAGGTCGATCGTGTAAAGCGGATCGGTCTGACGGAAGGTCACCACATAGCCGACGTCGTCGATGAAACGAACCGAGTAGATCTGCTCGCCCTTGCCGAGTCCGCCAACCTTGCCGATTTCGACCAATTCGCCGTCTTGCTCATCGAGGACTGTAACAAAGCTCTCGGATTCGCCTTGGGCGCCCCACCACCATTCGGGTGCGCTGGTGGTGGCCACCCGCAGGTTGCCTTCGTACTCCGACATTGACCACTGGCTCAACATGAACCCGGTGACCCGTCCGGTTGCAACATAGGCACTGCGAGTGGGGTCAGAGATGTCGAACTTGTGGATATCCGTTGTGTGCTCGTTGACTGCGTCCGCAACGTCTGCCTCCTCGAGAACATCCCAGTTCCGCCAGGCGGAAGAAGCGATATAGAGGGCTTCGGTCGAGGCATACACGATGTCGCCGGCAGCCATCACGCCAACTGCGTCGTCGATATTTAGCGAATTGTCGAGGTCGATCGTCAGCACGCTGAGCATATCGAGGCCGGAGAACTCCTCAGGATGATGGGCTCGTTCGCAATCGAGCAGTGCGCCTTCACGGATGACCCTTCCATCTGCGTTCTCCAGCACGTAGTAGGGAACCCAGTTGTCGATGGTCGAGTCGAGCACAACCTGCCGGTTGAATGCTTCGGCATCCCGTTCGGCCTTGAGGCCACTCGTTTCGGGGAACTTGAATGCCAGGCCGGTAGGCATCGAGCTCATGACCACTCGCACCGAGTTACCAACCATCCGCGCGCTCACCTTGGCGCCGTCGAGACGGAGGGTCCGCTCGACCTGGGGGTTATCGATATCGGAGATGTCAATCTCGATGAGTGTTGTCACTGGAGTGGGATACCAGGCTGGTGATGAATCGGCTGCGATGCCGGTCTCTGCCAGTGGCACTGCGTACGAGTCGCCATAAGCCATGACGAGCACACGGTCGCCTGCGAGGAAGAGGTCGCTGGCCCATCCGGCATCGATGCTGATCTGACCGGCGAGCCGTGGCTCCTCGCCATCGACGTCGATGACGTACAGGGTGTTGCCGGTTGTGGCGATGATGCGGTGGCCGTCGGTCTTGACGATGTCCGGCTCGTCCACGCCAAGCTCTTGAATGTTGGTCCCGGAATAGTCGACTCCCTTTTCGAGGGACGACGCGGCGGCGGTTGTGGGGGCGGCAGCGCCGTCGAGACCACCGGCCAGGTCCTCAGCGACCGCTTCGAAGACGACATCATCGGTAAACTCGCCACGGAAGAACGGCCCGTAGTACCCGTATTCGAAGCCCCACGGACCGACCATGTCTACCGCATGGCTGGTGACGTAGTCGAGGAAGTCCCCGCAGGCATCAAACGTTTGTAGTCCGTACGAAACCGTGATGACATCAATGGGAGGGCGAGTATCGGTCGCACCACGGAACGAAGTTGTCGTTGACTCTGATGTTGACGTGCAGGCTGCCGCTAAGACGGTCAGTGCTGCAACTGCGATGGTGAAGCGCTTCATGGTGTCCCCTGTGGTTTCCTGGCTTGTCCCCCTTCTGATGCCGCGGGGTCTTACCCAGGTTCCCGGTTTTTCGGGAAAGTTCCGAAGAGTCTTTATCGGCTCGCCACACGGTCAGCTCAAGGCTGCCAGCACCGCAGCGGTGAGGACGTCGTAACCGACCGCGTTCGGGTGGATGTCCGGTGGCAGATCGGTCATATGCGTGGTTGCGGTCGTTGTCCCGCGCATCGGGGTGAACCCGTCGGCGACCAGGATTCCATATTCTGCGGCCTCCTCGGCCGCGATGGTATTGAGCGAGATCAGGGCCTCGTTGCTCTGGGCTTCGAAGGAAACCTCGTCTTCGAAACCAAGGCTGAAAGGGTTGTACGCCAGTAGGAAGATCACCGTGGCGTCGGGGAATGCCTTGTCTGATGCTTCAAAGATCGCCGCGATGTTGTTGCGGTATGCGGTGAGCGATGCTTCGATTCGCGCCGTGCACGGCGCTGCTTCTATATCCTCGCTGCAGTCGGACGACGCGAGGTGGCCGAGTAGATCGTTGGCTCCGACATCGATCGTGACGTACGCAACATCTTGCCCCGAACCAAACTCGACGGCGGTATCGAGTTGGCTGCCGAGCAGCATGGTCCCTGACGTTTCTCCCGACACGCCGAAGTTGCGAAGCCCGTAGACGGCGCCGTCGCGAAGGCTCAATTCCTTGTGGACCTGTGACACATAGCCTTCGGCGTAGCCGTCCACGCCCACCGCAGCCGCCAACGAATCTCCGAGGGCGACGTAGTAGCGCTCTCCATCAGCCGTAGCCGAGTCGATGCCTGCAGCGAACGGTTCAACTGCAAGGTCCGTGGTGCCCAAGCCGTCAAGGTCTCCGAATGAGGCGAGTAAGACACCGGCGTCGATCGTTCCGGACCCGGTTGTTACCCCGGTAACAACGATGGCGTCGTCACCGATTACCACAGATTGGACGTCAGCACCCTCGTCGGCCAGGGCGCGATTCAGGTCGGCAACCCGGCCAATCATGTCTTCAACGGCGCCGCGGGCAACGCCAGGCAGCGTAAACATCCCCACATCCGCCGAGAGGAGTTCGAGATGGAGTTCGCCCCCGGAGGTCGCGGCCGTCAACTCACCATCGACGCGCAGACTCCCGTCCTTGAAGTCACCGACGAAGCCTATGAGAGCGGGCTGTCCGACGGTGTTGAGGATGTCGACGGTGATGCGGCGAAACGGTGTGTCGGTCTGTGTGAGGGAGTCTTGTAGAACGGCATTCAGCTCGGCTTCGGACAGTGTGACCGAAAAAGTCGTGGCTTCAATCGATTGATCGATCTTGTGCTCGGCCGCCTCCAAAGCCTGTGCATCAGGTTCGTCGACCGGACCGATCGGACTGCCTGCGAAGGCCGCCAGGATCTGGATCGCTCCCAGTGCTCCAATGGTGAGCGATCCTGCCAGTGTGAAAATGAGGAGGACCAGGATGGCCCTGCCGAGCAACACCGACGCGGTGAAGGCGATAGCGAGGGAGGTGACGAGGATGGTGACTGCTGTGGCCAACGCATACGTCTCTCCGACCGTAAATAGCGCCAAGCTGCCTGCGGCCAGCGCGGCCAGCAATCCAAACAAGATAATCCCGACTCGAAGTGGCCCATTGGTACGGGAAGCTCGATCCATCAGCGGGAGGTTAGGTCAGCCCGCATATTGTGCAGTATTGGCTCCCCCCTTTGGGCAGCGCCCAGCATGAGTTCCCCCTCTTTGGGGGAATTCGCAAAGCGAACTGCGGGGGCACCGCAGGTTCCGAATCACGTAACCCGCCTGAGTAGGTGTCGCCACGCGCGATCCGCGTTCCTAGACCAACTTGCTCAGCTTTAGCTCGATATCCGCTGGAACAAACTTCTCCTGGAAGTAGAAGCGAGACAAGCCATATTCCTGCATCCCGTCCAGGATCGCACGTACTTGATCCCAGGTGCCACGTGGTGAGTTGCGTCGCGCCGCTTCACCCTCGAGTTCCTCTGGATCGACGTCCGCTTTGACGGCGATGTCAGCAAGCTTGTCGCGGTACCCGGCTTGTGTATCCGCCGCAATGATGGCGCCCGAACTGCTGATCAAGAGCGCACCAGGATCTCGACCCGCAGCAACAGCCGCCTCTCGGGCCACGGCAATTTTAGCGGCGTACTCATCCGGCTGGTCTGGATAGGCGTTGAGTTCGTCGGCGTAGGTGCCCGCCAGGTGTGGTGTCTTCACCTTGCCGGTGCCACCGACCACGATCTTGAGTTCCGGACGTGGCTGCATGTCGAAAGCATCGAGTGCGTAGTAATGACCGACGAAGTCGACCGGGGGTTCGGAGAAGGCAGCGCGCATGTATGCCAGTGCCTCTGTGGTCATAGCAAACCGGGTCTTGGTGTCGGGGAAGTCGATTCCGAACCGCGTGTGCTCCTGCTCCAGCCACCCGGTACCGACACCGACCTTGAAGCGACCCCCGGACATCTCCTGAATGGTCGCGGTGTTCTTCACCAGAACCGCGGGATGCCGGAAGGTGATGGGCGAGACGAGGACTACCAGTTCGATCCGCGCAGTCTCGCGAGCTAGACCGGCCATCACGGCAAAGGCATCGTAGGCGGGTGTCGTGAGGGCATCATCGGTGACGCCGTATAGGTAATGGTCGGGGATGGCAAAGGCGGCCAGGCCCTTCTCCTCAGCCCATCGAGCGGCCTCCAAGAACTCATCGTACGTTTTACCAACGGTTTGCAGTGCAAATTCCATGTCGGCATTGTGGCAGTGCCGGGGCCTGCCAGCTGACATCCCGGTACTTTCCGAAATGCATCGGGCAACATTAAGAAACTCGGGTTCATGCCGACAGGGATGCCTGTGGCACTTTTTCGCGAACACCGCGCTCCGCCTGCCGGTCAAGGCCGGTCGTGGCTTCTGGCCGCGATCATCGTTGTCGTCTCAGCCTTTGGCATAGCGCTGTGGCTCAACGCGACGGCGGCCAAGGTTGATCGTGACACTCTCAATCGCGGCGCGGATGCCGTGACTGCCGATATCGAGGAGCAGATCCGGATCCTCTCCCTGGCGGGCACCGGGGCGAAGAGTCTTGTCGGTCAGTCGTTTGACGAGATTGATCTCGCCCGAATGGCCGACCAATTAGACATCTCCGTC
>JAYEIP010000365.1:0-5078 GCA_034660155.1 Actinomycetota bacterium | reverse complement strand
CCGGCCTGCCTTGCGCGGTCTCGTTCACCACGAGTTGGAGAGGCTCACCATCGGTGGCCAGGTCGGTAACCGGAACGTGACCGTGGACGAGGAACAGATCAAGATCGGTGTCGTTGTCAAAGTCGGCCCACGAGGTACCCCACCCGGTGAGCGTGGTACCCAGATCCGGTATTCCGAACACATCGAAGCCGTCGGCAAACGCCACCCCACTGCTCGGAGAAGTATTGCGGAAGACCGAGTGCAATTGATGCCCATGGTTGGTCACGAAGAGATCGAAGGCACCGTCGCCGTCGTAGTCTCCCCCGGCGATCCCCATGGCCGAGTTGGAGTCATCGAGCCCAGCAGCAACCCCGACCTCCTCGAGGGTGAACCCCGCCTCCCCCGCGGCAGGTTCGCTCAGATAGAGCCGATTCGGCCCGACGTCATTTGCTACATAGAGATCAAGATCGCGGTCACGATCGACATCGCTCAGCAGAACACCAAGGCCATATTCGAGATCGTCCGGTTCCAGTCCAACCTCACTTGCCACCTCGATGAACGCCATCTCGCCATCGCTGCCCTGATTGAGGTAGAGCAGGTCCTCGCGACCTAGATGGGTGCTCGGGAAACTAGCAATGGAGTCCGGATGCCGATTGTTGAGATCGACATACCCGGACATCACAAGATCGAGCCAACCATCACCATTGATGTCGCCCATCGCCGCACCGGCCTGCCATCCGTAAGCATCCGCCCCGGCCGTCTCAGCGTCCTCGGTGAACGTGCCGTCACCTTTGTTCATCAGTAGAGCATTGAAGCGAGCCGTTGTGACATAGATGTCATCCCAACCGTCATTGTCCAGGTCTCCGACGGCGCAGCCGTTGCCGCGCACCACCAGATCGGTGCCCGAAGCCTCGCTCACGTCGACGAACCGGCCACCGTCATTGCGATAAAGATGATTGGTCGGCAGTCCACCGTCTTCCTGCCATTGTGCGTATTCATGTTCGGCGTACGTGTTGACGACGTACAAATCCAGCCAACCGTCCCGGTCGAAATCGATCCAACAGACGCCGCCGCCCATCATTGCCACGGCGTCGCCGGAAACCTCCCAACGGAAGGCACCATGCACAAAATCGAGCCCAACTTCTTCGGCCACGTCCTGGAAAGCCAGCGCGACGACGGTGGAGTCGCGCTCCACTACTCCCCCGGCGACACCTGCGGTATCCGAACCCGAACACGCCGCTGCAACCAGAACAACGACTGTTCCGACTATCCCCCAGCGACCGAGTCGTGCTGCACCGAGTTTCGCCATGCCGTGGATGCTAGGAGCCAAGCTCCGATAGGCTGAATTGACCTCGTGCCTTCCGGTTGGACGGCACTACTTCGGAGGGTAGACCCCGGCGGTTTGGGCGGCTTCGGTTTGCCAGAAGATGTCTGCGATCTCCTGGATGAGGTCGATCAGTTGCTGCGACACGGCCGGATCCATCGACTTCTTGGCGTCCCCGGCTGCCTTGGTCGCCCGCCAGAACAGATCGTGAAGACCAGGGAACTGCTCCAGATGGGGCGGCTTGAAGAAGTCGGTCCACAGCACATTGAGATGGTGCTTAGCCAACTCAGCGCGCTCTTCCTTTATCGAGATGCAACGAGCGCGGAAAACATCGTCGTCCGATGCGTGATATTTGGTGCAGCAGTTCAGCACCGATTTTGCTTCAATCATCGCCTGCGCCGGGTCATAGACCCCGCAGAAGAGATCGCAATGGGCATGAGCCACCCGGGTGGGTCGAAATAGTCCCACAGGTCACCTCCTCAGGTGTTTTGGAATTCCTGCCGCGACGATACACGCGAACAACCCAGTCGGGATACGTCTCCTTAGAGGCCGCGCCGGAGGCGTGGGCTCCGGCGACGAGCCGTAGAGCGAAGAGCCGGCAAACATCCAAGCGAACGCCTGGCGACGGGCGCTCTTAGACTGGTGGAAGGAAAGGAACCATATGCGTACTCGGAGAGGCCTGGTAGCCCTCACAGTTGCGATGGCGGTACTCGGCATCGCCGGGTTGAGAGGAAGACTGCGGCGCTACGAAATCGTTGAGGCGTCCATGGAGCCGCAGTTGTATTCGGGTGACTACATCATCGCCAAGGTGGTCAACGACGTTCTTCAGCGGGGTGACATTGTCATCGTGGCTCATCCCGAGATCGACGGCTTCGAGCTTGCGAAACGGGTCGTCGGATTACCCGGGGAACTCATTGCTCTAAGGAACGGTCAGGTCGACATCGGCGGTGCCGTCCTCGCCGAACCATGGGCAGACGGGCCGGTGCACCCCGCCGGCGAATGGCAACTAGACGACCACGAGATATTCGTCCTCGGCGACAATCGGTCGGTGTCCGCCGCCGACAGCCGAACCATCGGTCCGATAGATACCGATCGGGTTATGTGGAAGGCGATTGCTCGCTATTGGCCGCTCGGGCGAATCGGGCGTATTGCTACGACAGTTTCTCCCCGATGAACACGATGTCGATGGCGTCACCCACAACATCGCCGTTGTCCACGTGACGCAAGACCCGGCTGTTCTCGACAATATCGAGCCCGGCGAAATCGGAAGCAAGTTCGTCCTCGGTAAACAGCATCTCTGCCAGCGGCGGACCGCCAACCCCGTTCTCCAGATTGTCCCGGTGGTGAGCTACTACCAACACGCTGCCTCCGGGGGCCAACGCCCGCATCGCCTTCACATGCAACGCACAACGGCTCGACTCAGGCAGTTGTATGTAAGCCAGCAAGACCAGATCAAAAGCTGCATGCGGTGGCTCCCACTCACCGATGTCGGCTGCGATGAATTCAACACCGACACCGGCCTTTTCGGCCATCTCCTGCCCCTGGCCGGTTGCCACGTCGGAGATGTCTACGGCAGTCACCCGATGGCCTTGCTGGGCCATCCAAATGGCATTGCGTCCCTGCCCTGATCCAAGGTCAAGCACTCGCCGCGGTGTCATCCCCTCCATCCGCTCAGCAACAAACTGATTAGGGCCAACCCCCCAAACCGCGCCCCGCTCCCGATACCGCTCATTCCAAAGATCTCGTTGTGTCATGAGGAGAGCATACGTTAGGGACGCCGTTCGAAGTTCACTCGTGTCGAGCGTCGATCCGTACTTGGTACTTAGTACCAATGCAGACCCTCGGAGGTCTCAGATCCAAGGGCTGACTAGTTCACCCCCAGATGCTTCGACGCTTCCCGGAAGCTCAAACCCGACCAGCTCTTCCGGTTAGCTAGTAGAAACTCGCTCACCCGATCGGGATCGGTTTTGGCGTACTCCCGCAGCGTCCAGCCGATCGCCTTGCGGATGAAGAACTCCTTCTCAGCGGACCGACGCAGACAATGATCGAACAGCATCTCGTGGTCAGTGGCTGCCTTGTGCTTGATGGGCGCAATGAGGCTGGTCCTCCGGAGCCACATCACGTCATTGTCGATCCATTGCTCGATCAGCGGGGCGGTCTGATCTCTCTGATTGAGGTAGACCATCCCGACACAGTGGATCGCGACCTCGTCGACGAAATCCCACCAGGCCCCTTCAACAATCAACCGCTGATAGAGATCCAGATTGTCGAATGTGACGAAGTCTGGGTGACCCTTGGCGATGCCAATGGCGAGATACTTCTCTTCACGGTGAGGCTGCTCCCAAAGCGCTTCAATCGTGGCGCGATATGACGTGATGTCGGTAACGGGGAACTCCTTCTTGATCATACGGAACACGTCAGTGCGGCCTCGTTTTTGGACCCCGTAGAAGGGCATGTCGGTCTTCATGTACGCAGCCATCCCTGCGGCCTTCTCGGGATCGGCGCGAGACGCCAACTCTGCTGCCACAAACGAGGTGAGTTCCTCCACAGCTGCGACGCTACTAGCTTCGATCGAGATGGGTTTGTCCCCAGAACACGTATACACTCCCCCCTCGTGAATATTCCCAAAGCCCTCAAGATCGTAATTATTGCCGCGCTCGTCGCATCGGCCTGCAGCGGCGGCGACGCCACGACCACCACCACGCCGCTGACGACTCTGGCCCCTGTCGACACGACTGCATCGACAGACACCACGGCACCCCCGACAACCGATGGGGCCGCAACGACAACCACGGCAATTCCATTGCCTCCCTCCCCCCTCAACGGAATGGGCGTGGAGGACGAAGCTGCCCTCGAACGCAGAGTCATCGCAGTCAAGATCGACAATCACTGGAACGCTCGACCCCAGTCCGGGATTGAGCAAGCGGATGCAGTCTACGAATTGCTCGTCGAAGGTGGGTTGACCCGGTTCATCGGCCTGTTCCATCATTCGGACTCGGAGTATCTGGGCCCGATACGCTCAGGCCGTCCCACCGACCCCACCCTGGTGGCGTACCTCGGCGCCCCGTTGCAGATCTCCGGAGCCCAACCGTGGGTGAGCAGCGTCATCGCTGGATACGGCGTCAAACTGCTCGGCGATAACGGCAACACGACGTTCCGTATCGGTGCGAGGCGCGCACCGCACAATCTCTACGGCTCGACTGTGCTCATGAGGGAAGAAGCGGACCGCCGCGGCTATCCAGACGAGCCCCCGGCTGTCCCGACATTCAATTTTGGGGACCCAACCCCAGGAACTCCCAACGCCACCGCCATCACCCTCGACTGGTCCGATCGGCCGGAGGTTCGCTGGGAGTGGACCGGGACAGAATATGTCCGCTTCAACGGCGACATCCCACACAACTGGTTGGCACCCCCCAGCGACGATGAAGACGCCGAAGACGATTCGACCCAAACGAGTACCACAGAGGATGGCTCCGCCGAAGAGACACCTGAAGACCTCGAGCACCAGATCGCAACCGACACCATCGTGGTCGTTACCGCGACAAAGTACTGGGCCAGCTCAGCAAGCGGAGCGGGCTCGTCGGTTCCGGCGCTTGACACGGTAGGCAGCGGCGACGCCTACGTCTTCTACGGCGGCGTAGTCGTCGAAGGCACCTGGCAACGCGACTCAGTGGATGAACGGTTCGAGCTGACACTCGAAGACGGCTCGCCCATAGTCATCCCGGCCGGTCGACTCTGGATCTCAGTCTTTCCCAACAACCAGCAGGTCACCTGG
>JAYEIP010000364.1:0-5082 GCA_034660155.1 Actinomycetota bacterium | reverse complement strand
TTCGAAATCCCCTCGCGCCACCCGCCACTCCCGGCCAAATTTGACTGCGGGGAGACCGCCAGAACGAAGTTGGCTGGTGACGACAAAGGCCGACACGCCCATGTAGTCACAGATATCGGGCACCGCAAGCCATTCTTTGTCGATGTCGACTGTGATCCTGTCCATGGTCACAGGCTATGGGCCGCATGGCCGCGGAGCAAACGGCTGAGAACATCCGCCGACAGAAGGACTCTCTTTTCGATGTCCTCTGGCTGTTCGCCCTCGCTGCCCGAGCCCCTCGCCTGTTGGCGCGGCCCTCTTAGCCAAACGCGATAAGGCCCGCCCCCAGGGGCGGGCCTTATGGAAGGCTCGAAACGGCCGGTGGATCACCCGGTACCAGGTTGCTAGTAACGGCCGACCGATTCAATTCCTAACAGCGGGGGTGGAACGCACCTCCGCTGAAATCCTCAACAGGTTCTCCTGCAGAGCACTCGTCCAGCACCCGTACGATCTCTATCGGCGCCCACCCGGGAACCTTTCGGGGGATTCTCCACTGTGCAAGGGAACTAGTGCTTGGTCCGGGAAGGAAACAGATTTCTACTTGCGATGCTTTTCGCGCTCTGTGATACTCGACGCCGCGCTGAATATTGGCGACCACGTGGTCGCCTCGTACAAGTCGTGTGGGGGCTTGCCGGGCGGGTGTCAGGAAGGTCTAGTGGAATGATCCATTCGTCGGCCGTCGACGGTCACCATTTCTTGCTTTCGCGCCGGCGCGGTTACGACCCCGCAGAGGTGGACGCAGTCCTCAAACGCTTGGTCGCCACGCTTCGCAAATACGAGGACCGTGACGCAGAGTTCAACGAACGTATCGCTGGTGCGGTCCCGTCAGTGACCGATCTGGATTCGGTGCGAGCAGCTCGCGACGAGGTACTACAGAATGCGGAAGCCGTCGGCCATCAGCTAGAGCTTGAAGCACGCACCAGACTCGAGGAAATTGAACGGCTGATCACAGAGGACCTCAACGCGGCCCATGAGGAGGCCACTCGAATCATTGAGTCAGCACGCGCCGAAGCCAACAATATGCTCGCCCGTCGCAACAAGAGAGCCGAAGCGCTAATAACCGCAGCGCTCTCAGAAGTGAAAGCACTCCGCGCCCGTGTCCTACATGAGACCAACGAGTACCGCGCCGGGGGAAAGACCGAATCCGCTGCTCTGCTCCGAACTGCCGAGCTCCGAGCCAACCAGATCCTTGAGGACGCCCGCCACGAGGCTGGATCAGTTCTGGGACGTGCTCGCCGGGAACATATGATGCTGGAACAACGAATCGGTCGGCTGCGATCGACAGTCGCTGGAATCGAAGGCCAGTTCCGACACCTGGCGGAAACGACTCTCGAGCAGACCGACATCATGTCAACAATGATCGCTCTCGAGGCTGACGACCTCGAGGATCCTCTCGACGACAATCAGGAAGAGCCGGACGTCGTACGGCTAACTCAACGTGGCGTGACCGTCGACCTGACCGACGAAGACTCCGAGGAACCCGTACCAAAACAACCCCTTGATGAGCGATACGTGGTGGCGCCCGGCAACACGATCTACCAGCGCCGCGGCGGGGGACTTCGCCGTCGTCTCGAAGAAGAAGATGTGAGCGAGCTGCCGGAGTAGACGCCGCTGGTGCCCGACAGACACTAGGGGCACCATTTGCCGATCACCTCATGTCTCGGCGAGAACTACCTCGGTCGTCGGACGGCTGAGGATGAATGCCACAACGCCGATGGCTATCGCCACCAGGACCAACCGGGGCAACTGGCCACTGACTGCGAAGGCGATCGACGTTGCAAAGCTGACAATGATCAACGTCACCGCATAGACCTTGATGCGTCGCGGTATCCCATACCCGGCAAGGTAGTTGCGGACTAGTGATCCGAACCACGGGTGGTTGAGGATCCAGTGGTACATCCTCTCGCTTGACCGGAAGAAGAAGTATGTCGCGATCAAGAGGAACACCGTCCCGGGAAGCAGCGGGACCACATAGCCTGCGATCCCCACACCCAGACTTAGAAACCCCAAGACGAGGTAAACCCCGCGCCCTAACCGACTCGACATGAGCTCAGCAGGCTCAGGCTCCACAATCAGTTCGAGCGGGACGACGACACGACCTGTGCCATCTGGCGACGGTTGAGCCGCAGACATCTAAGTGACTCCTCAATCCCGGGACAACGTGGGAAGCAGATTCGTAGCTCCCACAACCGACATCAAGTCGGACTGCTACTGCTCAACTGCGGGGGTCTGCAGCGGTTCGATGCACTCGGGGAAATTGTTGGCGACCTTGTTGACGAGCGTCGACACCGGGTGCTCCGCCATCTCTGACCCCGGATAGACCGCGAGCAACCTGTCGAGCTCGACGTGGTCTTCGATGGTCACATCAAGCCAATCGGACCAACTCTCCTCGCCAAGGATAAGGGGCATCCGATCGTGGATGTCGGCGACGAGGTCATTGGGTCGGCCGGTGATGATCGTGCAAGTCCGCACCCGCTCCGCCGAATCGGGGTCCTTCCAACTCGACCAGAGTCCCGCAAAAGCAAGAGGACGGCCGTCGGCCCGATAGATGTAGTGCGGGAGCTTTCCCTTCGGAAGACGCTTCCACTCATAAAATCCGTCGGCAGGGATCAGACAGCGCCGCTTGACAAACGAGTCCCGAAAGGCTGGCTTGTCGGCAATCGTTTCGGACCTAGCGTTGATGTTGCGCGACCCGATCTTCCGGTCTTTGGCCCACCACGGGATCAGTCCCCACCTAAACGATCCCAGGAGACGGGCACCGTCGTACTCGGCGACCGCATACACCTGATCGGTGGGAGCCACGTTGAACGAAGCAGGCAGCGGATTTGCCTTGATGGTCTCCACCCGAAAGGCATCGGCGTAGAACTCAGGATCCTGGGATTGAACAAATCGTCCACACATGACGCCATTGTCCCAGACTGCCGCCTTTGGCGATAACGTTCCACCGGCCATAATTGCTTTTCCTCGTCACGAAAAGATGCGCCATCGAAACTGCAATCAAAGACCTCGCTGCGGCCACCGGGGTCCTCACCGAGTGGATTGATGTTTGGGGGACGCTGCGTATTGTTGAAACGGACGATCTCGTCGCGGTCCTGGAGGCCTTGACGTCGCGGCCGCTCGACTCCGTGGCGCAGGTCAGAGCATTGATTGAGGAGACTGCCGACGATCGGCGACTCGTCGAGCCGGTGCTCGTCGCCTGGGACGGAAAGCTGCCGACGATCACGATCCGGGGAGTGACCCGCGACCCTGTAATCGTCACCGAGGATGAGATCGAGATCCAGCTTCAACAAGTGGGCGAGGAGTTGCGCTGCGATCGAGTGCTCCCGCTTGGCTACCACCAGCTTCATCTAGCGCCGGACGTGCCAACCTCTCTTGTGATCTCCGCACCCGTTACCGCCTATCCGGCACCGCTCAACGAGCTTGGCGTGCTGGCTCCGGTGTATTCAATGCGGTCAGAGCACAACGACACCGGCATGGGCAACCTCAGCCATCTGAACCAGCTTGCCGACGTCGCTCTCGTCACCGGCGCCACCGTCGTCGGGACACTCCCCTTGGTCGCAACGTTCCCGGACCAACCGTCACCGTACTCGCCTGCGTCACGCCGTGCCTGGAACGAGACCCTGATCGACCTGACCGCAGTCCCGGGCTGGCGGGGCACTCTTCCAATGGCAACCGGTGACCAACTCTGGGTCGACTACGCGAAGACCGGGAACGCGATCCGCGACCAGATAGCAACGTATGCCAAGCAAACACGCGAGATGCCTCAGATCCGCAGCCAGATCGACCAGTTCGCTGCCGGAAACCCTGAGATCGCTCTCTACGCCGAGTTCCGTGCCCGCTGCGACGAGCACGGTCGCAATTGGCGTGCCTGGCCGGAGTCGGCGGGCGCCGCGCCAGACCGGGTGGATTACCACATCACCGCGCAATGGCTGGCGAGCGACCAACTCAGCATCCTGGGAGACACGTTGCAGTCCCGTGGCCAGTACCTATACCTCGACCTACCCATCGGGTGCCATCCCGACGGTTTCGATATCTGGGCCCAACCCGAGATCTACGCCCGGGCCAGCGTCGGGGCACCACCGGACCCATTGTTCCTAGGTGGCCAGGACTGGGGTCTCCCTGCCGTAGTCCCGCACCAATCACGACTAGAAGGACATGCCTCGTTCGTCAAGGCCGTCCGCCACCAACTATCGATAGCCGGTCTGCTCCGTATCGACCATGTGATGGGCCTGCACCGGATGTGGTGGGTTCCTCACGGCCTCGCGGCCACTCAGGGCACATATGTGATGCAACCCACCGAGGAGATGTTCGCCATCGTCTGCCTCGAGTCAACAAGAGCCGAGGCCGCCGTCGTCGGGGAGAACCTTGGGACCGTTCCCCCCGCTGTTAGCGACGCGCTGCGATCCCATCGATTGCTGGGAATGAAGGTTGCCCAGGACGGCCTCGACGAACCAGAAGCTGCTGACTTGATCGCTCTCAGCACCCACGACACGCCGCCGTTCGCCGCATGGTGGAAGGCCCGAGACATAACCGACGCCGCGGATCTCGGAATGTACGACGACGAACGCGGCGATGCGGCATTGGCGAGCCGTGAGGAAACCATTACTTACCTCGAGAAGCTCTTTTCCACTACCGGGTTGGTGGAGACGCGCGACGCCATCACGGAATGGATGGCTACATCGGAGGCCGCTATCGCGCTCGTCAACATCGATGACCTGTGGGAGGAAGAACGCCGCCAGAACATTCCCGGAACCGATACCGAACGGCCCAATTGGCGGGCCCGCCACGCTCACACCATGGAGGAGTTGGCTGCCAACGGCAACCTCAGATCCCGTCTCGAGAACCTCCACGAGATCCGCCAAAGGAGAGAACGCGAATAGGGCATCGTCACGACCGGCTCACTACCTAGTACCTAGTACCTAGTACCTAGTACCTAGAAGATCAGCGAATAGGGATTGATTGGGGGCTGTATCTGTTGCGCCAGTCGATGAGTCGTGCGGTGATGAGGGTGACGATGGCGAGTGCTAACTGTGCAGCTCGATG
>JAYEIP010000363.1:0-5091 GCA_034660155.1 Actinomycetota bacterium | reverse complement strand
ATCTTCTATTTGGTCTAGTGCCGTATCTATAATATCACCCGTGATACATACAATGTCGGGTTTGAGTGCATTAATATGCCGATGCCGAGGGCAGATTCCGTCGGCTGGCAGCCACTGCGGCGAATGAGATCGGGACCCTGTCGGCGATTGCAGACAATGATGTGGAATCCCCGCGTCCGGCAATATCTGAGCCTCATCCAACGAAGCCGCGTGCAGCTGAACCCTATCTTGCATCTGTCGACCTCACTGACAAGACTCTGACTCGGGACAACGCCGAGCAGGTTGCGGAGAAGTCTGAGGAGAACAACTCTGAGAAGGATGACTCGGAGGAGGACCACTCGGAGGAGCGCACTGAGGGGCAGACTCGGGACCCCGATGTCACTTTCTATCAGCGACGGTTGGCCGGCTTGCGCGAGCGCCTTGAGCAAAGCGGGAATCCACCCTCGTAACGACGACTCAGGAGGCGTGCCTCGCCGCCGGCCCGACCGCTTGTGCCTCGACGTTCGATCAATCCATCCGCGATATCGCGAAGCTGAGCCCCCGCCCGTTGATTTCGACACGGATCTCTTGTGGAGCTGTTTCCTGAATCACCATCGTTGCGAGGACCTCACCCGCGATGAGACTCTCGTAGTCCGTCAGAGCCCGTGCCAAGCCCGGATCTTCGGTGTGCCAGACAAGGCGGACACGGTCGCTGACGTCGAGGCGCAGGCTGCGACGCAGACCTTGAATCGCGCTCACGATCTCACGCGCGGTTCCCTCGACCGCTAATTCGGGGGTGATTGTGACGTCGAGTGCTACCGAGAGGGGCCCTTCAGCCGCCACCACAACGCCGGCCCGCGGCTCACGGCGCACGACGATGTCATCGGCCCCGATGACAGCGTCTGCGACTTGATGTGTTGCCCCGTCCAACACCGCCGAGATCTTCTCATGCGACATGTCGGCGATCTCCGCGGCTGCCTCCTTGGTGCGGGCACCGAGTCGGGGACCGAGAGCTTTGAAGTTGGCCTGGGCCGATAGATGCACCAGATGATCCTCGACCGAATCAACGCCGACCGACGCTACATTGAGCTCTTCAGCAATCAATGATTCATGTGATGCCACCGCGGCCGCTATTACGGCATCGCGCGTAATAATTGTCAGGTGTGACAGCGGCTGTCGGACCTTGACCTCGTGGCGTTTGCGGAGCCCGTGGCCCAGAGTGACCACCGTGCGAACGATTGCCATGGACTGCTCCAGTGCGGTGTCGATGACCGAATCGTCGGCGAGCGGGTAGTCGGTGTGGTGGACGCTCTGCGGCGCGGTGGCGTCGAGATCGCGAACGAGACGCTGATACAGCTCCTCAGCGATGAAGGGGAGCACCGGCGCGGCGACCTTAGCAAATGTCACGAGAACCTCATACAGCGTGGCAAACGCAGCGAGTTTGTCACGATCGTCGCCGGTACCGCGTTGTGACCAGAAGCGGCGACGAGATCGTCGGATGTACCAGTTGGTGAGATCGTCGATGAACCCGATTGTCGGTGGGATGACGTTGTAAAGCCGATAGTCCTCCATCTCGGTATTGATGCGATAGATCAAGCTCTGTAGAACAGACAAGATCCAGCGATCGATCTCGGCTCGTTCGTCTGGAGGTGGAGCGTCCAAGATGTCGGAGAGCGTGATGTCATCCGCCTCCGCATAAGTCGTGAAGAACGAGTAGGCATTCCAGAATGGAAGTAGCACGGTTCGCACTACTTCGCGTACGCCGCTACCAGAGAACCGGAGGGGGTCCGCGCGGACTACCGGGGAGTTGATCAAATAGGCCCGCAGGGCGTCAGCGCCGAATTCGTCCAGCACCTGGCGGGGATCCGGGTAGTTCTTGAGACTCTTCGACATCTTGCGGCCGTCCTCGGCGAGGATCATGCCGGTAACGATGCAGTTCTGGAATGGGGCTTCATCGAAGATCGCCGTTCCCAGTACAACCAGTGTGTAGAACCAGCCGCGTGTTTGATCGAGGCCTTCGGCGATGAAGTTTGCCGGGTAGCGACGGGCGAATCGTTCCGTGTTCTCGAACGGGTAGTGAATCTGGGCATACGGCATCGCTCCGGATTCGAACCAACAATCGAGAACCTCCGGCACCCTGCGCATGGTTCCCGAACAAGATGAGCACTGGAACGTCACCTCGTCCACAAAATGCTTGTGAAGGTCGTCGACCATCGTTCCCGACAGCCCGTGCAACTCTTCACGCGAGCCAACACAAACCTGCTCAGTGCATGCGTCACATTCCCACACCGGGATACAGCTACCCCAGTAGCGATTGCGGCTGATCGCCCAGTCGCGAGCGCCCTCGAGCCAGTTTCCGAATCGCTTCTCTCCGACTGCCTCCGGGACCCAGTGGATCCCGTTGTTGACCTCGACCATCCTGTCGCGGAATGACTCAACGTTCACGAACCAGGTCGGGATCGCTTTGTAGATGAGCGGTGTGGCGGTTCGCCAGCAATATGGATAGGAGTGACGGATCTGCTCGTGCCGGACGATGGCCTGCCGGTCTTTGAGAATCCGGATCAGGGTCGCATCGGCGTCCTTAACGTTCATTCCGGCCACATCGGGGACCTGATCGGTGAAATTCGCTTCAGCATCGACGGGATCAACCAGTACGTCTAGACCGGCCGCGTTGAGCGCATAGAAATCAGCCTCTCCGTACGCGGGCGCCATATGAACAAGACCGGTTCCCTCATCGACTGAGACGTCATCGCTCTCGATCACCCGGAAAGCTCCGCGGTCTCTTTCCTCGCCGAAGTAGTCGAAAGGTGGCACGTATTCGACGCCGAGCAGGTTCGCCCCTGTGGCGTGGCCGACGATCTCAGCCGACTCGTCGAAGAAATCGTCGAACAGGTCGGCGGCCAGCCAGTAGATGCCATCGAGGCCGTCGACAGTCCCGGATACTCGCACATAGTCGATGTCGGTGCCGACCGCGACGCCCAGGTTTCCCGGCAGTGTCCACGGAGTTGTCGTCCAGATCAGAAGATAATCCCCGCTGGTTGCGGGACCATGGTCGGCCAGGATCTCGAGGCGTAACGTGATTGCCGGGTCGTCAACGTCGCGGTAATCGAGATTCGCTTCAAAATTGGATAGCGGCGTCGTTGCACCGTACGAGTAGGGCAGGACTTTGAAGTCCTGATATATCAGACCTCTGTCCCAGAGCGCTTTGAAGACCCACCATACGGACTCCATGAAATCCACGTCCATGGTCTTGTAGTCATCTTCAAAGTCCACCCAACGACCGATGCGCTTGGTTATGACCTCCCAGTCATCTGTAGTGGCCTCAACCATCGAACGGCACGCTTCGTTGAACGCACCCACTCCGTATTCGAGGATTTGTTGCGGGCCCGATACGCCGAGTTGCTTTTCGACTTCCATCTCGACCGGTAGTCCATGAACATCCCATCCAAAGCGTCGTTCCACCCGGTGGCCCCGCATCGTCCAGTAGCGGGGAACTATATCCTTGACGACCCCCTGGAGGATGTGGCCGTAGTGAGGGCTGCCGGTGGCGAACGGCGGGCCATCATAGAAGGTGTATTCGGCGTCGGCGGGACGAAGCTCGAGAGAGCGCTTGAACGCATCTGTGTCATCCCAGAATTCGATTATCCGGGTGTCGAGCGCAGGAAGGTCGAGGTTGGCGGCAGCCCGGCTGAAGTCGCCGGTTGGGCTGCTGGTCTGTGTTTCGTCCACTTTTTGTCCTTCGGTGAAGATCGTTTGGTTCTTCACCGGGACGGGACGTTCCCGCGGTACCACCCGGCTTGCCGGGAATCCCGGCCACTCGTTTGGCCCGTTAGCGGCGGGCAACCCGGCGAGTTCTACCCCCGGCTCGTGACCGGGATCTTCTCGCAGCTCCGAGGTGATGTCACTGACGGCACGGGCACCAGGCTTTCACTATCCCCGGCTCGCTAGGCCTGCTCAAACGTCAGAGCGCGTCCTCGTCGTAGCTGTGGCGGGGCATAGTACACGGTTGCCCTGCGTGTCAGCGGCGTCCAGTGCCCCCGGCCGGCTTGGCGGCCGAGTTGATCGATGGGTTCGAGTTGCTGGCGTCCTGAAGGTGATCGGCAACCTACTCCAGAGCATTGTCGGCAGCGATGGGATCGGTGATGTCAACCATCGATACGATCACACTGCTGAGGTCTACTTCACCATCGGTGCACGGAGCGTGCCAGTGCACGATGAAGGTCCTCTCCTCGCCCGATTGCCTGGTGGCGACCACAATCATCTCGAGACGCGAGGTCCCAAACCAGATGGCTTCGAGCTGTCTGACCATGGCGGTCCGGGCGCTCTCTGTAAGGATGGAGGGGGCCCCCTTGGTGTGGCCGATGTCGCCGTGGATCACAGGTCCCAGATTGACCCCGGCCGGATTGACACTGAGGATGTCGATCAGGCCCGTACCGTATTCGACCTCCGCAGGGTAATTATCGAGATAGGCCGTGATATCGGTTACTCCAAGCTCCCGCAGGCTGTCGAGCCAGTGGTGGACCTCGTTGAAATCTTGTTCCCAGAGGGCAATCGCGGCACCATTGAAGATGCTCTTGAGGCGGCGTTCGCTCGCACGCAGCCTCCTCGGCCGCTACTCGTTCTGAGATGTCGCGAACCCAAGCGAAGAGGACGGGGTTGGGATCACCACTGATCCGCGACAGCGTGATGTCTGCCGGAAACTCGCGCCCATCGGACCGTAGCCCGTAGCGATGAGGAGGATTGCGATGGCGATTGGATTGAGCATCGGATGAGAAGTTGCGCACATGGCCGGCGTGTCCCCGGCGGAAGCGATCGGGTATCAGCAGCCCTACCGACTGACCCAGCATCTCTGTTTCTGTCCAACCGAACAGATTGGCCGCATGCTCGTTGCAGTAGAGCAGAGTGCCGGAATCATCTATGGCGACGACAGCGTTGGATGAGGAATCTCCAAGTTGGCGAACGAACTGGAGTGCTGAGACACCGAAATCCGCGGGTGTCTTCGGTGAAGCCATCACCGTCACGAGGTTTTGTCCCTTGTTCGTCGTCCGTGGTGGCTTCCTGTCGGCCCGGGGGATCGATTCCTTAGTGGGAAGTCCCCGACTTGAGTCCGTT
>JAYEIP010000362.1:0-1001 GCA_034660155.1 Actinomycetota bacterium | reverse complement strand
CCCGACCCAGTTGTGGGGCCACCCGACTGGTCCACGAGCCGACTGCACCGTTGAAGACGGCCACCGTCTTGCCCAGGGCGTTTCCGACTCCGCCGAGGTGCTCGACGAACACAGCCATGCGCCTGTGGAGTTCACGGACCTCATCGAGGATTTCGTCGGCCTGCTGCATCGCACGGTGCTCGCTCATCAACGAACCAACGCTCATCAGCAGGCTGTACAAGGCCGTTGGTCCGGCGATGACCACCCGCTTTTTCAGCAGCCGACCTATCACGTCGGGGTCTGCTGCGGCCGCTGCCTCGTAAACCGCCTGGGATGGCAGATACATGACCACATAACCACCCGCCGCCAGCTCGGCATATCCCCTGTCGATCAGGGTCTTGGCGACTCGCTCCAGTTCCTTCGACTGCTCCACGAGGAGACGCATGCGTTCCTGTTCGTCGTCCGCTGCGAGGGCTTCGTTGTATCTGGCGATCGGGAACTTGGAGTCGATCACAATGTTCCGCCCACCGGGCAGATGCACGACCGCATCCGGAGTGCGGTCTCCGGCATGGAACTGGGCGGTGTAGTCCCGGTCCTCGACCAGGCCACCCATCTCGAAGATGCGCAGCATCGAGATCTCACCCCAGCCCCCTCGAGCACGGTCATTGCTGAACAGACCCGCAATACCCTGCATCTGGGCTCCCATGCCGCGCACCTGCTCGTCGAGCACCGCCTCACGAGTGGTAACGGTCTCCTTGAGCGATGCCAGCTTTGAATCAAGTTCGGACACCTTGGCGTCGAGCGAACCATCCCGGCCGGCCAGAGCGACCCTCATGTCGGCGAGGGCACTCGACAGCGCATCCTCGCCGCCCCTGTTCCGATTGCGGGCAGTGACAACCGTGAGTACGACCACAGCAAGCACCGCAATCGAAGCGACAACCAATGCGACTACTTCAATGTTCATTCCGTCCTCCATTCCGAACACAGTGATCAGTGTGCCGGGAGGGTCTGACAGATTTGCC
>JAYEIP010000361.1:8349-21662 GCA_034660155.1 Actinomycetota bacterium | reverse complement strand
GCATCGTCTTCGACCGTTACGTCCCGCAACAGAAAAGACATGCTCAGCTATCTAGCTCCGAGACGGATACAGACCGACGAGGGCGATGATGAAGTTCATCGCCAGAATCGGCTGCATGTTGTCATGCGCCTGTGACCCGCCGGTAGCGACGGCCGCCTCTGGAGCCATTGCGGTGAGATTCGAGGCACTGTCCGTCTGGAAACCCGCGGCACCTGCGGTTCGCGCCACCGCTACATCTGACGAGGGAGCCTTCACCAGCGCCGGATTGTTAACGCCTTGCATCTGATGAGAGTGATTTGGCATTTGCGCTTCGGTGAGAGCGACGGTCTCGACTCCCCCACTCTGACCGAGACGCCGTGAGGACAGTCCGGGACCATTCCCAGGATGCATCGGGGCCCGACCGGCAAGGTTGGGTAGTGCGGTGGTGGTGCGACCATCGCCACCGTATGTCGTGCCGATCAACGAGAAAAGGGCAGTGTTTTGGGCTATGGGTAGAAGCTGACCATCACAAAAAGCCCAGCCACGCGGAGCGAAGTTACCGGCGAAGATCCTGATTTCAGCTACAAACGGTTCAGCCATATCCCCTCCTAAGTCCGTGACGGGTAGATGCCGGTGAGAGCAACGATGAAATTGACGCACAGGAAAGGCATCAGATTGGCGTGGCTCTGGCTTCCACCGACGCTCTCTACAGCGGTCCCGGCAAGCCCCACCGTTGGTACGCCAGGGAAATACGTTGATGCCGCCGCCGGCTGCGCCAGCACGTTGGCACTTGGGTCGCTCTCATCGGCAATGTCCGTCGAGGCTTGGTAGGTATGGCTGTGCGCCGTCAACGTTGCTGCGGAAATGGTCTCGGTCTCCGCACCACTCTTCGATCCAATTGAGCGACTCGTAAGACCGGGACCTGATCCAAAGTGGATCGGCAACCGGCCCCGCAGCTCGGGCAGCCCGAATGTCGTTCGACCATCCCCCCCGTAGATGGTGCCGAATAACGAGAAGAGGGCGTCATTTTGCGAGATCGCGAGTAGCTGACCGTCACAGAGTGCCCAGCCACGCGGAGCGAAGGTACCGGCAAACATCCGGATCTCACCTACAAATGGCTCTGCCATGGCGCCTCCTCAATTCCTCGACGGAAATAGCCCCTGGAGCGCAATACAGAAATTGAGCGCTTGATAGGGCTGCATGTTGTTGTGCGGGGAACCGCTACCGCTGGTGGCCAATGTTCCCGTGCGAAGTGGGGTCAGGTTCTGCGCGTCGCCGTACATCTGGGCCGGCGATTCGGCCAGGACATTGCCACCGGGGACCGGAACATCTCCCTCTGTCGACGATCCCATCGTTTGATGGGTGTGCTGCGGTATCTGAGCTTCAGTGAGGGCAACAGACTCTTGGCCAGTCACCTGACCGAGGGAATGGCTGGTGCCACCGGCCGATTGCCCGACATGAATCGGCGCCCGGCCCCTCAAATCCGGCAGTGCGAACGACGTTCTACCGTCACCGCCGTAGGTCGTGCCGAGCAACGAATAGAGGCTCTGGTTCTGATTGATCGGGAGAATCTGACCATCGCATTGGGCCCATCCGCGCGGAGCAAAGTTGAAGCCAAAGATCGCGATCTCAGCTAGAAACGGTTCTGACATTCCGCTATCTCCCTTCCGTCAAGGTAGTGGACATGGCGCGACTTGCCCGCTCACGGTCCCGGCGCCAAGAGTGGTTGTGAAACTGCCGACGGCCGGTGGGTTCACGGTCGTCGCCGCCGAGTCGAGGAACGCCTCGATGGCCGTCAGGTCATTGGCTGCCCCGCCGTAGCCGACGAGGTTGATCGTGGGACTACCGGCGGCTGTGGTGATGTAGGCGCCTGCCCAGAACGTTTCCCCGACAAACGACGTGTTACCGGTGATATCGGCACACATGGTCCCGGTGTCCGAGGGAAGTGCCCCCGCGGTCAGGTCGAGACCGGCCAGCGGGAAGCCGCTCGTTGCCGTAACGTCGAGCGTGTTGGTCTTCGCCGTCACGTTGATCGTTCCGGTGTGGGACGACGAGATCGCTCGGAATGCCGAGCCGAACTCCATACCGCGGACGGTGTTACCGGACACATTGGCGGTGAGAGTGCCCGCGCCCGAGGCAAACAGCTCGATCCCCTGGCCAAACAGGGACCCGGAATCAGCAATAGCCGCATTGCCAACCGTATTGCCGGAAATAGTCCCCGACAGAACGCTCCCGGGTCCGGAGAGGCCGCCCAGGAATACGTTGACGGCGTTACTCGTGTGGGCCACAGTGCCCAGTTGATTGCGGATCGTGTTGTTGGCGATATTGAACGAGTGGGTCGTACCTTGGTGGGCAATGTTGATTTCAACAGTTTCGCCGTAAAACACGGAGTCCGTCACGGTGGTGGACCCAGCCGTGGCAGCGTCATTGGTGTTGTGCTGAATCCCGTTACTGCGGTTGTTGGTGAACTCGCTGTTGGTAACAGTCAATGCAACGTTGGCATCGTTGAATGATCGGATGAGAATGCCGTCGTTGCCGCCGGCACCAGCAAGCGTGTCCCGGATGGCGACATTGTCAAAGGTGACGGCAAGGGAGGTGCCGCCACAGGCCGCGGCCTCGCATGATGAGATCCTCACATTGTCCTGGTTGACGTCCCGTATCAACGAGTTGTCGATAAGAGCAATCCCGCTGACGTCGATGAATGTGAGGTTGGATTCATCGTTGGCTATCGAGTCCGCAGACTTGGCATTGGTCTCGACTTCGGAGTGAGTCACGGTCAACCCGACCAGTCCCGTCGCATGAATGCCATCGTCAGAGAATCCAGTGATCCTGGTGTTGTCGACCGTCAAGCCCGCACCGCCTGTCAGCGATATCCCCCGTCGTGAACCGGCCGCGTCACTGGTCACGACCATGTTGCGGAACGTGACGTTGGAGGCATTGGTCAACTGGATGGAATGACCGGTCGTATTCGAGATGGTTCCCCCCGAGCCGAGCGCAATCGGTCCGCCGGCACCGACGGATGTTCTCCCGCGGGTGAGATCTGCCGCATCGGAGGCACCATCCCCGGTGACTGTGAATGCTCCAGTTCCGGTGGCGTTGAGCACTATCCCGGCGGACCCGCCAGATGCGGAGATTGACTCAAACGACGCGCCGGACATCCCGATCGTCGTGCCGCCGGTCAGCGACACCGCAGGACCGTTTGTCGAATCGATAGCATTCGCCAGTCCAGTGATGTTGATCGTCCCCGCATTGGTCGCGAGCAACCCGGTACCACCGGTTGTCGTGATGTCGACTCCGGCCAGATTCGTGGTTCCGGGCATCGTCGTCAGGTTGATGCCACCGCTGGGCGACGCGGTGACCGTCACCGCGTCGATGGTGATAGCAACCGCTGATCCACCGCTGAGCACTATCCCAGCAGCGCCACTCGACGTAATCGAAGCGACGTCATCGACGACCAGTCCTCCGACGCTGGTCCCCGTGAGACCGACCCCGCCGGTTGTCGAAATATCGAGACCACGGACCTCATTGCCGTTGGCAACTGTCACGCCGGCCCCGGCAGCGTCGATCAGCGGGCTGGTTCCGCCGATGGCAGGTAGCGTCGCGCTGTGAGTCGGGAGGGTGATGCCGAGTACCGCATCCAGCGAGGCACCGGTTGCGCCTCCACCGATCAATCTCTGATTGTTGTCAAGCGCGATCCCGGCCGAATAATCCGTGCCAGTTTCAGCAAGATATACATCGTCCCCGGCTGCGACATCGGCCGAAGCGTTGAAGGCGCCAATCGTTTGGAACGGATTCGCCAACGTTCCATCGTTGGCACCAGCAGCCGAATTGTCAATGAACCAGATGAGGTCCGCGACAGTGATGGTCACCGTCGCCGGTGCCGAGGCGAGGGTGCCGGGGCCATCATCTATCACGGTGAAGGTGAACGTGTCGGTGCCGGTGTAGCCCGGAGCGGAGGTGTACGTGAATGCGCCCGTGGCGCTATCAACGGCAGTGACAACTCCGCCGCCGGTTGTCGTCGCATCAAATGAATCAACAGACAACGCTTGCGGCGGTGAGTCTGTGTCGGTTGCCCCGGTCAGCAATCCGCTCCCTGCCGGCACAACAATCGAGACGTTACCGACGGAGTCATAAGCCTGAGCGGCGGCGGTCGGGGCGACGTTGATCTCATTGACCGTGATATCGAACGTCTCGAAATCAGATAGGTTCGGCGCGCCATCATCAGTAACGGTGACCGTCACCGAAAACACCCCGGGACCCTGTGCCTCAGAAGGCGTCCACGCAAACACCCCGGACAACGGATCAATCGACATCCCCGCAGTGACCGACGCGGCGTCGAGGGTGAACGCCAAATCGTTTGCCGGGATATCCGCATCAGTCGCGGTCGCGGTGAACCCCAGCGACACCAATTCATCAACCGACTGATCACCGATAGCCCCCAACACCGGAGCAACATTCACCTCGGCGACAGTGACATCGAACGTCTCAAAATCAGACAAGTTCGGCGCGCCATCATCAGTAACGGTGACCGTCACCGAAAACACCCCGGGACCCTGCACCTCAGAAGGCGTCCACGCAAACACCCCGGACGACGGATCGATCGACATCCCCGCAGTAACCGAGGCCGGATCAAGACTGAAAGCCAAGGTGTCGCCAACATCGATGTCTGCGGCAGATGCCGTGAACTCCAGCGACACCAACTCGTCAACCGGCTGATCACCGATGGGATCCAGTGTCGGCGCATCGTTGACCGCGACAACGGTCAAATCAACAGTTGCGATCGGCGAGGTAAACACATCATCCCTCACCGAAAACGTGAACTCGTCAACTCCACTGAAATCGGGAGCGGGGGTGTAGGTGAGATTGGGAGCAACTCCGGACAACGTTCCATTAGCGGGACCCGACACGACGGTATATGCCAGGATGTCGCCATCGGGATCGGTGCCGGTAAGTACGATCGAAACTGCCGTGTCCTCGTCAGTCGTTACCGACGCAGGATCAGCTGCGGGTGCACGGTTGACCGGAAGACGCAACGCTCTTGCCATGAACGAAGCGAACTGATCTCTAAGCACCGGGTCAAATGGACAGTAATTGGCTGGATCGACACTGCATCCCCGGGTGACACCGACCTCGGCCAATGCGTTTATGTCGTCCTCGTGGACGCTCGTGTCATCGTCCAAGAAATGATCGGTCGATGATGCCGGGAACCCGAAGGCCCTTACGAAAACAGATGCCAGCTGCGCCCGACTTACGTTGTCATCGGGGCAATAGAGGCCCGTTCCACACCCAAACACGAATCCCGCATCGGCAATCGAGTTGATATCGCCTTCATGGACGCTGGCATCGTCGTCGGTGAAATGATCAGTGGTGGAGGGCGCAAGGTCAAACGCTCGAGTCATAAACGAGGCGAGTTGTGCTCGCGTTACCGGAAGCTGTGGGCAATAGTTGTCGTTAACCGGCGGGTTACAGCCCCTAGTTATTCCTGCTGCATGGATGAACTCGATGTTCTGCTCATGGATGTTTCCGTCATCGTCGGTGAACACCGAGCCCGGCTCCGTTTGCGCCCCAGCAGGGACAGCGCCGGCCACCATTAGAAGGCCAAGAATTCCGAACAGCACACCGCGGCGTGAGTTGAGCGACACCATGACCTCCCGTTCTGATTACCAACCCCCCGACCCTAACTCCGCAAGGTCGCGAAACCGTATCAATCGACGTATCGTTGGGAGTCACTGGAAGCACCGTCGATGCGACCTATTCGGCGTTACCGATCCGCCGCAACTCGCCGTGACGTAAGTACACGGGTAGCGTCGATCCATCATGTTCGCCCCCGAGATCGAAGCCACGTTCGTCCAGCCCGACTAGCGGTTGACCTCGTGGCCCGTCGGCGCCTTAATCTGCGGAGCCGAACTCCGGCGTGTCGTCGACCGAACGCCTGCGATACCGGTGGCGACCTGCCCTCCGCAGGCGCCGAGCCAATGAGAAGACCCTATGGGTGATCAAGGGGTGGCCCCGGGAACGGCCGAACGTCAGGGCGGAGTCGGACGTCGGGTAGCGTTCCTTCGATGCCAAACCGACTTGCCGATTCCACCAGCCCTTACCTCCTGCAACACCAGGACAACCCTGTCGATTGGTTCGAGTGGGGGGAAGAGGCCTTCGAGCTGGCCAGCGCGACCGACAGGCCGATCCTGCTCTCCGTTGGCTACTCCGCTTGTCACTGGTGCCATGTGATGGCCCACGAGTCCTTCGAGGACAACGAGACCGCCGGATATATGAACGAGTACTTCATCAACATCAAGGTTGATAGGGAGGAACGGCCCGACGTCGACCGCATCTACATGGATGCTCTCCAAGCCATCAGCGGGCAAGGCGGGTGGCCGATGACCGTCTTCTTGACCCCGGACGGCGAACCGTTCTTTGCCGGGACCTACTTCCCTAAGGAACCACATGGTCACATGCCGTCGTTTCGCCAGTTGCTGGAGAACGTGGTCGGCGCCTGGCACACCAAACGTGACGAGTTGACCGATCAGGCGGGCCGCCTCACCGCCGCGGTGCGGGCCGGCCTACCGGCAGCTCAGCCACCGTCGGTACGTGACGCCGCGGCAACCGCTGTGCAAATGCTCACCGCGTCTCACGACCCTGAGTGGGGCGGCTTCGGGAGGGCTCCAAAGTTCCCCCAGGCTCCCGTACTGGAGTTCCTACTCCGCAGCCTCGTTCTCACACCTTCATCGCGCCCGACAATCGAGCCGATGTTGCGACGGACCCTCGATGCAATGCGCGCCGGGGGAATCTACGACCAAATCGGTGGTGGATTCGCTCGCTACTCGGTGGACGGACGGTGGCTGATACCTCACTTCGAAAAGATGCTCTACGACAACGCTCTGCTGGCACGCATCTACCTCCGCGCCGGACAGGCACTCGATGAGCCGCGCTATATCGAGACTGCCCGCGAGACGCTCGACTACCTCACCACCGAGATGCGGGACCCCTCCGGCGGGATTCATGCGGCCGAGGACGCCGATTCAGAAGGAGTAGAGGGCAAGTTCTATGTGTGGTCCCAGAAAGAGTTCCAGCAAGCCGCCGGCGCCGATACAGACCTCATCGCCACCCTTTATGGCGTCACTGCCAGGGGAAATTTTGAGGGTGCCAACAACCTGCACCTGGCATCGAGCCTCAGCGAGGCAGCCGCCCGACACAACTTTACTGAGAGCGACGTGATCGAGGCCAAAGCCCGGGTGGACAAGTCGCTCCTGTCAATGCGCGCCGGCCGGGTTCGGCCGGGCCGGGACGACAAAGTCATCGCAAGTTGGAACGGCCTGGCGCTGCGGGCCTTTGCCGAGGCTGCTGCGGTTCTGAACTCCCCGGAATACCTCGACGTCGCCGTCGGGATCGCCGAGTTTGTCACGACGAACATGGTGCGCGAGGACGGGCGCCTGTTTCGTGCCTGGCGCCGGGGAAGGACATCCGGTCCTGCTTTCTGCGACGACTACGGCGCGATGGCCGTCGGCCTGTTCACCCTGTTCCAGGTGACTGCGGATACGCGTTGGTACTCCGAAGCAGAGCGACTCACCCGTGCGATGATCGACCTGTTCTCCGACGACGACGGATTCTTCACCACGGGCGCGGATGCTGACGACCTCATCGCTCGACCCAAGGACTTCGCCGACAACCCGCTCCCCTCGTCGAATTCGCTGGCTGCCGAGGCACTGCTCATCATGGCCGCGTATACAGGCGCAACAGATGTCCACGTCGCAGGAATCACCCGGGGCGCTGCCCGCCTCCTCGAACAACACCCAAGCGCGGTCGGCCATCTACTCGGGGTCCTGATCACGGCTGGCGCCGGTTTCAAGGAGGTCGCCATTGTGGGCCCCGCCGACCAGCGTCGGTCATTTGAGGAGGTCCTGTGGCAGGACTACCGACCGGAGTGCATCCTCGCCGTTGGTGATGGCGAAGGCCCGATCCCGCTGCTGAAGGACCGTGGGACCGCCGGAACCACAGTGGCGGCCCACGTCTGTCGGAATTTCGTCTGCGATCTCCCGGTCACAACACCGGAAGCGTTACGGAATCAACTGGACGCTTGACCCGACATCGGCTCAAGCAACTGCGAAATTCACCCAGATCTCCCGATGGATCGTAAGCTACGTCACCGTGAGTGAGGAACCCCCCATCCAAGAAGGCCCGATCCGGGAAGGCCTGTGCATCTTTTGCGGAACATCGCGCCCGGTGACCAAGCCGATCTGCCCGCAGTGCGGCCGAACCTGGATCGATACCAAGATCGGCGAGGAGCTCCCGGCGTTGACTCCGGAGATCGTCGCCGCTTCCGCTGAGGAGCGGGAAGCGGCGGCCAAAGGTGAGACGCCAGCTGAGTTCGAGCCGCCAGCGCGACGACGCCCCTGGGGGTTGCTTATCGGCGCCGCAGTGGCCCTTGTCGCCATCGCGATGGTCTTCTTCGGAGTCTTCGACTCCGAAGAAGACTCCGAAGAAGCGTTAGCCATCGGCACCAGCACAACTGTGGCCGTAGACACCACGGTGGTTCCGACCTCGACGACAGCCGGGAGCACAACAGCTCCCGCGACAACAGCCACGACCAGCACCACTTCCACCACAACGACAACCACAACCACAACCACACTGCCGCCGATCGAGCCCGAAGGAGATCCCATCGCGCTGGAGAACCTCACTCTGGGCGCGTTTGCACTCGGACCACTCACCTTCAACGCTGATGCGGAATACCTGGGACGCCTTGTCGCAAGTCTCGGACAACCGGATGCTCGGGTCGACACGGGCATCGAATCTGGGCTCTGCCCCGATGACACGGGGAGTGCATACACCTGGGGGGCACTAACGGCGATCTTCCGTATCGAAGGTGAGCGTGAAATCCTCGTCGGCTACCGCCACGATGAGACCGGGACGGATCACCCAACCCAGGCAATCACTACCCGATCGGGCCTGACGCTCGGTGACACGATCGCAAGGCTCGACGCGATCTATCTCCAATCCGGGCTAGCTTTCGAGACCATCGACGGGGCACCGGTATTCATACTGCTGCGCTCGACCGACGGCGCCACTCTCTTGTGGGGCCCGGTTTCGAGTACCGAACAGGACGGGCTCGTCGAAGGCATTTACTCGCCGCACGCGTGCGATGGTGGCCCTCGAACTAGCATCTGACACACAAGCAAACCGGGGGGAAGACATGCGACTGCCATGCCGGCTCTGGAAAGCTCTAATATTGCCGCCTCCGACAGCCCGCTAGAGGTAACGCGCCATGGCTAGCGATGTACAACAGAACAAGCCGCGATTCTTCGGGCGCGTCCTTACCGCGCCGAACCTGCTGTCCGTGGCGATCGGCCTCATCATCTTCTGGATACTCGCCGGCCAATGGAGATCTGTCCTCGGCACCGTCGCCGCTGCAGTCGCCGGCAGCGTGATCACCGCACTCGTCTGGATGCTGTGGATGCGTCTCAGCCGCGGGCCTGACATCGCAAAGGTGGTTGACGAGCCCGTCCTTGCTTATGTGCCAGCGACCCCCGGAGGCCCCACCCCGACCCTGGGAGAACCAGACTCGGCGGCGGCGCAGATCTATCTCGAAGCAGTCTCGGCACTGGAAACAGCCACCAACGGTCAAGTCATCATGGTTAGCAGCGTTAGCCCCGGACTTGGCGCAACGACGGTTGCAATGAACCTTGCCACCGCGGCAACTCGGATGGGTCGTAGGGTGGTTCTCGTCGATGCCGATCCGTCCGGTGGCCTGTCGGAGTTCGGCCAGTCCGAATCAACACCCGGATGGACGGACCTCGCTTCAGGTACGGCCAGCCTCGAGCAGGCCTCTCGGTTGTGGAAGATCGATGACGTCAACTCACTTCCTGTGATCCCCGTTGGCTCGGATATCGACGATCGAGGCGCCGTTCTCGGAGGCATGGCGTTAGCGGAAGTTGTAGACGAGCTCACTGAGCATGCCGATCTGCTTGTGGTGAACTCGGCCCCGGTCAATTGGGATGCCAGCCTCCAACAGGTAGCGACTCATGCCGACGGGACGATCTTGGTCGTAACACCGGAGGCCGATGCCAGGACCCTCGGCGAAATCGGGGAACGTCTTCGCGAAATCGGCGCGCCGGTCATCGGCTACGTCGTTAACAAGGCCGACAGCCTCATGGACCGTCGACCTCGCTGGCGGAGATCCCTGAAGAGGATGCTGAGCACCTTCCTCATCCTTTTGGTGGTGTACTCGGGCTGGAACGCGTACAGCGCGTGGAATGCATGGCAAAACGTCGAACGGCACTCGTTCGACGAGATTGCCCTGGACGAGCTTGCAGTGGTCCCACCACCGGCCCACACCGGCGAGACGCTCACTGCCGAAGCGGCAACCGCGGTAACTGCTGTGCCGAGCGAAACCGGCACCTACGACACTTACATGGTGGTCGGTTCGGACATCGGCGACTTCAGGGCAGATGTCATCATCCTGGTGATGCTTCCCAGCGACGGGTCGGATCCGATAATGGTCTCGCTCCCCCGTGACCTATATCTCCCGAACCGCTGTACCCAGACCTACACCAGACTCAACGCAAACTTCAATGGTTGTGGTGACGAAATCAATGGCGCCACCCTTCTCTCGGGTGCAGTCGAGGACTTCACGGGCGTCGATGTGGACCACTTCGCGCTCTTCACGTTCGATGGATTCGAGGAGATCATCGACGAGGTTGGCGGAGTCGAAATCTGTGTGGCCTATGCAGTACGGGACCGTAAAGCCGAACTCAACCTAGAGGCAGGCTGTACCAACGCCACCGGTGCCCAGGCACTCTCCTGGGTCCGATCACGGTCGACTCTTGAGTACGTCAACGGGGTATGGCAGACCATGGCGAACGTCAGCGACCTTACGCGCAACGAGCGCCAACAGGACGTCATCCTTACGATGTTGGACAAAGTTGGCGAGTTTGATTCACCGCAGGAACTTGCCGGCGCGGTGCGGTCGGTCAGTAATGCATTCACGCTCGACGACCAGTTGGGCCTGAGCGATGTGATCAATCTGGCATGGGAACTGCGCGGACTCAAGGCCGAGAGCATCATTCGCATCAACCTCCCGGTTGAGCATTATGAAACGTCTGCCGGCGCTCAGGTGCTCGTGGCAACTACACCGTTTCATGAACTGCTCGAAGAGTACTTTGCTGCACCCGCCTCAGAACTGCCCGAGTAACACCGCATTACACCTCTTGAGCAATATGATGGATCAGATCCAACCCTTTGAGTCAACGTGAGCGACCGCAACGAACCCCCAAACAACCAAGAGCCCTACGACCCGTACGAGGGCTTGATGGATCTAACCGGCGACGAGCCACTCCCGCTGCTCGAAGATCCGACGCTGCCGCCGGCGGCTCCCCCACGCAGCCCGCTGCTAACCGGGCTCATCCTCGGGCTCCTGCTGGTTGTGCTTAGCATCGCGATCTTCAACCTCACCCGCGACGACGAAACCACCGTTGCCGGCGACGCGTCGGCAACGACCACGCCATCGACCGAGACAACTGCGATCGACGGCGGAGCAACCACGTCAACCACCAGTGGCACCACTACCGAGCCGTCAACCACAACGACCGAGGCGGCAACCATCTTCGAGCCGTACGTAGCTGTCGGCGATCCGATCCCGTTGAGTGAGTTGAAACTGGAGGTCGGAGGAATCGGACCGATCGCCCTTGGAACTGAGGCAGCCGAGGCGGTAGGAATGCTGATTGCCAGCCTTGGCGATCCCTCAAGCGATACCGGCCCGATCGTGTCGACCGGCGAGTTCGGTGCATGCAGCGGTGGCCAATCACGCATCGTCAAGCTCGGCGCCCTCGCGGCCATCATCGTGATTGATGCGGACGGGCTCGAGACATTCGCCGGCTACAGGCTAGACCTCAGCTACGAGGGCGCCGCCGCCTCCCCTGCGGCCGAATTGGAGACGTTGAGCGGGCTGAAGCTTGGATTCTCAGTCCAGCAACTAAGAGACATCTACGTCGGCTTCGAAATCGAACTGGTCGACGATCCTGATCTCGGCCGTATCTTTGAGCTTCGCAGCGGCAACACCAACAACCTGCTCTTGTGGGGACCGATCCTCGACACCGGCAACGAGGGAACCGACACCATCATGGGCATCTACTCGGTCGACGCATCTGTCAGCTTCTGCTGAGCAGAGCGAACTACACTCCCGACCGCTATCGAATCGGAGTGCGTATTGAATAATCGTTCCACAGTCATCCTCTCGGGGGCTCTCACCGGCGGGTTGCTCGCCATTGCCTTGCTGGCGTTGTTGGCCGGACGCAATGCAATGGAGTCCGTGGGATTGACTGACGGCGGAGATGCCCAACTGGTTGTCAGCAGCGGTGCTCTCTACCTGGCGACCGTTGTCGCCGCGCTGATCGGGGGAGCGATTGTGTCGACTATCGCTTACGGCTTGAGCGCAACCGGGGATGATAACTCAGCACGTTTCGAATTGGCACATGTGCTTCCCTTCGGGCTGGTCGCCTCAGTCGCCACGGGCTATAGCCTCATCCGCTCCGGACTTGGGTTCGCCGGAGATATCGAAGCCGGCGAAACATCAATTACGGTGGCGGCGCTGGGCTGGTCTGCACTCCTCGCGGGGATTACCGCCGGTGCCGTGACTGCCTGGGTAGTTGCGATGCTGGCGTCGAAGAGCGTCGTTGGCCTCGAAGGCGAACGCGCCCCGACGAGTACGGCGGAAATGATGAAGGCCGCCATGCAGGCAGTCACCGGTCCGATGCTCGCCATCGTCGTGATCGCAGCTCTTGCGATTGGCCTGGCTCAACTCCTGCTTGCCGCCGAGGGCGTCGCCGCCATCGCCATCTTCAGCGTCGCCGGTGCGCTGGTGCTGGGTGCCGCTGCCGCCGCCGCATACCTGGGTGGCGATGACGGGGCAACGAGCTAACGCGACACAAGCCTGAGCAATCTTCGTCTCCACGCCCGACCTGGGGTTACCCTACCGTTCGTTACAAACTCAGCAGTTCACTCCGTCAGGATTAATTGCACAGGATCAGAGAGCCCGGTCACAAGCGCGAACCGAACATCGTACGTACCGGGCGGCAGCCTGACAGGTGCATTCGGACCACAAGGGACCGTTCCCCCCACGAGAGAGAGCTCCGCTGATCCCCCAGGAGGAATGGCGAGACCATCTGCAGCGGCGGTTACCGGCTTTGTGTAGATAGCTACCGGCGTGTCGGTACCTTGGGAAAAGAGTGGGGCGACAACCGACGAACCGTTGTATGGGAAGTACACGATGTCCTCGCCCGGGTTGGTGAACGTCACCGTCCCGCTGAATGTCGATCCTGCTGAAACAGTATCGCTGTCTA
>JAYEIP010000361.1:0-8249 GCA_034660155.1 Actinomycetota bacterium | reverse complement strand
CCTTGGGAAAAGAGTGGGGCGACAACCGACGAACCGTTGTATGGGAAGTACACGATGTCCTCGCCCGGGTTGGTGAACGTCACCGTCCCGCTGAATGTCGATCCTGCTGAAACAGTATCGCTGTCTAATGCGATGGTCGCACTCAGTCTGGGGGCGGCGGTGTCGAAGCCGAATACCGGACACCGTCCAACTCTCGCCACAGGCGAATCGGCGCCGACAGGAGTGGTCTGGCCGCAAGCGCCCGCTAATCCAAGGATCACGATCCCGCCGACCGCTACCCAACATCTTGGTAACCGATAACGAGATTCTGTCACCAGGGTCTCCTTGGCGCGCCGTCTAACACTAGGACGCATGGCTACCACTAGGGGTTCCCGGAATGGTGTGGTGCGTACTGGGTTTGTTGGTCGGTGTGGGGGGGTGTTGGCGGGTGCTGCGCCCTCGCCGCTACGGCGCCCTGGCGGGGTGGTTGAACTCGAAGTCCCCGTTGGAGGTTCGCTCGATGGTCCATTTGGTGTTGTGGACCAGGGTGTGATGGCGGCGGCACAACATGATGAGGTTGTCGATGTTGGTCTTGCCGAGAGATTCGACCCAGCCGGCGATGTGGTGGATGTCACACCATTGCGGCTTACGGTTACATGAGGGGAAGCGGCAGTGTTGGTCCCTGATGGCGACTGCTTGGCGTTGGCCTGGTGTGGCGAGACGGGTAGCACGTCCCATGTCGAGGAACTGCGATGGTCCGGCCATGATGAACCGGGTGAATCTGGCGTCACAGCACAGCTGATCCAGTACGGTCCGGGTGACCGGGCCGATACCGTCGAGGTCGCAACGTGCAGTTGTCATCTCGGGGGTTTCACCGAGGAGCAAAGCAACATCGATGACACCGTTGATGTTGGGTGGGTTCCCTCCGGGTTTATCACCGTTGAGATACCAGTTGGTGAGGTCGGCCAAGCCGTCGGCGCGGCGTTGTGACAGTGGGCGGGGCCCGTCGGGTGCGTCTTGGGGGTCGGGTGGCACAAGATGATCTAACACGTTGAGGAGAGCCCCACCAGCAACCGGATCGAGGTAGAAGTCGCCACTGAGCCAACCATCGAGGCTGGTGGAGGCATGGACGTGACGTCGTTGCCACTTCCGAGCAAACGTGTCTTTCGATAGTTGATCATCAGCCAGAGAGGCCCACCGTCGCATCATTGTCGTGAAATCACCAACCGGGAGCTTCCTCGCTTGGTCGACCAGGACCTCTTGATGCTCGTCGAGCAGCGCCAGGCGGTCCTTGGACATCACCCGGCCGATCGCTTCGACATGCGCCGTGGTGATCTCCCCCTCGGCCAGCGCACCAGCGATAGTGTCGTGCCGGTCGATATGGCGGGCGTTGTTGACCAGCCGTTGCGCCGCACCATCACCAATCGGGGTGCGATGGGCGAGCCAGGCCCGCGGCGACAATGAACCGTCGATCTCCCAGGCACGGTCCCGGTCCCACGAACCGACCAAACGCAGCAGCTCCGCATCAAACCGCTCCCGGATCTCGAGCATCTCAGTGACCCGTTCCGACTTGGCCGAGCCGGTCCAACCGGCACGGTCCTCACCCGCCAACACGGCGACACCCATCCGGATCTGGAGCACCGGATCGTCACGGGCGACGGGTGAATTGGTCGTTTCCTGTATATCGATCATGTATCAACCATATCGCTACACAGTGACAAGAAACATCGGCCCAACAGCATCAGCGGGCGGCTGCGCCGCTGCGGTACGTTCCCCCCCAGGGGGGACTGATATGAATCGCCGCAAGGCACCCGGGAACTGGTGCGAAACGGGTGCAGCGGCTATGCGTTGGTCGTGCCCACCGTCGGCTTGGGATCGGTGTATTGCTGCTCGTCGCGGTACCAGCTAAACCATATCCAGGCGATCGCGCTCCACAGGAGGAAGCCTCCACCCAGCTTCATGATCAGCCCGGCGATTACCTGGTCGTCGAGTGCGGAGATGCCCCACAGCCGGGGGAACGTCTCGTAGATCGGATACAGCGGAGTCTCGGCAAGTGCGAGGAATGACGCCGGGATTGTCGGGACCAGAGATTGCAGGAACAGGTAGCCCATTGCCATGAACGGTTGCAGCTTGGGGATATCCGGGATGGGCCCGATGACCGGCCACCACATGAGGATCCCGGTGACGAACAAGATGGAGTGGAGGCCGAAGTGGATGAACTCGGATCGGAGCATCAGGTTCAAGACGTCCGGGACGTGGATGAGCCCAAGCATGCCGTTGAACAACACCAACGCCACAATCGGCATAGTCAAGATACGCAGCACCGGAAGAATCGGCTTCACCGCGAGACGCATCAGCCACCACGGAATACCCAAAAGGAGCAGAGGTGGTGCGACGAGTCCGAACACCAGATGCTCAACCATGTGGAACATGAACAGGCTGCCCTCGCCGATGTCATGCACCGGCCACGTCGAGACCGCTAGAAGTGACATCACGCCCGCATAAAAGGCGATCCTCTGGTTGCGGGTGACGACAACCTCACCCCGAGGGGCATGTTCTGCGGCGAGCCGGCGCAGACCGTATTCGTACAGAACGATCAGCGCGGTGATCATGCCGATCACATCGAGATGGAGATGGAATGCCAGCACCTCGCTCACCGTCTCCGGGGGTGCCGCGAACACGGCACCAAACACGTACATCAGGAGAACGCGTGCAGCGACAACAGGACGACGATGAACAGGGGAAACACGCCGATCGCACCGAACATAAACAATGTGCGATACAGCTTGCGGTCATAACGAAGGTGCATGAATACTGCGACGACGGTCACGAACTTGACTGCAGCAAGGAACCACAGCAACGGGACCTTCACACTATCAAGCGCACCAATCTGCGGAATCGTCACCTCGATTGCAGTAACGATCGCAAGGAACGCTGCGATACCCCAATAGAACTTCGGGGTTGGATGGGGGCGGACGGCTTCTTCCATGGTCATACCTGCAAAAGATAGATGACGGTGAAGATCACGATCCAGACAATATCGACGAAGTGCCAGTAGAGCGCCACCAGCTCGACGTTGAGACCGCGCTTGTCGTAAAGCCGGCCGTCGAGTGACAGGAAGAACATTGCCATCAACATCATGACCCCGATGGCCACGTGAGCCCCGTGGAAACCGGTGAGCATATAGAACGCAGACCCAAACGAACTGGTCGATAACGTCAAGCCTTCGTGAACGAACTCGGTGAACTCGAAGATCTGCCCGGCGAGGAACGTGGTGCCGAGCAGCGCCGTCGCTCCCAGCCAGATCCGGGTAGCACGGGCATCGCTGTGCTCAAACGCGTTATGCGCCAGCACCATGGTCAGTGAGCTCATCAACAAGATGAAGGAGCTTGCCGAAGTGAACGGGATGTTGAAGATCTCCGATCCAGGGCCATCGGCGACTGTGTTGCGGTACAGCAGGAAGGTGGTGATCATCGAGCCGAAGAACATGCTCTCCGAACCGAGGAACACCCACATCGCCGTCTTCCGAATCGGCTTCACATCGTGATGATCTACCACCTCGACGGCCACTCCATCGCTAGACATGGTCGGGCTCCTTGGTAACCGGTTCGAGCGACCATCCGAAGAGGCCCCACATCGTGATGAGGCCACCAAACGCAACGACTACCCATCCCACCGGCAGGTAGACGAAGCCGTAGCCCATTGTGACGAGGCCGAAAGCGCTGACAAACGGGTAGTAGGAGGGCGACGGCATGTGGAAGTCGTCATGCTCACCCCCGTGGTCGTCTCCACCGGTTTCCTTGTCGACCGTTAGGGCACCACCCGTCACTTCGTCCATCCTGACGGCTCTACCTTCTTCATCCGTAGCGTATTTGCGGTGCCAGAAATCGTCGACCTGGCTGACGACGGGAATCTCATCGAAGTTGTGCACGGGAGGCGGCGACGGAATGGACCACTCGAGCGTGCGGGCATCCCAGGGGTCGTTGCCGGCAACGCTGCCGTGTTTGCGGCTCTTGATGAGGTTCCACAGAAAGATGAGGAACGATGCGGCGATGATGAACGCCCCGATCGTCGCCAGCATGTTCTCGAAACCCCACCCGGTACTGGCATCGTATCGGTAGGTGCGACGGGCCATGCCGTTAAGCCCGAGCATGTGCATTGGCGTGAATGTTAGGTTGAACCCGATGAGCATCGTCCAGAAGTGCCACAACCCAAGTTTGCGGTCAAGCATGCGGCCGGTCCATTTGGGGAACCAGTAGTAGACACCGGCAACGTAACCAAAAATGCCGCCACCGAAAAGGACGTAGTGGAAATGGGCAACGACGAAGTAGCTGTCGTGCTGCTGGTAATCGGAAGGCACCACGGCGTGGGTGACACCCGAGAGCCCCCCGATGACAAACATGGAAATGAAGCCGATGGAGAACAGCATCGGCACCGAGAAGATGACCTTGCCTGCCCACATCGTCCCGATCCAGTTGAAGATCTTCACCCCGGTTGGCACCGCGATCACCATCGTCGCCATGCCAAACCCCGCCTCAGCCACCGGCCCCAAGCCCGAGGTGAACATGTGGTGGGCCCAGACGCCGAAACCCATGAAACCAATGGCTATGCCGGAGAACACCACGAAGGGGTAACCGAACAACGGCTTGCGGGAAAAGACCGGCAGGATCTCCGACACAATGCCCATGGCAGGCAGGATCAGCACATAGACCTCCGGATGACCGAATAGCCAAAAGAGGTGTTGCCACAAGACGGGGTCTCCACCGCCGCCGAAGAATTGGGTATCGAAGTTACGGTCGAAGAACATCTGAAAAAGCCCTACACCGAAGATGGGGAGCGAGAAGATCAACAAGAATGTGACAACGACCGACATCCAGACGAACACCGGCATCCTCATCAACGTCATCCCCGGAGCCCGCATCGTGAAGATGGTCGCGATGAAGTTGGCCGAGGACATGATCGAAGCGACACCGAGTAACTGGGCGCCCACCGCGTAATAATCCATCCTCACAACCTCTTTGAGCTGGGTCGACAGCGGGGCGTAGCCAAACCAACCGCCGTCCGGTGCTCCGCCGAGGACGAAAGATGACAGCAGGAAGAGAGAGGCCATCAAGAAAAGCCAGAAGCTGAAAGCATTGGCACGCGGGAAGGCAACGTCGCGGGCACCGATCATCAGTGGGATGAAGTAGTTCATAAACGCCGCGCCAATCGGCATGACCACGATGAGCAGCATGGTGAGCCCGTGCATCGTGAATAGCTGGTTGTAAGCGTCGGCGCTAAGCAAGGTCCCATTGGGTGTCGCAAGCTGCCACCGGATCAGAAGTGCCTCAAAGCCGGCGACGAAGAAGGCGACGAAGGCGGAGACTGCGTAGAGGATCCCGATGCGCTTGTGATCAACTGTTGTGATCCAGCTCCAGATTCCCTTGTTACCCGAGCCTGGGACCAGGTCGACGTCGGAAGCTATCGCCATATCACTTCCACCCTTCCAGGAGTGCGATCAGATTGTCTATTTGATCACCGGTGAGACCCAAGTCGGGCATTCCCAGGATGCGTCCGTTGGCCGTGTCGTTCAGCTCCGGCAGCATCGGCTTGAGATCGGACGGATTCGCCAGCCAGTCGGCCAGATGCTCCCGGGTGTTTTCGAAGGTAGCCCCTGCAAAGAAGTCACGAGATCCAAAGTGCGTGAGATCGGGTGCCAGCGAGCTGGTGAACTCGACGCCGTCGACGTCCATAGTCCGGAATTGCCCGAGTTGCTCACTCCCGTCGGAACCGGTTACCGAGGCGCGGTGACAGGCGACACAGGTGAGATTAAAGGTGTCATATCCGGCGGCGGCGGCACCATCGGTGGGCACGATCGCCGGCGTTAGTTGGGCCGCCACCCAGTCGTTGAAGTCTGCCTCGGTCCGAACGTGCACCTTGACTCGCATGTCGGCATGGGCCAGACCGCAGAACTCGGCGCATTGCCCCGGATGCGGACTGTCGGCCGGAGTGGGGTCATCCGCGATCAACGTCAGATTGGTGACACGACCGGGCACCACATCGCGCTTACCGGCAATTATCGGCACCCAGAAGCTGTGGATAACGTCGGCGGAGGACATAGTGAGGTTGACCTTGCGGTCCTCCGGGATGAACAGCTCATTGGCGGTCACCAGCGGTTCGCCGTCGGCTCCAATGAAGTCGGTATAGGTGAACTCCCACCACCATTGGTGCCCCGTAACCTGGACCTCGATGACATCGTCGCCCTCCGCGATCGCCCGCACATCAAAGATCCCCTTGACGATCGGATAACCGAGGCCGGCGAGAATGACGACCGGGATAATCGTCCACAAAAGTTCGAGTTTGATATTGCCGTGTAACTGCTTCGGCTCCTGGTCATCGCCCTTCTTGGCGCGGAACCGCCAGATGGCGTACAAAAGGCCACCCTGGACGAGGACGAAGACGATCGTCGCGATGATGAAGACAAGCTCCCACAGGTCATCAATCGTACGGCCGATCGGTCCCTCAGGATTGAGTGCGGTCTGCGGCCCGGAACCAGAGCATGCCGCCAGCACCAGCGGCAACGCGACCACAACACCGATCCATCGACGCTTGTGTGTAGTCGCGTCGTTACGGCTTTTTCTCAAAGAGGCTCGGTCCACGTTGCTGAAATCCCACTGGGTCGGCTGGCGAGCGGCATCGTAATCGCACTCTCCGCGAGATAGCAACAGTCACCGCCACAATCTACGGAGCAGATGGGCCTCGGTTCGGTGCGCCCGTGATTCGGTGGCATACTCGCGGACCCTCTTGTTGGCCCCAGAATGCCCGTATCCCCAGTCGAATTAGCCATCGCCCTTGCCGTCACCGCGATCGGTGCCGCCGTTCAGGGAACCGTCGGGATGGGTTTTGCGGTGGTCTCGGTACCGATCCTCTCGCTGGTGAACCCACTCTTGGCCCCGGTACCGCAGTTGTTGATGGCGATGCCGCTCTCCGTGTCCATGGCATGGCGCGAAAGAGCCCACATCGAACGCAGAGGCGTCATCTGGCTGGCCTTAGGCCGGTTCCCAGGTGCCGCGATCGGGATCACGCTGCTCGTGGTGGCCACCAAGCGAACGCTCGACCTGGGCATAGCGCTGTCGGTTCTCGTCGCCGTGGTGATTCTCGGAGCGGGCATCACTATTCCACGAAATTCGGTGACCGAGTTCGGGACCGGAGTCATCTCGGGCGTCACCGGGATGATCGCTTCTATCGGTGGACCACCGGCAGCTCTGTTATTTAAGGATGCGGGGGGACCAACCGTCCGCTCCACACTCGCAGCCTTCTTCACATTCGGGCTGACCATCACAATGGTCACCCGCATCGCCGCCGGACGAATCACCGGAGACGACGTGATCCTTGCCATGCTGCTGTTCCCCGGGCTGATTGCCGGCTACGCCGCCAGCTCCCGGCTGCGTCATCGAGTCGATGGCCCCACGGTGAAGAGAGCAATCTTGGTCGTGTCGACTATCGCCGCGGTGGGTCTACTCATCCGCGCACTCTTTGGTTAGCTGAAGAAACGGCCCATCGCATCGAGTTCGTCAATGGGAGTTGTCGAAGGCTCGATCGAGTCGAGAACCTCCCCGATAGCGTCAAGCAGCTTGCCAAACTGATTGAAGAAGATTACGACAAATATGAGCATCACCACGATCGTAAGCCCGGCCCGAATCCAGTAGAGGTAGCGGTTATTTGGATCGAAGAGGATCTGAAGAGGTTCGAGATAGCGGAGCAAGCCGGGATCTTCATCAGGAGCCGCTTCCACCAGTGGGAGCGGGGGGCGTTCTTCGATCACTGCCACTGCTCGCCCGGCACGCGCTGCCGTGGCAGTCTCGGTAATGATTGGAACTGGAACCGGTTCCGTCGGAGCATCAAGAAGGTCCAAGTCCGGGTCAGGAGCAAACCCTGAATCGCTCACCGGCGTAGGGTCCTCTTCCGCAGTTTCTGCTGACTCGTCATCCTCATCGCCTGGAGGCGTGAACGGATCTTCCACAGCGAACCCGCCATCATCGGGTTCCTCGGCAGCAGCAGCCGGGCCGTCAGCATCGACCGGAGCACCTTCGGTCGCTCCGGTTTCTACCTCGCCGTCGGCTTCAGCCTCGGGCTCCGGTTCAGCGGTGTCCTCGGCGGACTCCAAGCGGGAGCGGATGTCATCAAGGTCAAGTTCGAGGGTCTCGGCGAGCCGTTCCAGGATGCCGTATTCCGGCAATTCGTTGTCACGCTCCCAGGCGCGCACTTCAGCAGCGGTCTTGCCAACTTTG
>JAYEIP010000360.1:0-5186 GCA_034660155.1 Actinomycetota bacterium | reverse complement strand
GTCGACGACGATGGATCCATCTTCGAAGCCGATATCGAACGATTGGCGACCGCAGGGATCACCAAGGGCTGCAACCCACCAATCAACGACAGGTACTGCCCGGGTAGCAGCGTGACCAGAGACCAGATGGCGGCGTTCCTCGTCCGGGCACTGGGCCTGACCGACTCCGGCACAACCGACTTCGTCGACGACGATGGATCCATCTTCGAAGCCGATATCGAACGATTGGCGACCGCAGGCATCACCAAGGGCTGCAACCCACCAATCAACGACAAATACTGCCCCGACGACCAGGTCACCAGGGCTCAAATGGCCGCATTCCTAACAAGGGCGCTGAATCTTCCGTAGGGGTCCGGCGTTGCGTCGGGCAATATGTTGCGGGAAACGACGCCGGGCCGACACGCTACGCTCGACGGGTGAGCCGCAGAGAAGTACACGTAGAGGCAGCAGGGCGGGAGATCAGAATCTCCAGCCCGGACAAGATTGTCTTTCCCGATCAGGGGTGGACCAAGCTTGATGTTGTCGAGCACTTTCTGATGTGTGACGAAGCGGCACTGCGTGGTGTGCGGAACCGGCCGGTGAGCCTGAAGCGTTGGACCAAAGGCGTCAAGGAAGACCCCTTCTTCGTGAAACGGGCACCGAAGAACGCTCGCAGTACGGTCGACGTGCGCTTCCCATCGGCTCGCCCCGGTCGAATGTTCCTCCCCCTCGATGTTGGCGACGTCATCTGGATGGCCCAGATGAACTGTCTTGATTTCAATCCATGGAATGCCCGGGGCGACGACATCGACCACCCCGATGAGCTGCGCATCGACCTCGACCCGTCGGAAGGGTTTGATTTCGAGGCGGCCCGCGACGTCGCCGCCGCCGCCAACGAATTGTTGACCGAACTCGGATACGTAGCCTGGGCGAAGACCTCCGGTAATCGTGGCATCCACATCTACGTTCGGATCGCACCAGAGTGGGACTACCACCAGATGCGGCGCGGTGTGCTGGCTTTTGCCCGCGAGCTGGAGCGACGTCACGAACTGGCGACTACTGCGTGGTGGAAGGAAGAACGAAACGGCATCTTTATCGACTACAACCAGGTCGCACGGGACCGCACCATCGCCTCTGCCTACAGCGTCCGCCACACCGGTCTGGTGTCGACCCCATTTGGCTGGGACGAGCTAGCGACGATCGACCACAAAGCCCTCGACATGGTTAGTTTCAAGGACCGATTCGCCGACGTCGGTGACCTCACCGAAGGAATCGATGACATCTCCTACCGGCTCGATCCCCTGCTGGCAATGGTCGCAGCCGATGAGTCCAACGGGATCGGTGACGCACCCTGGCCACCTCATTATCCGAAGATGCCGGGCGAGCCGCCGCGGGTGCAACCATCAAAGATGCGAAGCGAGAATTGGGAGTGAGGCCGGTACGGGTCGCAGCCAAAGCGATCATCAGTTCCCCATTGGCGCCAGGCTCTCAGCCAGCACGACGTTGATTGTCTCGACGAATCGGCGGGAGGCTAGCCGGGCTGCCTCATATTGGGCCTTACGAGCCCCGCAGTGCGAGGATTCGCTGCAGCACGTCCGGAGGAATAACCGAATCGGGGTCGCGGTGCTCAGCGAGGCCGGCGTGGGTGCCGACCAACGCGGCATAGAGCGGTGGGCAGGTCGGGCATGCGGCAAGGTGGGTCTCTACCACCGTCGATGTCGAAGATTCCAGCGTTCCGTCGAGATAATCGGAAACGTGTTTCCTAGCGTCCCAGCACCTCATTGGTACCTCCTTGAGCATGGTCCGGCGTTCATGACCCTCGGCAAGGGCTGCGACCAGCATCATGCGCCCGCGGCGCAATCGTTGTTTTGCGGCCGGCAGCGAGATGTCCTGCAACTCGGCGATCTCTCTGACCTTCCACTGCTCCACGTCGTGAAGGACGACCACCGTCCTGTAACCAAACGGCAGTCGGACCAGCGCATCCTCGAGTTCCTCACGCGTTTGGGCTCTTTCGGCAACCGCAGCAGGATCGACCGTGTATTCGTCGGCCTGCCACTTCTCCTCCACCTCTTCAACCACAATCTCGCGGGACGATCTCCGCACCCGGTCGATGGCAAGGTTGTGCAGAATGCGACGCATCCAGGCACCCGGCGGAGAGTCGCCCCGGTATTGGTCGCGACGCTCCATCGCACGGATGAACGTGTCCTGGACGAGGTCGGCAGCAAGATCAGCGTCTCTGGTGAGTGCGAGGGCGAACCGGTAGAGACCGTCGAGGTGGTCACAGAGGTCGTCGACCTCGATCATCCGTTTGATCCGGAGTGGCGGCGGGGCAGGTTGGCGTACGCGGTGAGCCCGGCACCGATGACGACCAGAATCCACGCCGGGCCCATCAATAGGCCGGCAGCCGCCAGCAACACGCCGGCGAACGACCACACGATGCGATCGCTCTTGCCGACCCGAGAAATCGAGTCGGCGCTGCCTGATGCCACGGCGGCAAACAGCTCTTCGAGCTCACCACGTGACCGTCTTCCGGTAAAGCGAGCGACTTCGGCTCCGTCTTTCACGGCGATAAGAGTAGGTGTCCCCATCACCCCAAGCGCCGACGCCAGCTCCAGATCGCGGCTGGCGTCGATCGGCACGAAGTCGACCGTGTCACTGTTCGCCCCGGCCACTGCGTCGAGATCGGGCTGCATCGCCCGACACTCGACACAATGGGGAGCCATGACCTCGATCAGGGTGGGCCGGGTGTAACCGGCCAGGATTGTGTCCGCAGCCATTGCTGCTCTTCCTCAAGCTCGCTTAGGCAGACTCGCCACCGGTGCGGAACTTGGTGATCGCATAGATCGGGCACCAACCCACTAGGCCCGTGATGAGCGGCACAAAACCGATGATTCCGAGGAACACACCCAGGCCGCCGCTGACCGTGCTCGAAAATCCAATGTAGATCAGGGCAACACCGAGCACCACTCGCGCAATCCGGTCCCAGCTTGCCTCATTGGTGATCTTCGACATTTCATTCTCCTTCAGGTTCAAAGGGATCTCCATCCCACATACGCACTAAAGACGAACGAGCTGCCGTTTTGGATACATCAGTTACTCACATACTTCTGTCGATTCCTGCATTGCTTCCAGAGCGACCTCCTCGCCGGGACCGATTGCTGCGGGGTCGGGCACTCCGTCTCGAGACGGAGGCTCAGTCGGCGGGGGCAGGCGCCTCTGCCACGTCATCAAGCGATATCCCGTGAAGATCAAGCGGGCGATTCTTGCGATACCGGATGTTGAGCATTTCGACGAAGACGGAGAAGGCCATAGCAAAGTAGATGTAGCCCTTCGGGATCTCGAATTCGAATGCCTCCACCACCAGCGACACGCCGATGAGCAGCAGGAAGCTGAGCGCAAGAATCTTCACAGCAGGGTGCTTCTCTACGAAGGCGCTGATCGGCCGGGCCATCACCATCATCACCAGCACCGCAACCACGACGGCCGCAATCATCACTCCGACCTCCTCGGCCAAACCGATGGCGGTGATGACGGAGTCGAGAGAGAACACGATGTCGATGAGCGCTATTTGAAAGATCACTGCTCCGAAGGATGCGACCGCGCCACCGGCCTGGCCGTGCTCTTCGGCTTCGACGCTGCCGTGGATCTCCCAGGTGGCTTTGGCGAGTAGGAAGAGCCCACCAAAGAACAGGATCAGGCCCTCGCGATCCAGATTTCGGGGTTGGTAAGAAAATCCACGACGAGGAGGCTAGCGCCCTACGACCTGGTCAAAGGTGGCACCGGTGGGTCGCTCCAGCTGGTCCATGGTGCACTCGGCGGCGTCCTTGTCGAACCGCCAACGCTCAAAGCGAGTTGCGTGTCGAAAGCGGCCGTCTTGCAGCTGGTCGTAGCTGATTTCAATGACGACGCCCGGCTCGACCGGAATCCACGACAGATCTTTCCCGCCCGTCCAACGGCTCTCGGCGCCGGGACGGCGAGCTTCGTCGCCAAAGCTGTTAGCCGTCCTCAGTTGCTCGAACTGTTCAAGGATCTCAACCCGATCCTGGTTGGAGAAGCCCGAACAGTGCCCGATGAAGTGCAATTGACCCTCGTCGTTGTAGAGGCCCAATAGCAAGGACCCGATCTTGTCGCCGTCCTTGTGAATCCGGTAGCCGCCGACAACACAGTCGATGCTGCGGCGGTGTTTCCATTTGATCCAGTTTCGTTTGTCCTCAACGTACGGCTGGTCGGTTTGCTTGCAGATGATGCCGTCGCAGCCAGCTGCTTCATATTCGTGGAACCATCGCTCCGCCTCGCCCAGATCGTCGGTGACCGGAGTCAGATACCAGTCGTCACCCAGTCCGGCATAGATCTTCTCGAGCGACGATCGGCGCTCCGCATACGGCCGATCCAGCATGCTCACTCCGTCATACGCCAGCAGGTCGAACACGATCAGGCTGGCCGGTGTCTCGGCGGAGAGCAGGTTGATCCGGGACTCGGCGGGGTGAATCCTCATCTGGAGAGTGTCAAAAGCGGTAGCGCCATCACGGATAATGACGACTTCGCCATCAACCACGGTCCCTGCCGGCAACTCGGCCAGAGCAGGCCTCAGCTCGGGAAAGTACCTGAGGAGGTTCTTGCCGTTGCGGCTCTCCAGGCGGGGTTCGTCGCCCGACCAGGCAATCATCCGGAAACCGTCCCATTTGGGCTCGTATACCCAACCGGGTGGCGCCGGCGGGGTCTCTCGCACACGAGCTTTCATCGGCTTGATGGGGTTAGAGAACGGAAGCATGGAGCCACCCTATCTGCCAGCAAACGGCCGCGAAGGCGGTTGGTCCTTGAGATACGTCGCCAAAGCGGGTTTCATATGCCGATGCAGACACGGATTGTGATGTGGATCGCGGTCGCCATCGCCACTGCGGCGTGCAGCGGAGCAGATGCCCAAGAACCGCCCGGCACCGCGCCGTCGCTCGAACCTCTCGGTCCGGTGGCCACCGTCACCGCGCCCCCGACAACCACCACGACTCTGTCCCCAACAACCGATCTCCGACTTGAGCAGGTCGCAACTATCACCGGCGACATCGCTCCGAAATCGGTCGTTACCAACGGTGCCGGGTTGATCTTCGCCCAGAACATGATGTATCGCCACACGATCACGGTGTACAACAACGACTACGAACTCGTCGCCACTATTCCCGACGCGATCAACCTGACCGACTTCGGATATG
>JAYEIP010000359.1:0-5194 GCA_034660155.1 Actinomycetota bacterium | reverse complement strand
CACTGAACGCATCATCCTGCCCTCGCTTCTTAGCCGTGGGCCAATGCTAAATACCTGCGGATCGCTGCACGATTCGATCAGCTCGCTCTGGGCTACTGGCCCGTCGCGATATTCGCCCCGCTGTCGACCCGCCACGCACGAGCCACATAGAAGCTCTCGGTAAGGTCGAGGGCGTTAGCCGCCTACTGAGGCTCGTTGCGTTGACGATTCCACCTGCTGCAGTTCCACAATCACCTCGCGGCCCAGCTCCTGGGACAGCGAATCCGCCAGCATTTCGACACTGGGGAGTCGGCCTGAGCTCGCCACCACAACGTCGACGTTGGCGACACCTCCCTCCACCGCGACTCCAACCTCGATCACATCGGCGGGGCGAGTCGCATCGGCGGACCAATCTTCCACGATCTGCTCGACATCGCTGCCCTCGGGTGGCGGCGATAACAGTCCGGGACCGGCCCACTGGAGCGGGACCACCATCAACACCACCGCCAACGCCACCCACCGCAATCCACGGACTATCTGGCCGGCACCTTCGGCCAGGCTCATCCCCGGCACGAACCCAACGAAGATAAATGTGATCGCCCCGGCAAACATCACCCCGGCGACATTCGCCAGAACCAGCATCAACCCACCAACTGCCATGTCGATCCGTCCCGCCGACAGCGAAATCCCCACCGTCGCCAGTGGTGGCACGAGGGCAACGGCGATCGCGGCCCCAGCCATCGCCTCTGCGGCCTCGCGGCGCACCATTGTGTAGGCGCCCACCGTGCCCGCCACCATCGCCACAACAAGGTCGCGGATGTTGGGCTTGGTTCGTGCCAGCAACTCGCTAGACGGTGCCTCGAAGGTACCCAAGGGAATCGATAGGAGAGCCGCCAAAGTGATCGCACCCGCCGCAGCCACCAACACCACCACGGCCTGTTGCACCCCGCGGCGAGGCCATCCCATCACTACTGCGGCCGACACCCCCAACACGGGGCCCATCAGCGGCGCCACCACCATCGCCCCGATGATCACCGCGGGCGAATCCGCCACTAGACCCAGGGACGCCAATAGAACCGACAACGCCATCAAGGTGGCGAACCGCCACACCCAGGGGCGAAAACGAGCGCCCTCGTGATACATCGAGCGAATCACCCGCAGCCGACGCCGCTCCGTCACCGGTGAACGGGCATCGAGCAACTTACCAAACCGCTCCATGGTTTGCCTGGCTGCATCGCGCAGCGTCGGTGTCTCGATACGCATTCCTCCCGAACGTATTGATGAACAATGACGGATCACGATATAAGACGGGGACAAGCGCTCAATATGAATCAGCAACGCTCCCTGGCAGATTCTCGGAACTCCGCACCCGCGGTTACCCGTCCTTCTCGGGAGGGAAATACCGCCGGAATGCCCGGAAACGCTGGGCATCAGTCCCCCTCTTATGGGTAAGGAGGTCTTCGCAGGTGACCGAGCCACGAAAACCACTCTCCGTGTCGGGCGAGGGTCGGATGGGGCGGCAATCGCACGCTCCCGGCCGCGGCCCTTTCACCCGTCCTTTTCGGCCAGCTCGCGGAAGGCATCGGGTACCGAACGTGACTCCCCCAACTCCACCGACCCGTACCCGACTGCCTTCCGGCCGTACTTGTCCCGCACCTTGTCCACCGACCGGTCCAGCACCCAGCGGGCCGCACCCTTCTCCGTGCCGGGACGGCGCGCCTCGCCCTCGAGCTCAAAGGGCAACTCGAGCTGGAGCACTGCGTCCTGCTCCAGATGCGACACCGAGATCGCCAGCAGAGAGATGACCTTCTCCTCGGGATGGTCGGTCAACGCCGTGCGGACCAGGTCGGCCGCGATCTCTGCCAGGATCACCGTCGCCGAGATCGCAGCCGGCAGGGTGACGGACCGAGTGATGGCACGCAGGTCGGCGAAGCGCACCCGCACCGTCACCGTTCGCCCCGCCCGATTCTTCGCCCGGAGCCTGGTAGCGACCCGGTCGGCCAAATGGCGCAGCGTGGGGCTGATGACCTCGTCGGTTGCGGGCTTTTTGCCCAGTGCAGATTGGGCACCAACCGAACCGGCCCGATGATGGGTCTCGATTTCCCGGGGGTCGCGGTTCCAAGCGAGCGCTCCCAGCTTGCCGCCAACGGATTGTCCCAACAGACGTTCCAGCGAACGGCCCGGAGTATCGGCGAGTTGGCCGATGGTCGAGATGCCCATTTCGGCCAGCCGCTTTTTGGTGACCGGCCCGACCCCCCACATCAAGCCAACGGGGAGATCGTGAAGAAACTCCAGTTCCGTTTCCGGTTCAACAACGATCATGCCGTCGGGTTTCGCCACTTGCGAAGCGATCTTTGCCAGATGCTTGGTGCGGGCCACGCCGACCGAAACGGGGAGCCCGATCTCGTCCTTCACCCGACGCCGGATCTCCTTACCCATTTGCGCCGGGGAGCCAAACAGGTGGACCGAGCCCGACACATCGGCAAACGCCTCGTCGATTGAGATGCGCTCAATCAGCGGGGTGAAGTCACGCATGACGTCGATGACTTCGTCGCCGAGCCGCTGGTACTCCTTGAAGTGGCCTCCCACGAAACGCAACTGAGGGCACAATTCCCGCGCCTGGCGACCGGGCATGCCACCGCGTACCCCGTATGCCTTGGCCTCATAGGAGGCAGCCAGCACGACTCCGCCACCGACGGCAATCGCCTTCCCCCGCAACGACGGGTCGAGTAACTGCTCAACCGAGGCGTAAAAAGCGTCCAGATCGGCATGAAGAATGGTGGCTGTCTCCGCCATGTCATCACCCTAATCGAACATATGTTCGGTGTCAGGTCAAAGAGTGGGACCAACAATCGAGTCCCCCTCCCTCCCTATGCTGGAGCCATGGCACGCACCATTGCAACCAACGTCACCGTCGGCCGAGATGAGCTACTCGAATTCATCCGGCCTCGACACCATGCAATCCTTTCCACCATCCGCGGCGATGGCAGCTCGCAGATGTCACCGAACACCATGGGGGTGGATAACGACGGTCGGCTGGTCATCTCCACTTACCCGTACCGCGCCAAGGTCCACAACATTCGACGCAATCCAGCGGCATCGGTCTGCGTTCTGTCCGACGACTTCGGGAAAGAGTGGGTTCAGGTGTACGGCACGGCCGAGGTCCTCGACCTTCCCGAGGCGCTGGAGCCGCTGGTGGAGTACTTTCGTAACATCGCCGGCGAGCATTCCGATTGGGACGAGTACCGCGAGGCCATGGTGCACCAGGGCAAGGTGCTGATCCGGATCGAGATCGAGCGGTGGGGACCGATTGCCCGTGGCGGCTTTCCGGCGCATCTCGTCGACGAAGAGGCATAAGCGAGTCCGTCAGGTACTCTGCTCTCAGCCCCAAACTCCCGATAACATTGACAGGGTGAGGCGTTGGAATTGGCTCGCGGTGGTGCTGGTCGCCGGATGTTCCGCAGCGGCGCCGCTGCCACCCGTCACCGAGGTAGGTTCGCCCGGGCCCGATTCACCCACCGCGGTGACCTCGTCGTCAGCGTCCACGTCCACAACGGCCGACCTCAACAACAGAGCAGAAGAGCGAGTCAACATGGTGGAGTGGCAGATCGAAGCCCGCGATATCACCGACCCGAACGTGCTCGAGGCGCTAGGGACGGTGCCCCGCCACCGCTTCGTGCCCGACAACGTCGCCGGCGACGCCTACAACGACTACCCGCTGCCGATCGGTTACGGCCAGACCATCTCCCAGCCGTACATCGTCGCCATGATGAGCCAGGCTCTCGGAGTCGGCCCCGGCGACAAAGTGCTCGAGATCGGCACCGGCTCTGGCTACCAGGCCGCCGTCCTTGCCGCCATCGGTTGCGAGGTCTACACCATGGAGATAATCCCCGAACTTGCCACCCGGGCCGACACCACCCTCACCGAACTCGGCTACACCGTCACCGTCGCCGCTGGTGACGGCTACTACGGGTGGCCCGAACACGCCCCCTTCGACGGCATCGTGGTCACCGCCGCCCCCGACCACGTCCCCCAACCGCTCATCGATCAGCTCGACGAAGATGCCGCCCTCGTCATCCCGGTCGGGCCCATCGGCGCTATGCAAACCATGTGGCGCTTCACGGTCGATGCTGCTGGTGACATCACCGGCGAGAACCTGGGCGGTGTCCTATTCGTGCCTTTCACCCGCGCCGACGATTGATCGATCTGCCCCTACCGCCAACAACGCCGCCAGCCCGTAGCCGGCCGCGCCCACAACCAGCACGAACGAGAAGCCGAATGCCAGGGCCAGCAGAGCGGCCGTCACCGCACTGATCACAGATACCGTGCCGTTGATACCCCACGCCCACGGCACGAGGTGCGGCGCCCGCTGCTCCAGGTAGGCGATCCCGCGAGGGAACATGATCCCCATCAGGAAACCGAGCGGGGCGATCGCTACCGCCCCGACGATCACCCGCAGCAACAACGGGGCCGGTAGCGCCACCGTGGTGAGCCCGCGGATCAGGAAGGGGTATACAAGAGCTGTCACCGTCAACAGCACTGCCCCCACCCGCCACGACACCCGGGGCGACAACATCGACCCCACCCCCGAAGCCGTCAACACCGCAAACACCACAACAGCGAACGCCGTCGTCGGATTGCCGACCAGCAAAATGTAAAGCTGAACCAGCGGGATCTCCATCAGCAGGAACGAGAACCCGAGCAGACCAAAGTACCCGAGCGTCCACCGCCGCAACCCGGCCGGGACAGCGAACCTCCCACGATCCGCCCGGCGCCGCACAGCCAGCGGCGCCACAATCAGCACGACCGCGCTCACGGTCGCCAGCACCAAGAACGCGACCAGCACCAGATAGCCGGCACCCCCGAACGGCTGCCAGGTGCGTCCCAGGCTGTCGAGCACCTCCCCCGTTTGGGTCCATTTGAAATAGTGCCCAAAGAACGGGTGATCGTCGGTCGGCGGGCTGATGTCGAACTCGTATTCCGCATACGTTGGCTCCGGGTCCGCGACTGTCAGCAGTTCGGCGGCAAGCACCGAGTATTGCTCATCGGGGATCACGCTGAACCGGTTCGTCTCGGCCGGATCGAGACTCGGCATCGTGACGACATCGAAGCGTTGCGCCCGGGCGAAGTCTTGCACCGACCCGAGATCGGCAGCAGACCAGCCATCGGGCTGTACCAGCAGGACGGCATTCGAGTAGTTACGCAACATCACCAC
>JAYEIP010000358.1:0-21747 GCA_034660155.1 Actinomycetota bacterium | reverse complement strand
ATTGGTGGGTTGCAGCCCTTGGTGATGCCTGCGGTCGCCAATCGTTCGATATCGGCTTCGAAGATGGATCCATCGTCGTCGACGAAGTCGGTTGTGCCGGAGTCGATCAGGCCCAGCGCCCGGACGAGGAACGCCGCCATCTGGTCTCTGGTCACGCTGCTACCCGGGCAGTACCTGTCGTTGATCGGTGGGTTGCAGCCCTTGGTGATCCCTGCGGTGGCAAGACGTTCAATGTCGGCTTCGAAGATGGATCCATCGTCGTCGACGAAGTCGGTTGTGCCGGAGTCGGTCAGGCCCAGTGCCCGGACGAGGAACGCCGCCATCTGGTCTCTGGTGACTCCATCGTCAGGGCAGTACCTGTCGTTGATTGGTGGGTTGCAGCCCTTGGTGATCCCTGCGGCCGCAAGACGCTCGATATCCGCTTCGAAGACTGAATCGTCGTCATCGATGAACGTTCCGCTGGTGGGTGCGCACGGGGCACCGGTCATGGGCCCGATATAGCTAGAAGCGATTACGACATTGTCGATGTACAGGCTGATGTCCTGGTCGGGGACGTCGATTCCGCCGTGATAGACGTTCAGCCAGATCTGCTCGATCTTCAGGCTGTCTGTGTCACGCCAGCGCCAGTCTGTTCCCCGATAGGCGAGACGCCCGTCCACCCAGGCTTCAAGGATGCCATCGTTCACGCCGGGAGTGTTGAGCACCAGGTGCTGCTCGACGCTGTACCAGCGGTCCTTTTCGAGGAAGCCCAGGTACCCGTCCTGCCACAGAACGTTGTCGCCGTAAATGGTGGCCTGGTCGGCGTGATAGACGTAGTGGCCGACGGGAACTGTGTCGCCGAGTGGGTTGTTCTCGGGAATCGTTGGGTGGTATCCGCCCCGCGCCGACCAACCGTTGGTGCCGTCAGAGGGGCGGCCGCCCCAGCCGGCAACACCATAGGTGCCGGAGATACCGGGGAACTTACCGCCATAGGTGGGATCCCAGCTTTGGTCGATACGCACGTAGTAGCGGAAGTAGATTTCGGTTGGCTCTGAGCCGGTCTGGTCGCCAAACTTGAACCCGACGCCCATCCCCGTATTGATACCCGCAGGTACCGTCACTTTCAGCGCGTTTCCATCGATCTGTTCGAATCCGGGTGCAGACGAAACAACTTCCAGTGTGGGTGAATCGGTACCTCCGTCGTAGACATCTGCCCAGCCTGCGTCGGTGAATTCTGTGAACTCGAGGACGTCGGGATGAGTTGCGATGCCGCTGTCATCGGTGAATGAGTAGGCGAGCCCGTTGGCGGCGGGCGGCAGCGTTCCGGGATCGTGGAAGATTTGGAAGACCCCGACCTCCAGGGACGAAGTCCCGTACTCCTCAAAGCTGAATAGCTGCAAGGTCGCCGACGTCACAACGGCGTCGATGGGGATCGCGGAGAGGTCAAAACGAAGCAAGGTCGGGTTTCCTCCGATACGGAGCGTCGTTGCATCGCCAAACCCCTGATATGTCGAGGCGTCGAGGTGGGTGTCTGCTTCGGGGTAGAGGTTGAAGCTGCCGGAGCTCGTCGCAATCGTCAGCATCGGGCGTTCAGTAACTACCGGGTGCTCCTTGCTGTAGAAGTTGAACGGTCCCGACCCGCCGGTTTGTCTAAGCAGAAAACCCTGGTTCGGGGTGCCTGCTATCCACTCGGCCACAAGCGAGGTCACATTCCACGTGTGCGGTCCCGGGATGTTGTCGTCCGGCAGCGTTGATGTGGCATAGGCAGCGTCGCCCTGGGGTGTTCCAGTGGAGTCACGCCAGTCGCCCATGAAGTTGTCCCACTCCAGCATTGCCGCCCGGTTGTAGAAGTCACGGGTGGCGCCATCGTCGGCTGCCCGGGTTCCCTCGACCCAAGCCGCTCGTGGATCATGCGGAGTCAGTGTTGGATCGGGGCAAGTCTGGGCGAAGGCAGGGGTGAGAACGGCGGAGGTCACGATCGGGGCGAACACCGACCCGACTATGCCGAGAGTCACCGCCACAACCGCGCTCTGGAGTCGCCGGTATATGGAACGGTGAATCACGGGAACCTCCTGCAGCAGACATCGGTTTCGAGCTCATGTTGCTTGAGCCGGGGTCCTATGCGGCATCGGCAGGGCTTCACGACTCGCCTGCCCTGCAGGGGTCTCCCCCTGGGGGAGAGTCAAGTCGATTCCTCTCGGAATCCCTACATTGCGTGCATAGACGGCATACTGGGCGCATATGTATGTGACACTGCTTGGCACCGGTGGCCCCAGGCCCGACCCGGATCGGGCAGGCCCGGCGACTCTCATCGACGCCTCCGGACGTCTGCTCCTGGTTGACGCGGGGAGGGGGGTCTGCCTACGGCTTGCGCAGGCTGGTATCGGTCTTGACGAACTCGATGCTGTGTTGCTGACACATCACCATTTCGATCACATCGGCGACCTGGGCGACGTGCTTCTGGCGAGCTGGAACCTGGGCCGAACCGATCCGCTCCCGGTCATTGGACCGCGCGGCACCGCTGTCATCACGGAGGCGTTGATCTCGACGGTCTACCGCGCCGACATTGCCTTTCGGCTGCGCGAGGACGAGTTACTCGGTGGGTCGCTCCGCCCGATCGAGGACATGATTGCAGTCTCCGAAGTGGGTCACGGGTGGTCGGGCATGGTCGGTGACGTGCAGATTGCTGCCGCGGCAGTTGACCATGGTGAGGTGCTGGGGTTGCCCGACTGGTCCGCACTGGGGTTCAGGTTTGAGGGAGGCGGCAAGACCGCTGCAGTCAGTGGCGACGCGATTCCGAGCCCGGGGCTGGTCGAGATGGCCAGGGATGTAGATCTACTGGTGATGTGCAGCTATCTCGCACCCTCAGAGGTCACCGAACCCGACCTCGAATTCCTGACGGAGTCGATCCTCGGCGGTGTGGAGCAGGCGGTGGAAGTCGCCAACGATGCTGGGGCGAAGCGACTGGTGCTGACCCATCTCCGGGAGAAACCTGGCGTGATGCTGGTGGCAATGCAGGACTACGCCGACGGTCGATTCACCGGTGACGTTATCGTCGGCCACGATCTGATGACCATCGGAGCCTGATCGTTCGGAGGTCAGGTCATCCGCCCACGGCGCGCTGCAAGAAGGCAGCTCGGCATCGTGCTCAACAATGAGCACGCGCATGGAGTCGTCCTATTCGGGACGGGCCTTCGGGCGGCGAGTGTACCCGGGATTTGGCAGCAACAGGTAGGTCATTTGTACGACAATGGAGTGTATGGAAGTGTCGTGATGCAAGTTGTCGAAAAGAACCTCAAAGTTTGGGCAAAGGACCTCGAGGGCGAGGCGATACGTCAGGCACGGCGGACCGCCAGGCTTCCGATTGTCGCTGGTCATGTGGCATTGATGCCGGACGCTCATGTGGGCCTGGGAGCAACGATTGGCTCAGTTGTTCCTACCCGGGGTGCTGTGATCCCGGCGTGTGTTGGGGTGGATATCGGATGTGGGATGGCGGCGGTTCTTACCGATCTGGTCGCCTCCGACCTGCCCGGCAATCTCGCCCCGCTGCTGCGCGCCATCGAAATCGCTATTCCTGCCGGCGTTGGCCGTGGGCACGAGAGTCGCCAGGTGGCGACTACTGGCCGCCCCGCAGCCTGGCTTAAGGCGAACCGTCCTCGCACCGCCCTTACAGATCGGCTGGAGAAGAAGGCCCACGACCAGCTGGGCAGTCTTGGCGCCGGTAACCACTTCGTCGAGGTAAGCCTCGACGACCAAGAGCGGGTGTGGGCGGTGCTGCATTCCGGGTCTCGGGGTATCGGGAATCAGCTTGCCCAGTCCCATATCGCCGAGGCCAAATCGGTCGTCAGGCGGATGGACATCGCCCTGGAGGATCCCGATCTTGCATATCTGCTCGAGGGAACTCGCGAGTTCGAGATCTACCTCGGTGATCTCATGTTCGCTCAGGCGTACGCCCGCACCAACCGGGAGATGATGCTCGATGCTCTGCTGAAGGAATTGTTCCAATTTGTTGGCAAGGGAACCGAGCTCGACAGGATCAACTGCCACCACAACTACACCGCCCAGGAGGAACACTTCGGCAAGCTGTTGTGGATCACCCGCAAGGGTGCGATTAGTGCAAGGGCGGGGGAGCGGGGGATCATCCCCGGATCGATGGGCACCAGCACCTACCTGGTGGAGGGTCGCGGCAACCCCGACTCGTACACATCGAGTGCCCACGGCGCCGGCCGACGGATGTCGCGCACCCGGGCCCGCAAGACTCTCACCGCCGCCAGCCTGACAAAGGCAATGGAAGGACGGACCTGGCTTGGGAGCAAGGCGGCCCGTCTTGTCGATGAGCATCCCGAGGCGTACAAAGATATTGAAGAAGTGATGCGACTCTCCGCCGATCTGGTCGTCGTCAAGCAGCGGCTGCGAGCGATCCTCAACTACAAGGGGACTTAGCGGACGCCTGAACTTGCGGACGTCAAGCCGTATATCCGGCACCAGATCCGCAAGAACGGAGAGACTGCTACCGGGGGTAGCCCAGTTCCTGCAGCGACTCCTCTATGTCGTCCAGGATTGTGGGGTCGTCGATGGTGGCGGGCATTTTCCAGGGGGTGCCGTCGGCTATGGCCCGCATCGTTCCGCGCAGCACTTTTCCTGATCTGGTCTTTGGAAGCCGGTCAACCACGGTCGCCACCTTGAAAGCCGCTACCGGCCCGATCTGATCTCTGACCCTGGTGATGAGTTCCGCTGTTACCTCCGTCGGTGTCTTGGTGACGCCGGCCTTGAGCACTGCGAAACCCAGAGGGATCTGTCCCTTGAGTTGGTCCGCGACTCCGATCACGGCGCACTCGGCTACGTCGGGGTGCCCGGCGAGGACCTCCTCCATGCCTCCGGTCGATAGTCGGTGACCGGCGACGTTGATGATGTCATCGATGCGACTCATGATGGATACGTATCCATCCTTGTCCTTGAGTCCGGCGTCGGAGGTGATGAAGTACCCGGGGTGGCTGTTGAGATATGACTGGATGAAACCCTCATCATTGCTCCACAGAGTCGGCAGAGCACCGGGCGGGAGTGGCAACTTGATCACGATCTCACCGATGGTTCCCGCCGGAAGTTCGTTTCCTTCTGAATCGACGACTCGCACGTCCCATCCTGGAATCGGCACAGTTGGTGAGCCGGGCTTGATGGGCAGTGGCTCGATCCCGAGTGGGTTGGCAACGATCGGCCAGCCCGTCTCGGTCTGCCACCAGTGGTCGATCACCGGGACGCCCAGCACGTCCTCAGCCCAGTGGAGGGTGTCGGGGTCGCAGCGCTCTCCTGCGAGGAAAAGTGCCCGAAACCGCGACATGTCATGACCCTCGAGGTATTCGCCACGCGGGTCGTCACGTTTGATCGCCCGCAACGCCGTTGGGGCCGTGAAGAGGGTTGAGACGTTGTGCTGTGAGATCACTCTCCAAAAGGCACCAGGGTCCGGCGTCCCCACCGGCTTGCCCTCATAGAGGACGGTTGTGCACCCGTGGATGAGAGGTCCATAGACGATGTAGGAGTGGCCTACCACCCAACCCACATCGGATGCCGCCCAGTAGGTCTCGCCCGGGTCCACGTTGTAGATGTTCTTCATGCTCCAGGCCAGCGCAACGGCATGTCCACCGTTGTCCCGGACGACGCCCTTGGGCCGACCGGTGGTTCCGGAGGTGTACAGCACGTAGAGCGGATCGGTGGCCGCGACGACTACACACTCGGCTGGGTCGGCGTCGGCGACAAGGTCTGACCAAACGAGATCCCGACCCGGAGTTAGCGTCGCCGCATGTTCCTCCCGCTGGAGGATGACACATTGCTCGGGCTGGTGAGTGGAGAGATCGATGGCACCATCAAGCAGCGGCTTGTACTCGACGATCCGCCCCGGCTCAATGCCACACGACGCGGACATGATCACCTTGGGAGTGACATCATCGATGCGGGTGGCAAGCTCGTTGGCGGCGAACCCACCGAACACGACCGAGTGCACCGCCCCCAACCGCGCACAGGCGAGCATTGCAAATACAGTCTCGGGGATCATCGGCATGTAGATGACCACCCGGTCCCCTTTGGCCACACCCATCGATTTCAGGCCACCGGCGAGGCGGGCGACCTCGGCGCGTAGCTGCCGGTAGGTCCACGTCGCCACGGTGTCGGTGACCGGGCTGTCATAGATCAGGGCTGCTTGATCTCCTCGTCCATTTTCAACATGCCGATCGACGGCGTTGTAGCAGGTGTTCAGGGCACCGTCGGGGAACCAGCGGTACAGCGGAGCATCGCTCTCGTCCAGCACCTGGGTCGGAGCAAGGTCCCAGTCGATGGCGTTGGCAGCTTGGGCCCAGAATCCGTCTGGATCCTTGAGCGAGCGACTGTATGTGTCGGCGTAACTTGCCACTATCGGCTCCCGTCCTGTGTCCCGGATTCGAAGGCTACTCGTCCGCAGCCGAGCCATTCCCGGGTTCGTCGCGGTCGCAGCCTCTCAACCAATCGATCGCACCTCCTTCGATCCTTCGGTTGTCTGATCCCTGGGCGATCCAGAACCGAAGATATCTAAAGTATTGACCACCTAGAATTAATCATCTAAAGTAGAACACTAATATCGCAAAAGGACTATTCACAAACAGGGGTGTCTGGTGATAGAGTCTTCGGTACAGGCGAGTCTTGATGAGACAGACAAGGCGATCTTGCAGTTGCTGCAGGCCGACGGTCGTATCAGCAATGCTGAGGTCGCTCGTCGGGTTGGGCTCTCCGCTCCGGCTACTCACGCCCGGGTCAAGAGGCTTGAGGAAACCGGAGTAATCCGGCAGTACGCAACGCTGTTGGACCGGGAGACCATCGGCTACGACATGGTGTGTTTCATCAGTGTCTCGCTCCAGTTACACCAGTTCGATGCAGTCGAGCACTTCAAAGAGCTGGTCCAGGACATGCCGGAAGTGTTGGAGTGCCATCACATCACAGGAGAGTTCGACTATCTGTTGAAGGCGGTGTTTCACAACCGCAACGAGCTTCAGCAATTTGTCGTGAATCGGCTCACCCCCATCCCCGGCATGGCACGTCTCAACACCAGCCTGGTGTTGCTAGAGATCAAGGCCACAGCGCAGCTGCCCATCGAGTGACTCTCGAATGGCTTGCCGGCCGGGAGGTAGTCAGATGAGCGAGCACACCAATGGCGTTGCCGAGTATGTCGCCCGCGGCGAGGCGATGTCCGCTGCCGAGGCCAACCGGCGCACAGTGATGCGCACCAAGAAGTTCGACACGATCGCGGTGCACGGTCTCTACGACATGGAGGCGGCTCTGGCGAACCAGGGCAGCATTATCGAGCCTGGCTTCATGAGTTCGGCGCAGCACTTTGAGAACAGCGACCACATGGAGGCTGCCCTTGCCTACCTGATGCCCGCTTGGGTCTACTCCCGGATTGCGAATCCCACCGTCCATTATCTCGAAGAGACCCTGGCGCTTCTGGAGGGTTATGGATTCGACGGTGAGGTGTCTGCGCTTGCCACCGCATCCGGGATGTCTGCGGTGTTCATGGCCACCAACCCATTCCTCGAGAAGCCACAGCCCGGGATGAATATCGTGGTCAGCGCCCGTTGCTACGGCGGCACGTTCATGTTGTTCGGGCAGCGCTACGGAGTCGAGCGTGGTGTCGAGGTGCGTTGGGTACGCGATCCGCTCGACTTGAACGAATGGGCCGAGAATATCGATGGCGGCACCCGGTTTGTATACGGGGAAACTCCCTCCAACCCGCTACTCAGCGTCATGGATATCGAGGCGGTGGCCGATATCGCTCATGCCGCCGGGCTTCCGCTCATCATCGACAGCACAGTCGCCACCCCGGCTTTGACCCGACCTTTGACCCTTGGTGCGGACATCGTCATCCAGTCGACGACGAAGTCGATGACGTCGAGCGGGTTTGCCATTGGGGGAGCAGTTATTGCCCGGCACGACATCACCACGGACATTGGTCCGGCAGAGATGCGGGATAACTTCGCTATGTACGTCAAGCTTCTGCCGTTCCGTGATCATGGCCCCGGTGTGAGCGCCTTCAATGCGTTGATGACGATCAACGACTTGCGGACCTTGCGCCATCGCATGGACACGATGAGTAGCTCGACAATGCAGGTGGCGCAATACCTGGAGGGTCACGATCACATCGATCGCGTCGCCTATCCGGGTGTTGAGTCGATGCCCGGCCACGATGTCGCCGCTCGAACCATGTGGCTAGTTGATGGAGCCGATGATTACGGCACCGACGTCAATCGCTACGGCCACCTGGTCTCATTCGAGGTCAAGGGCGGTGCCGAGGCAGCACGCAAGGTGTTTGATGGTTTCGACATGATCTGGCGTGCCACCGACCTCGGTCGCATCAAGAGCGTTGCCACTATCCCGGCAATATCTACTCACCAGCAGCAAGGTGACGAAGGGCGTGATCTGGCGGCGGTGTCGCAGAACCTGATCCGGCTCAGCGTCGGCGGCGAGCATCCCGACGACATCATCGCCGACCTCGACCAGGCGTTGGGAGTGCTTACTCGTCGCTCGATGGTGGCACCCGTCCACGGTGGCGTGTAGTCAGCCGTCCAGCTTGTAGCGGTAGACGTTGGTCTCGCGCTGCTCGAATCCGATGCGCTTGTAGAGGCGGTTTGCCACGTCGCGCGATGGCCGGGAGGTGAGGTCGACGGTTTTGGCCCCTTCGGTGCGGGCGCGGTCGAGAGCTGCTTGGTTGAGCGTGTTGCCGACGCCCTTGCCGCGAGCCGCCTCGTCCACAACCACGTCCTCGATCCAGGCTCGCATCCCGGTCGGGATCCGGAAGAGCGCCAACGTGAGGCTACCGACGATCTGTCCGGTGTCGACGTCCCGCGCGATGAACAGCACTGTGGCCGGACTTGCCACTATCGCCGCCAGTTCATCGGCTCCGGGGGCGGGGCTCGACGATGATAGTTGCGGCGTCAGCCGCTCGAAAGCAGCCACCAGTTCGTCGTCTACCTCGATAACTTCAGTGGTATGGATCAAGAGGCTCCTTGAGTAGCGAGCCCATTGTAAGGACAACTTCCGACTGGCCGGTTCGGATCAGGTCTCGTCGGGGGAGCGGAGCCGTAGTCGTTGCAGCGCCCGTCGTGCGGTGGGAAACTCCGACCCCAGGATTCCCAATCCGCCCAGAATGGCGAGGATGCCCGGGCCGGGGGTGACGAGCATCACAACACCGGCGGTCGTAACGACCGATCCAGCCACACCGACTGCGATTTTGCGTCCGAGTGAAGATGGATGGTCGGTCGGGGACGACGGCTCGTTTTCGGAGGCATTCACTGTCGTTCTGACTATATGTGGTGCGGTCGTTTATGGATAGCGCGTTTCGGACACCCGCGGTACTTTCCCCCAAAGGCTTGAGTAAGAAATGAGGGGGCCGGCCCGGGGGGACGGGCCGGCCCTTAACAGCGCTAGAGCTGTGGGAGGGGAGAGAGTGGTCCTAGCGCTGAACCTCGACCGTTACCTTGCGGGGGAGAATCTCCGGCCGCTTCGGAATTCTGATCTCAAGGATGCCATCCTCGCTGGCCGCGGTGACCGCCTCGGGGTCGATACCTTCCGGGAGAAGGATCGTCCTCTCGAATGAGCCCTCGAAAATCTCCTTGCGGTGGTAGTTGTGCTCCGTCTCCTCAGACTTGAAGCTGCGTCCACCCTTGATAGTGAGGGTCCCGCCTTCGACGGTGACGTCGATGCTCTCGGCATCAACACCGGGGACCTCGGTGCGAATCACCAGGTCGTTGTCTCTGTCGAACACATCGACCCTGGGCATCCACTGATTGGCAGGGCGACCACTCTCCTCGAAGAGTCGGTCGAAATCTCGCATGACGGTGAATGGATCAAAACGTACCAGATTCATCGTTTACCTCCGTGACAATCTGTTTGGGTTCTCTACATGTAATCTATGTCATATACACTCAGATTACAAGTAAGAATCGACTAAGAAATGTCTACCAGTTAGTCTGCCTCCAATGGCAAGTCTTCTGATTACCAATGATGACGGTGTAGACGCTCCAGCGTTGGTGCCGCTGGCGCGGGCCATGAAACGTTTCGGTGAAGTGGTTATTGCAGCTCCGGACAAGGAGCGCAGTTGGATAGGCAAAGCCATCAGCCGTGTCGATATGGTTGAGGCTACAAAGCTAGAGCGTGACGGACTCGAGATGTGGGCGGTTGACGGGTTCCCCGCCGATTGTGTGCATGTCGGTGCGTACGGCATGCTCGACGATCTTCCCGACCTGGTTGTGTCGGGGATCAACATTGGCGCCAACAAAGGGAGCGCGTTTGCCACCGGGAGCGGGACCTTGGGGGCGGCAGTTGAGGCCTCCAACATCGGTACTCCGGGTATTGCCTTCTCCGCGATGTCAGCCGGGAACTGGTTCGAATGGTCCCAATGGGTTAGAACCGAAGCGGCCCTCGAGATGTGGAGCCGTCTCGCGGACATCGCCGCAGATATCGTCGCCGTGGTCCTCGAGGCCGGGTTGCCCCCCGGTGTTGATGTGCTCTCGGTCAATATGCCGCCCGATGCCAATGTTGACACCCCACGGGTCGTGACAAGCCTGGCGCGCACCCGCTATGGCTCCATCTTCTCCGGTAGCAACGGGCTTTACCGGCATAATTTCGACGGGATACTCCACACCGACGGCGATGATCTCGCTGGGTCTGATCTCGCGACACTCGACGCCGGACACGTTTCGATCACGCCGATCCGGATGGCCACAACGATGTCGCTACCGGATGGGTTCAGGCAGGCGCTCGAGCGACAGTGATCGTGTCTACAGGGCTGTGCCACGCTAGCTAGTGAGAGCCGAGGCGAATGCCGCGGCATTCTCGCGGGAGAAACCCACAAGACGAATCTCGGTGAGAGTGTCGGGATGTTCCTCGAGCCAACGGGCGATCGCATCAACAATGACGGTGGTAGCAACTTCCACCGGGTAGCCCCGCTTACCGGTTGATATCGCCGGCATCGCCACCGAACTGAGGCCATGGGCCTGGGCGGCGTTGAGAGCCGCCCTGGCAGCGGCAGCAAGAGCTTCGTCGTTGGCACCGTCTTCGTAATACGGACCGGCAACGTGGATGACATGAGACGCTTCGAGCATGCCGCCGGTGGTTACGGCGGCTTGGCCCGGTTCCAGCGGACCGTGTTCGCGGACCCAGGTATCAGACTCTTCCTGAATGATCCGTCCACCGGTACGCACGACCGCGGTGGCCACGCCCACAGTGTGGTGAAGACTCTCGTTCGTCGCGTTGACTACGGCCTCGACGGCCTGCCGGGTGACATCACCTTCGGTGACAATCACATTCGTTCCGCCGATGCGCTTGAGTGCGAAGGCATCCATACCCCCAGATTACGCCTCTGGAAGCTCTGCGAGGCGGTCGAAGCTGTCGGCGATGGCATCTGCAAGCTTGGGGCGTTGCCGCCACAGCAGGGTTGCGTGTCCCCCTCGTGCCCAGCGAAGCTCGGACCCAGCCCAGTGTTCGTGGAGGCGCTCGACAGCGGTCGCCGGGATGAACCCATCAGATCTGGCTGCCACCATCACCGCGGCCGGTGCCCATGGAGGCGAGGGGAGCCGCAGCACAGACGCGGAGGTGAGAGCATCTCTGAGCCGTTCGCTTTCCTCCTTGCCGCCGAGTGTTTCCCACTGGATGCCGTTGCTGATGACACCATCGAGAAACACCGGCCCGGGAGCGTGAGAAGCGGCCAACGGTGCCATGGCCACCGGGAAGCCTGCAGCCGCACCGACCAACGCTGCGATATTGCCGCCCATCGAGTATCCCGACACGCCCATCGTGTATTCATCGCGGAAGCGTCGCAGCAGTGCCCGACCCTCAGTAACTGCACCAATACCCATGCGCGCAAAGTCGGCGACCGTCTGGATGGGCTGTTCATCGATCCCGACGACCCGCCGACTTCCGTAGAACGGGATCTCCAGGATCAGGGTCCCGATCCCGCGCAGCAACAACTCATCAGCCAGTTGTTGGCGGGTGTCGTAGCCGTGATCGTTCCACGCGGCCATCAACAAGCACAGGCGATTGCTGCCGGTGGGGGGTTCGATCAAGCGTATCGTTGCTTTCCGAGCCTTGTGGGGGACATCGGTGATGGCATCAAAACGACCATCACGAATGGTTCGATCGGGCGAATGCTCGACGGCTCCCCAGGAAATATGGATATTGGGAGTAGCCGTCTGGAGGGTGGCGATGTCCTTGAGCTGGGACGCCACTGCGGGGTCACCCCAGCCACCGGGGAAGATCCGCAGCCGGCGCGGTCCCCGTTTCACCATGACGGCGGCGATGCGATCTATCGGGTGCATACCTATAGGGGCTGAGTCCCCGAGCTGTTCTGCAACAGGTGGATTGTTTCCCCGTACATCCGCTCTTTGATGGTGCGCAGGGTGTTGCGGTCCTTGCCGGCTTGTGCGGTAGCAAGTGCCACGGCCGTCGCCAGCACTTCAATGTCTGGCACCGCGCGGTGCACGATGTGGAGGCGGGCGGCCTCCTCGCCGCCGAATCGCTTGCCGGTGACCATCACCTCGTGGGCAGCGGTGATGGTCATTCGCGACATGATGAGCGAGTTCATGCCGGGAGTGAACGGGATTCTGATGTTTACCTCGGGAAGGCAGAAGAAGCCACGGTCGACTCGCATGATCCGGAAATCGTGGCATAGGGCCAGCATGGCACCGGCTGCAAAAGTATGGCCGTTGCAGGCAGCAACCGTGATGTAAGGCGCCGCGACCACCCTTGCGAACAGGTGCTCGACTTCCGCAACGAACCCTGGCATGTCCACGCCGGAGCCGATGAGCCATTCGAGATCGAGTCCGTTCGAGTAGAACTTGTCGGCACCGGTCGTTACCAATGCGATCGGGTCGGCTGCCGCGTCAACCTCGTCAAGGGCACTGTTCATGGCTTCGAGCCATGGCTCGTTCATCCGATTCTCGCCATCGTCCATTGTCAGGACGAACACGGGTCCTTCGCGGTCAAGTTTCACCAATTCCGACACCTCCTCAGGTGGTGCCACGGTAGCGAATCGGGACCCCGCTATCGTCGGGTTCATGATTGAACCAGGAGCAGTTGGAGAGGTCACCCTCGTTGTCGGCGATGCAGACACCGCCATCGCCTACGCCTCCGGCGACGTGCCGGTGTTGGCTACGCCACGCGTCCTGGCGCTCGCCGAGCAAGCCGCGGTCACCGCTATGGCCGACGAGTTCGATGCGGACCAGACCTCAGTAGGCATCCACGCCGAGCTCCACCACCTGAAGGCAACCAAACCAGGCACGGCCGTAACCGCTCAAGCCAGAGTGCTCGCAGTAGATGGCAAGAAGATCACATTCGAATTCCACGTGATGGAAGCCGACGTGATAGTGGCCCAGGGGACGCACCAAAGAGTGATTGTTCCCAGAGAGCGGTTTGTCTAGGCCGCAGCCCGCTGACCCTATTTGTATCAGATATGCGACATTTAGGCGAAGAAGCTAGATAGGTGCGCGTAGCTTCGAAAACAGATGTGGACCCATCCGGGGACTCAGGGAAAAGGAAGGCGCGATGATGCGCAGGTTGTTTGTATTGGTTGTTTCTGTGGGGCTTTTCGTCGGGCTGTTGGCTGGTCCAGCCGCGGCCGACAAACCGATCGTGGAGGTCGGATCCGATTCGTTCAGCGCGGACGTCTTTGGAGCCGTTGCAGAGTGCGGCGCCCCGATCGTTACTGACATCGACGTTAGCTACACGCTCGTGATTCGGTTCCCCAAGGACGGCGCAGTGCAGGTGACCGACCACCTCGTGACTCATGCCACACTCACCAACACCGACAACGGGAAAACGACCAAGATCAATCAAGCTTCAACCGCTCATGTCACAATCGGTGCAGGCACAGACGGACGTGACACTGTCAAGATCACTGGCCTGCAAGGTCATGTTGTCGCTCCCGGATCCGGCGCAGCGGCCCAAGACTCTGGGCAGCTTGTGATCGAGGCATTCGGACCGGAAGATGAAGATCCGATCTTCGTCACCGCACATGGGCTCTTCGAGGGCATGGGTGGTCCTTACCCGGAGTTGTGCGAGGTCCTCACGTAACCCTCGGTCGGTTGTGTCTGTAGGACGTTGTCGCAATCAGGGGCGAGCCTGACCTGGGCTTGCCCCTGCTCGCGTTCAACGCGCCCGCACCCCGAGTATCTAGCCGCCGGGTGTTTGGTACTTGATACCTCCGGCCGGATACCCCTAGTATCGAACACATGTTCGCTCAAGTTGCCGGCATTCAACCGTGGATAGATGGCCTCAATGATCGCCAACGGGAGGCGGTCCTTCACCAAGATGGTCCTCTGCTGGTCGTCGCCGGCGCGGGGAGCGGCAAGACCAGGACGCTGGCGAGCAGGGTCGCCAGGCTCATTGACGATGGGGTGGCTCCGGACCGAATTCTTCTGCTGACCTTCACCCGTAGAGCTTCAGCAGAGATGTTGCGGCGGGCTGGGGCGCTGGTCGATCACCAGGCAACCGGGCGTGTCTGGGGAGGCACCTTTCACTCGATTGCCAACCGGGTATTGCGACGGCATGCGACGGGCGTAGGGCTGGACGACGGGTTCACCGTGCTCGATCAGGGTGATGTCTCCGGGCTCTTCGGCCTGCTGCGGGCCGAGTCGGGTCTGGCCGAGGGAAAGACCCGTTTTCCTCGTAAGGAAACCATTGCCGCGGTTTACTCCCGGGCCGTGAACGCCCAGGAGAAGTTGACCAAGGTCCTTGACGATCGGTTCCCGTGGTGTCGTGACCATGGTGATGACCTGAAGGAGATCTTCCGCCAGTACACCGCCCGCAAGCGGCGTCACAACGTGGTGGACTTCGATGATCTGCTGCTCTATTGGCGGGCTCTGCTCGAATCACCGCAGGGGGATGTCATCCGAGGCATGTTCGATCACGTGCTGGTAGACGAGTATCAAGACACCAACAAGATCCAGGCCGACATCTTGCGACTCCTGTGCGGTGCCGACGGCAATCTGACTGTCGTCGGCGATGACGCCCAGGCCATCTACTCCTTTCGGGCAGCCTCAGTGGAGAATATGGCTGAGTTCCCGGAGACCTTCTCGCCTGCGACCGTTGTGAAACTGGAGCAAAACTACCGATCCACTCCGCAGATCCTTGCCGCCGCGAATGCCCTTATCGCCGAGGCCAAGGACACGTTTCCCAAAGAGCTCTGGTCCGAGCGGTCCGCTGGATCCCGCCCGACCCTCGTGACCTGCATCGATGAAGCAGCCCAGGCGGACTTCGTATGCGATCAGGTGCTCGAGATGCGCGAGTTGGGTGTTCCGTTGCGGGATCAGGCTGTGTTGTTCCGCGCCGGGCATCACAGCGACGGCCTGGAAATCGAGTTGAGCAGACGAAAGATTCCATACGTGAAGTTCGGCGGGTTGCGTTTCCTCGAAGCCGCCCACGTCAAGGACCTTATGGCGATGCTGCGAATCCTCGACAACCCGCGTGATGAGCTGGCATGGCACCGGGTGCTGCAGCTGATTCCCGGTGTCGGCCCGGCAACCGCTCGTCGCATCATGGACGACCTAACCGGGTCCAATACGTCCCCGGTACAGCAGTTCTGCGAGAGTTCCTTCCCGGTAGTTGCCGAGGCCCGGCCGTTGCTGATCGAACTCCAGGGGGCACTCGGGGATTGCGAAGTCGGGCCACTCGATCCGGGTGCCCAGATCGAAAGGCTGATGCCGTTCACCCAAGCGGTAATCGAACGCAGCTACGACGATGCCGCAGTTCGGATGGCCGACCTAGCCCAACTTCGGGACATCGCCGGCGGTTACGGTGATCGCAGCCGGTTCCTCGCCGAAGTGACCCTCGATCCGCCCAATTCAACCAGCGAGGTCGTTCCGCCGCATCTCGACGATGACTACCTGATCCTGAGCACCATCCACTCGGCCAAGGGAGGGGAGTGGCCTGTGGTCCACGTCATCCATGCCGCCGACGGCAACATCCCCTCGGACATGGCCCTCAATGAACCGGGCGGTGTTGAGGAAGAGCGTCGCCTGCTCTACGTGGCTTTGACCAGGGCCAGGGATCATCTATCGGTGTCCTTTCCGCAACGCTTCTACCACCGCCGCTTCGGCGGAGACGGCCGGCACAGCTACGCCGTCCCCAGCAGATTTCTCACCTCCGCCGCCAACCATTTTGATCCGGTGGTCGCCGGCATCCCCGAACAAAACGACGCCTCAACCACCGCGTCCCCGGGCCGCGACACCGTGGCCGACGTCCTCAACGCCCTCTGGGAGTAGCGGGTGCAGCCTAGAAATGGCGGCGGTAGGTCATCATTTCTTTGACGCGGGTGCGGGCTATCGCGACGGCGGCTTTTCTGGGTTCGATGCCGGAGGTTGTTGCGGCCTGTAGGACTTCACGGGTGTTGGTGCGGATCTTGTCCTCGATTTCGGCAAATGCCTGGGCGGCTGACCCTCCGGCGTACTCGACGGCGCCGCAGATGACACCACCTGCGTTTGCTATGAAGTCGGGGATTGACAGGATGCCACGCTTGTGGAACATGGCCTCCGCCTCGGCTGTGGCGGGGATGTTGGCTCCCTGCGCGATGACCTTCGCCTTCACTTCAGTGGCGTTGTCCTTAGTGAACACGTCGGGTCGCGCGGCTGGCACCCAGATCTCGCAGCCGAGCCCGATCAGGTCATCGCCTGGAACGGCTCCACCATCGGGGAAATCGCCCACAGGGTTGCCGTGACGCTTGAATTCCACCAGCTTGTCCAGGTCGAATCCTTCGGGGCTAACTGTTGCGCCCTTGCTGTCGGAGACGCCAACGATGATTGCGCCGCGCTCGGCGAGAAAACGTGCCGCGGCTATGCCGACAGAACCGAAGCCCTGGACTACGACTCGGGCCCCATTGATGGTGACGGCACCAAGCTCTTCGGCTACTTCGGTTGCGATCGCTACGCCGAAACCCGTAGTGCCGAGCGTGTCGAGCGGGATACCACCCATTACCGGCGGGAGACCGACCACCCTGCCGATTTCATCATGCACCTGCGCCATGTTCGTCTCAGTGATTCCCATGTCCGGGCCAGGGATGTACTCGGTGATGTCTCGCATTGCCTGGGCGAAGGCGCGGATGATCCGTTCCTTCTTGTGATCGGACATATCCGGATCGCCGATGATTCCGCTTTTGGCACCACCGTGGCGGAGGCCCGCGGCAGCGTTCTTGAAAGTCATGGCCCGAGCCAGGCGGGCGACCTCTTCAACAGAGATGTCCCGTGCCATCCGGATACCGCCGATGGCGGGACCGGCCGCGGTGTTGTCGACAACAAGGATGGCCGCCAGCCCAATGCTGGGATCACGCAGCAACAAGATCTTCTCAGGGCCGAGATCGTCCGACAGATGAGCCCACTGGGCTTTCATGGCTACCTCCCGAGAGAAGATGTTTCTGTTTTCAACCCTATGTGATCATTTCTAGTGGCGAGGGACAAGTGGCCGATCGTCCCATTCCATCGGCAGGTGATCAGGCGGATACCGGGTGTCGCAGCCAACTCTCGACCAGGGAAACGAAAAGTTCCGGGTCCTCCAACTGGGGGGTATGACCCATGTTGTTGATCATCTCGAATGCCCAATCGGGTCGCTGCTCCGCCGCCCACAAGGCCGATGCCGCCTGGACGACCCGGTCGTCGGTGCCGTGGATGAGCAGCGTCGGTTGGGTGACCTGATGCAACAAGTGTCGGAAGCGTCTGCGGGGAGCAAGCTCGCGAGCGATAGACCGGGCCGCTTCGGTGAATGACGGGATGTTCCACTCCATCTCACGTCGCGCACGTGCCATCTCGACGGCTGCAGCCCTATACAAAGGGTCGATCTCTACCCCATCACTCAGCACCAGGCGGAGAGTTTCATCGACCTCGTCCTCGGGTGACCGCTCGTGGTAGTAGTAGCGGGCCGCGGTATTGCCGACAAGGGGCAGCAGCGGTAACACGAGACGTTGGCCGTCCCGGGAGATCGATCGGACAGAGACAACTGGTAGCGCCGGGTTCACCAGGATTAGCCGATCGACCACATCGGGCCGATCCACAGCGGCGATCATCGATACGAGGCCACCCATTGAGTTGCCGATAAGGGTGACGGGCTCGTCGGTCATCGTCTCCGCAAACTCAACAACTAGCTCAGCATTGCGACGAACGGTGGCCCGTCTCCCATGGGGTGGAGTGAACCCGAAGCCAATAAGGTCCAACACGAGGACACGGTGGTGCTTGGCCAGCTCCTCGACAACCGGATACCAGCTGAGATATGAGGCACCGATGCCATGAGCAAGTACCAGCGGCGAGCCACCATTGCCCAGCTCTTGATAGTGGGTTGGCCCGCCAACGTCGATGAAGTGTGACTTCATGGTGATCACGGTAGTCCCTGGCGCTGCCCGTCAAGTCTCCGGAAGCGGGGAGATTGACCTTCGGCGGCTACGACCGCCAGGGCAGCCAGAACCAGGGCAAAGCCGATCCATCCGAGTGCGGGCGGGCGTTCACCCACCACAATGACGCCAAGTACTGCGGCGGTCACCGGCTCGCCGAGGCTCAGGGTGGTCGCCGTCGTCGACCTGGTTGTCTCGAGACCGCTGGCAAAAAGGAGATACGCAACGGCGGTCGCCAGCACCCCGAGGTGGAGGACAGTGACCAGGCCGCCCGCGGTGCCAACCCAGCCGAGGTCATCCGTAGCGAGTAGCGGCAGCAGGAATATGGCAGCGAGCGAAAAGATGATCGTGGTCGAGCCGAGAGCGTTGCCTTCCCTGGCAAGTTGCCTTGCCGCGATGACGTAGGTCGCGTACGCGGCTCCGGCCACGATGGCGAAGCCAACGCCGTCACCACTGGCACCGATCTCGCTCCCGGCGGCAATCAGCAGCCCGACACCGACAATGGCAACCGCGGTAGCGGTGCTCCACAGTCGCGAGGGCACTGACTTATCGAGCCCCCAGGCCATCAAGCCACCAAATACCGGGGCGGTGCCAAGAGCGACGATGGTCCCCATCACGACGCCGGTGTTGTCAACAGCGAGAAAGAAGAACGGTTGGTAAACGGCCACACCGACGGCAGCCAGCAGCGTGGCCGGTCTGCGTAACCCGCGCAGGTTTCCCAGGTGCCCGGTGGTACCGGCGATGGCCATGAGGGTCACCGCGGCCACGGCAAGCCGCATTGCACCGATGGTGAGTGGAGAGGCCGCATCGGGTGCAAGCTGTTGGGTGGTGCCGGTTGTGCCCCACAGTACGGTTGCGAGAATGATGAGGACCGGGCCTGATAGGCGTTGCATGTGGGCAGCTTGGCAGAATGATCGCCGATTTCCCTAAGCGTGTGCCTGATCCTGAGCGACACCAGCCATCATCAAGCCGATCTCCTCACGGGTGGCGGAGGCGGGGTCAACGATACCCATGATCTGCCCCTCGTACATCACGGCGATGCGGTCGGACAGCGCAAAAATCTCGTCGAGATCTTCTGAGATCACGAGGATTGCTGTGTCTTCGGCGCGTTGTGCAATCAGGCGCTTGTGGATGTACTCGGCTGCACCAATGTCGACGCCACGGGTGGGCTGCGATGCGATCAGGACGCTGGGTGTCCCCGAAAGCTCGCGCGCCATGATGAGTTTCTGAATGTTGCCGCCAGAGAGACTTCGCACCGGCGTCTCGAGGCTGGGCGTCTTGACGGCATACTCATCGACTAGTTCCTGGCTGTGTTTGCGGATTGCCTCGAAGTTCAGCAGGCCCGCATCGAGGAACTTCTTGGAGTTGTGATCGATGAGTAGGAGGTTCTCTGACACGGTGAACAAGCCGATGCTGCCGTCCTTCATGCGCCCCTCCGGTACGTAGGCAAGCCCGACCTTGCGGATGTCCACCGGTCGTCGGTTGGTGACGTTGACGTCAGCAATGGTGATAGACCCTCTGGTCGCTTCTCGTAGACCGGCGATGGTCTCTGCGAGCTCGCGCTGGCCATTGCCCGACACTCCGGCAATGCCAAGAATCTCGCCGGCATGTACTTCGAGCGTGAGTCCGTCAACGACAACATTGCCGTGGTCTCCGACAACCTCGAGGTCCTCGACGATCAGCGTCGGCGGTCCCGGCGTTACGGCGGGTTTGTCCGGTGCCAGTTTCACTTCGCGGCCGACCATCATTTGCGCAAGCGAGTGCCGAGTGGCCCCTTCGGTGGTGGTCTGACCGGTAACCTTGCCTTGACGGAGGACGGTGATTCTGTCACTGAGAGCCAGTACCTCGTGGAGCTTGTGAGATATGAAGATCAATCCGCGTCCGTCCGCAGTCATCTGTCGCAACGTGTCAAAAAGCTGATCTACTTCTTGGGGCGTCAGCACAGCCGTTGGCTCATCGAGGATCAGCAATCGGGCTTTGCGATATAGGGCCTTGATGATCTCGACCCGCTGCTTTTGTCCGACGGCTAACTGCCACACGGTGGCGCCCGGATCGATCTCGAGTCCGTACTGCGATCCGAGATCCACAATCCTTTCGGAAACAGCATCGAGGTCCGTGAGGGCGCCGCGGCTCGATGGCAATCCGAGAGCCACGTTCTCAGCCACTGTGAGCGTATCGACCAGCATGAAATGCTGGTGGATCATCCCTATGTTATGTTCGATTGCTGCTGTTGGGCTGGCGATCTCGACGGGCTCACCGTTGAGCAGGATGTCGCCCTCATCGGCCTGATAGAGGCCGTAGAGGACCTTCATCAAGGTGCTCTTGCCTGCGCCATTCTCGCCCAACAGAGTGTGGACCTCGCCGGCCATCAGGTCGAAGTCGACCTCATAGTTGGCAAGCACACCGGGGAATCGTTTCGTGATTCCTCTCATCTCGAGCATCGGCACGTCGGCCACGGTTCGCTCCTCTGGATTGCATCCCGGGGGACCGAAGTCCCCCGGAACTGCTTGTCTTCCCTCGTCTAGCCGGTAGGCGCGATGTCACCCGCGATGATGCCGGCGACGGCCGCATCGGCAAGTGCCTTTGCGTCGGCGCTCAGTGCAAAGTCGGGGTTGTACTCGATGACGAGGCCCGCGTTGGCGAGGTCAATCTGGTACACGGTTCCACCGAGAGTGTCGGCGTTGATCTGGTCGAGGATGTCACGCAGAATGACCTCCCACTTATAGACCTGGCTGGCGACGACGATCTCGGGGGCAAGGCTTGTCTGATTGGCCTGGGTGCCGAACCAGGGGATACCTTGGTCGTTGGCGACGCTGATCGCGCCGACAACCATCTGCGCCGTACCGGTCATGACATCGGCGCCGGCGGCGGCATGCGCCTGGGCAGCTTCCGATGCAAGCGCTACGTCGCTAAACGAGCCCGTGTAGTTGATATTGACGGTGACGCCAGAACCATCGGCCTCGGCGCCGTTCTTGTATCCATCGACATACAGTTTGGCGTCGCCGACCTCGATTGGTCCGACGATGCCTACAACGCTGCTCTCGCTCAAGGCGGCCCCAAGCACGCCCATGACATAGCCACCTTCGTCAGAAGCGGCTTCGTACGCAAACACGTTGGCCAACCCGAATGTGTCGGCAGCTGTGCCCCACGCAAATGACGTGTCCGGGAAGTCGGGGGCTATTTCCTGGAGGGATCCGCCGTACTGCGAGCCGTGGGCAATGACCAGGTCGAAGCCGTCAGCCGCATAGTCGCGAATGGCGGCTGCGGCGTCTTCGACGACGAAGGTGCCATCGGTGACCGCGACCTCGGCGATGTCACGTTCGCCCTCAAGGACGGCGACAGCATCAACGATCGACTGCGTGAACGCAAGGTCGTTTGAA
>JAYEIP010000357.1:0-5221 GCA_034660155.1 Actinomycetota bacterium | reverse complement strand
CCTTTCGCGAACGTGGAAGACCCACGTCCGCAACAATGAATAGACAGACGAGCGGCGACATTCGCAAGGGCCAGAAGTCCTGAATACTCCGCCCACATCCGGCAGTTTGCGCCACCCATAAGTGCCGCTATGGGCGGTCGTCGGTGTCGTCTCGCGAGTCCGGTTCGCCGGTCCGCCCAGATGCGGTACCGAGCGCAGCTCCAATGGCTACCCCCACAGCGATCCAGACAGGGTTAGAGGTTGCCGCGAACACGGCAGCTCCGACACCGGCTCCGATCGCTACGCCAACGCCGGTGTTGACTCCTGATGGTTTGTCTGACACGGAGGTGACAATACAGACCAGCGCGGTAGCGACGGTGTCAACCGTGATCGGATGACGCATAGGTGCCTGATTGATGATGGGGGTGGCTGCGGGACGTTGGGTTCCGTAGCTTTGAGGGTTCGACGGGTTTGGCTCTCGATGTGCCTGGTCCACCCTTCGGTGGTCTTTGTAACGATCTGCTCGGCCTGTTGAACCCTCGGTCGTGGTGTGGCTCGTAAGAGGCGAACGCCGGAGGCAACCGTGTTGTGATCAGGAGTGCCCACCGTGGCCATTCCCCCGTGACACAACGAAGGAGGTTGTGATGGTCACGACGATTGGAATCGACCCGCATAAGGCCACCCATACAGCAGTGGCGATCAACGATTCGGAAACGGTGTTGGGAGAGTTGACGATCCCGGCTGACGGCTCTCAGACGGAGACGCTCCTCGACTGGGCTCAGAACCTCGATGGTGATGGCCGGGTCTGGGCGGTGGAAGCTGCTGGCGGTCTCGGCTATCTCCTCTCCCAACAGCTGGTCGCTTCTGGCGAACAGGTGGTGGACGTGCCCCCGGTGTTGGCTTCTCGGGTGAGAGTGTTGGGGTCGGGCAGATCACAGAAGAACGATCCCAACGATGCCCTGTCGGTGGCGGTCGCTGCTCTCCGCCAAACCGGTCTGGCACAGGTTCGGCCCGAGGATCATGCCCAGGTGCTGCGAATGCTGGCGAAACGTCACCTCGAGCTCACCGCATTACGCACTCAGGCGGTGGCCCGTCTCCATTCGGTGCTGATGCTGCTGCGACCAGGAGGAATGGGCCAACGACTCTCAGCTGACAAGGCGGCTCGCATGTTGGGAGGGATGCGGAACCTTGATGTCATCGGTTCCCAACGTCGGATGATGGCAAAGACTCATCTGGCCGACATTCGGAGATGGGACCGGGAGATCAAGACCAACAAGAAGCTGATTGCCGCCGCCGTGGTTAGGGCGGACACCACCGTGACCGACGTCTACGGGGTGGGCCCGGTCGTGGCCGCATTCTTCTTGATCGGGTACAGCGGCGACATCGGCCGGTTCGCCACCGCAGGCCATTACGCCTCATACAACGGGACCGCACCCATCGAATACTCCTCAGGAGGAAAGAAACGCCACCGGCTCTCGATGAGAGGCAACCGGAAACTGAACCATGCCATCCACATGGCCGCCGTCACCCAGATCAGCCACGACACCCCCGGACGCATCTACTACAACAAGAAACAGGCCGAAGGCAAAACCAGAAAGGAAGCACTCCGAGCGTTGAAACGACGCATCTCCGACATCGTCTACCAGCGTCTCGTAGCCGACCAGCAGCAGACCACATAGGGCCCGGGGGGCACCCAGGAACGACTCTGACGCTTGCGTGGCCGGCCTCACATCCTGATCACCGGCTCTTCAGCACAGCCACCCCGGGCCACCCCCAAACCTACACGTCAGGCCGGAACCCCGGCCCCATTCAACGCGTCGCAACACCCCGACTTGACACAAAGAGGCTTCGTTATGTACGCCTCTAGCGGTCGAGGTCGGTGGACGAGGCGTAGGGTCATCAGGCATGTCTGAGATGGTCTTGTTCGTCGGTACCTACAACATTCCTGAAGGAGGTCTCGTCGCTTTCCATGAGCAAGCGAGGGCAATGACCGAACTGATCCGGGACCACGAGCCACAGGTTCTGGCCGTTGGTCACTTCCTAAGTGAGGATCAGACAGAGGGGACATCGATCCACCTCCATCCTGATGCCGACTCATTCGACTTCCACATGGAAACCGCGAGCCGTCTCATCGGCAGAGGTAGCCAGATCCTCGATGTCACTCGTATCGAGTTCTACGGCAAACCTCACGATTCGATCGTTGACCAACTCTCCAAGAGCTTCGATGTCCGGGTCAAGGCCTGGGCTGACGGACTCTCACGCCTAGACATCGAATAGAGATACAGGCAACATAAGTGCCGCTATGCGCTTCCTGCGGAGCTTGTGTTCCGGCGGGTCCTTGCCCAACGCAGTGAGGCAACTGCAGCGATTGCCATGAGGGCGGCGCCGGTGTTGAAGGCCACGTCGATCAGGTCGTAGAACCGGTTGGGAAGAATCGCTTGGATGCCCTCGTCGACAAAACCGAGGACCGCGGCAGTGACGAAAGCCACCACTGCCGGTGCTCGAACTGATGCCCCATTGCTCCGACGTTCATATAACGCCAAGTAGACAAGTACGGCTACAACACCGAACTCGACGAGATGCGTGCGTTCTGCCGGATTGGTAAACCGCAGGAACGCCATGAGATATGCGCTCAACACCGCAACCACCACCGCCACCTCACGCCACCCCGGTCGTACCGCTAGTCCCACAACGGTCAACGCTGCCACTACCACCAAGAAGGCGGTGAAGAAGGCGTTGTCGAGCAGGTCGCGGTCCCGAAGTGCACCTGCGACAGCGGGTGCCTGGCCGAGCGTGGCGTAGATGGCGGCGGTGACTGTCAACGCCCAGATCCACAGTCGCCGTTCCCGGACGGAGGTGAACCTGACCATACCGGTCACCCTACGGGGCTGTTGGCCATTCCCCCCTGCTCATCCGGCACTCGGTGGGAGCTGCGCACCCGCGCACATAACCGGCATCAATGTGCGGTTCGTGCTGGAGTTGGCACGAACCTGCGTCGAACGATCGGTGTAGGTTCGGACGCCCAATCCCGAAGGAGGAACTATGGGTGTCAGGTTGGATAGGTCGATCGTTATCGCACGAGGCAAGAACCGAGAGGCCACGGAGTTCGCTGCCAACGTTTCCAGCTATATCGAAGAATTGACGGGAGTTTCTCTCACCTGGGGTCTCGAAGTCGGAGGCACCGTCGGCAAAGTTCATTGGTACGCCGACTACCAAAACATGGCCGCCCTGGAGGCGGCCCTCGGTCAAACCATGACTGACGACGGATACCAAGAACTCCTTGACTCAGCCGTCGATGCCTTTGTCGGAGCAGCCGAGGACACACTGGTCTACACCATGTAGACACACCGTCCACACTCCCGATATTGGGGGACTGTGATCAGCAAATCGACCGGACCATCACTCAACACCTGGTAGGCGATACGCCGACCTTCCAGCAAGGCACAACCGACGACAGGATCGAGGCTCATAACCGAATCTTCTCGTACGGGTTCGTCGCTGTAGTTGGTTTCTCGGTGCTTTCTCCTGTGCTAGAACAGGACTATGAGCCAGAACGAATCGAAAACGCCGCGGGCCGCCTGGGAAGGCCTTTCCCCAGAGGCCCGGCGTCGCGTCATCATCCAGGCGGTTGTATCTGTGCTGCTCGTGGTCTTGGCATTCCGCAGCTTGTCCAAACAGAGTGAGGCGAACCTGCGCGGCCCGAAGCAGCTCTGGAAGGGTGTGATACCTGCCTCGATGGTCAGTCTCAAGGGAGGGAACGCCTCTGTGGTGGTTCCAATCGGAGCGGTTCTCTATTTCGGCATAGGGAGACGGTGGCGTCAAAGTCGGCAAGACCCCGAATCACCCGGTCAGCCGCTCGAAAACCGACCCCATCCATAACCGGCATTGTGTATCGTCGTGATGCCCTGACTCAGGCGTACATAAGTCGCTCTCCTGTCATACCCGTGGGTGGTTTTTCGGCGGCTGATCGAGGATGTGCCCAATCATCTCCTACGTATTCGTGCTGGGGTGTAGATCGCATTTGGAGCAGCGAAACAGAGGCCAGAGCACCAAGCTACGGAAGCGGGCGTGTGCTTCTCCCTCGCCGTGATTGAAGGAGCCTCCAAGGCAACGAAGCCGAAACTGACCCACGGATACGTCACAAGAGCGACATAAGTGTCGTTATGTGGCGTTGCGGCCCAGCATGTGCGCGAGGTCGTATTGGCGCGTTTCTGCTGTTGATTGGCTATCGGGGTGGGTCCGGCCCGGCGCACCTAGTGGGCTGCGGCGAGCCAGAAGTGGACGGCGGCGAGCGCACCGTAGAAGGCCGTCTCGCCAGGGCTGCCAGTTAGTGCCCCGACGATAGAGAAGATTCCACCGGCTATCAGCGCCGGAACCACTGCGGCTCCCCTTGTGAGTATTGCTATGGCGACTCCGCCTTCGAAGACGGCGACGAGGACCGTAATCAAGACGCTGTTTGGTACGAGTACTCCTTCGATGAATGACTCGGCCGGTGGGAGCCAGGCCCTGTCTGCCATGTCGCGATAGAACTTCTCGCTATGCCGCAGCACCCACAGAGCCTGAGCACCCGCTCCTAGGGCGTAGAACACGCCTATCACAACCTCGGTCGCCGTGCGAAGCACCATCAGTCGTGATCAGACGAGATGCTCGTCCATTAACACGAAGTCCTCGGCCTTTGTGAAGTCCTGAGGCGGCTCTTCGGAAACCAGAACGTCGAGTGCTTCTTGCTGGGAGACCAATCGCGGCGAGTCGAGAGCATGTTCTTCGCCGGCTATGCGGAGCGTGGCGGTTTCGGCCGCCTGGATGTTACGGACCCAGTCTGACTCGGGACCGTACCGGGCAACTAGCACATAGCCAGTCTTGGTGGGGTAGGCCTCAAGTGGTGTCTGATACGACCTCCCCGACGTTCTCCCCACATGAGTGACAACGGGGTACTCCCCTTTTCTTATCTGTCTTGGGTTGATGACCCGCTTGTTGATCTTGGCCAACCATCGCGGATATGGCATCCGTTACTCCCTTTCGGTACGCCTCCAACTGTCACGACAGGGGCCCTAGTTGTCTATGGCCTTTCGGCCCATTCACCCACAACAAATACCCAAGGCGAGCCAGTCGAATCCTCTCCTGATCGGGAGTACATAACCGGCTGGGAGGGATAATTGCTGCTGGTGTGGCACGCATCCTGTCAGGCGGTGAGGACGCCGGTTGAGCTGATTGAGTCAGCTGGTCGGTTCCCACTCCGTCT
>JAYEIP010000356.1:0-1021 GCA_034660155.1 Actinomycetota bacterium | reverse complement strand
CTGCGTCGAAGAAGGCGTACGGGGGTAAGTCCGATGTTGTCGCCTAGTTGCATGATCGGCAGGATCTCCAGGACCCGGCTCCCACAGCTGAGACTCAATTGGCCCCTAGTTGTGACAACCGGGGAGGTTGTCCCTGAGGGATGGTGTGATCGGTATGTGATGGGCTGAGCCCTCCTTGCGAGACTGTGGGTTACGACTCGCAGCTCGAAGGAGGGCTCATGAGCAACGCTACAACGCTACGGCAGCATCCGAATGCGCCGCTTACGGTGGAGGGACGCCGCAGGATGGTGGGATGTGTCATCGACCGGGAATGGACGGTGGAGGCGACCGCGGAGCGGTTCCAGGTCGACGCGAAAACGGTGCGCAAGTGGCGAGACCGGTTTGTTGCCGATGGGGAGGCTGGGCTGTTGGATCGGTCGTCGCGGCCGCATCGGTCGCCGAACCGGACCCAGCGTCAGTTGCGGCGCAAGGTGTTGCGACTCCGCCGCAAGCGTCGGTGGGGTGCGGACCACATTGCCTATGAGGTCGGCTTGGCGGCATCGACGGTGCAGAACATTCTGAACGCTGGGGGTGTGGGTCGGCTGGACCGCGGCGACCGGGCCACCGACACCAAACCGGTGCGGTATCAACGCGAGAACCCTGGTGATCTGATCCACGTCGATATCAAGAAGATCGCTGGGATTCCTGACGGTGGCGGATGGCGAGTGAGGGGCCGCGGCTACACCGGTGAGAGCGCCAAGACCCGTCGGGCCGGTTACCGCTACATCCACTCCGCTCTCGACGACCGCAGCCGCATCGTCTACTCAGAGATCCTCGACGACGAACAAGGCATCACCGCAGCCGACTTCTGGCGGCGAGCAGCGGCCTGGTTCCAATCCCACGGCATCAAACCCGAACGAGTCATCACCGACAACGGCGGCTGCTACAGGTCACGCGATTGGCATCAAGCGTGCCACGCAACCGGCACCAAAGTGCGTAAAACCCGGCCGTATCGGCCCCAAACCAACGGCAAGGTCGAACG
>JAYEIP010000355.1:0-5264 GCA_034660155.1 Actinomycetota bacterium | reverse complement strand
TCGATTCACGGCCGACGCCAATCTGGGCCCAGGGGGCGTCCTTCCCCAGTGCCGCACAGTGAGGGCCATTCGTCCCTAGTCTCAAGCTCGAGATCACTCCAAAATGAGTTCTTCGCACCGCATGCGCTGTTAACGCGTGATCGCGGGGCGCAAGAAGGGATCCGCGACTGCAAGGGAGTAAGCGATGGCCATCGAGGTACGGAAGGTCGTTCTCGAGAGTGTTGGTGATGCATCTGGTTTGGCGGCCCTGATTGACGAAGGTGTCTTTGATGCCGACGGCGTCGTCGCGGTGGTCGGTAAGACCGAGGGCAACGGCGGAGTCAACGACTTCACCAGGATCCTGGCAGACCAGGCCTTCCGCAAGGTGCTGATGCAAAAGGGCACCAGGTCGGAGGAACTCGTGGATGAGATCCCGATGGTGTGGTCCGGCGGCACGGACGGAATCTTGACCCCACACGCCACCATCTTCGCCGAGGTCGAGACCCAGGGTCCTGCCTCCGACGAGCCCCGCCTCGCCGTGGGATATGCAATGAGCGATGTCATCCTTCCCGAAGACATCGGTCGGCCCGCCATGGTCGAGAAGGTTGCCGAAGGCGTGCGTCGCGCCATGGCGGCAGCTGGTATCGAAGACCCGGCCGACGTCCATTACGTACAGACCAAGACGCCGCTACTCGTCATGGACACCATCAACGATGCCAAGGCACGCGGTCACACAGTCTTCACCGAAGATCCGTTGGAGTCGATGAACGTCTCCAACGGTACCTCCGGACTCGGCATTGCAGTAGCCCTCGGTGAGATCGAGATGCCGACGGCGGAGCAGATCGGTCACGATCTGAGCCTGTACTCCTCGGTTGCGTCGTGTTCATCGGGTGTCGAACTCGATCAAGCACAGACTGTCGTCGTAGGCAATGCGCCGGGTGCAGGCGGTCGTTATCGCATCGGTCACGACGTGATGAACGATGCTCTTGACCAGGAAGGCGTCTATCGGGCGATCCGGTCGGCAGGTCTTGATCTTCCCGAGCGCGCTCGCGCAGAGGATCTCGACGGCAAGCTCGTCAATGTCTTTGTCAAGTGCGAAGCCGACCCGACTGCCAAGCTACGCGGCCGCCGCCAGGTTGCACTCGACGATTCCGACGTCCACCACCATCGCCACATCAAAGGTGCGGTTGGCGGAGTAGTCGCCTCCGCTGTCGACGATGCCGCAGTCTTCGTCTCGGTTGCCGCGCTTCACCAGGGCCCCAGCGGCGGCGGACCGGTCGCGGCGATTGTAGACGTTGGCTAACCGATGATTCCGGCTCGTGCGGTTGATGCTCATCCCACTCCGGCCCCCACAAGGGTGGCCGGAGTGGCGAGCACGGCCATCTACGGTCTGCTGTCCGTCCCCGGAACCACTGCCACCGTACTGGGCACATCAGGCCACGCCGTTTGGTTGCTGGTCAACGACGACATAGTTGTCGTCTCCACCAGTGACGCGACGCGGCTACCGAACGGTGTCCAGATTGCGGCCACCGCTGCGGACGATGCCTTTCGCATGGTGCACCACGGAGCAGAGGTACAGATGGGCTTCGGACGGATCATGCTGGAAGGCCTGACCGTCAATGTGGTGCGCTGGTGGGACCCTCGACCCGTGCTCCGCGAAATTTCACCGTCGATGCTCGCAGCCGCGATAGAAGGCCTGCCGTCAGAGGTCCCCGATGTTGCCTCCCAACAGCTGCGCGCTGCCCTCTCCACCGGCTCTCCCGTGGCACTGCTGGCTGCGGCTAAGCCGATGCTCGGGAAAGGTCCGGGCCTGACGCCGGAAGGGGATGACTATCTGGCGGGTGCTCTCGCCGCGACTCGTCTCCTCGGTACCGCGGTGGCCAGCACAACGGCAACCACGTTGCTCGCCTCCATCGCAGTACACCTCGCCCGACTCGCGGACGCCCGCACGACAACATTCTCCGCGGCGCTGCTCCGCAACGCGTTGCGTGGCCAGGTCGTGGCACCGGCGGCATCCCTGTTGCGGGCCTTCACCGGCCGCGGTGACGTCGCCCCCGCCCATCGCGTGTTATCGGCAGTCGGCCACAGCTCCGGCCCCGCCTTGGCCGCCGGAATAGTGCTCGGCGCCCAGGCGCTCATCGCACAATCCGCGAAATAGCTATGTCACTCAACGGATACTCATCTAACGCAACGTCCTAACGGAGGAAACAAATGATCTCTCGGGTTGAGATACATCCCGGCCGCTACCACGACTCAGTTCGATTGATGCAGGCCAGCAAGGCCTTGCAGGATGTCGCCGGAGTTACCGATGCTCTGGTAGCCATGGCAACGGAACTCAATCTGAGCTTGCTCGGTGAAATGGGTTTCGATATGGACGCTGTTGCCGGCACCGGCCCGAACGACCTGCTGCTCGCCCTCCGGGCAGAAAGCGAAGACGCCATCGCTGTCGCCCACGCAGTGCTCGACGATGCTTTAACCCACAAGGTGGCACCATCTGGTGGGCTGGATGCCCCCGAGCCCAAGACAGTCGGCTCCGCCGCCAGTGTCAACACCGCCAATGTTGTATTGCTATCGGTGCCAGGCGAGCATGCGTTCGTCGAAGCAATGGAAGCTCTCCAAAACGGCCAGCACGCCATGATCTTCAGCGACAACGTGCCAATCGACCAGGAGATCATTCTCAAGAAGTACGGCGTGGACCACGACCTGCTGGTCATGGGGCCCGACTGCGGCACGACAATCATCAATGGCGTCGGCCTCGGATTCGCCAACGCGGTGCAACCTGGCTCGGTAAGCATGGTCGGAGCATCAGGCACGGGGATCCAGCAAATGTGCGCGTTGCTGGACGATGCCGGTGTCGGTGTCCTCCATGCCCTGGGAACAGGCAGCCACGACCTCTCCGAGGAAGTCGGAGCCGCATCCACGCTGCAGGCACTCGCCGCTCTTGATGCAGACCCGGCTACCGACGTGATCGTCGTCATCTCGAAACCTCCGGCGGCACCCGTCGCTGACAAGGTGCGCCGGGCGGCTGCCGAATGCGCCAAGCCGGTTGTAATCACATTCATGGGTGAATCCACCCTGGAGGAGGGGGCCGGAGAGGTTCTCGCCAAGCTCGGCAAATCACAAACGTCGTATGGCTCCTGGGTCGCGCCCAATGGCGACCACCGACCAGGTCTTGTCCGGGGACTCTTTTCCGGCGGGACGCTCCGCGACGAGGCGCGCTTCGTCGGCATGCCTTTGCTCGGGGAGATCGGGAAGCGTGAGGGGGAAGCCGGACACACCTTCGTCGACTACGGCGATGATGAATACACCCAGGGTCGAGCCCACCCGATGATTGACCAAACCGTTCGCATCGAACGTCTCGCGGCCGCGGGGCAGGACGAATCGATCGGTGTCATCCTCATGGACGTCGTACTCGGCTACGGCGCCAACGCCGACCCTGCCGCTGAACTGGCCCCGGTGATTGCAGAAGTCGTCGCGTCAGGCGCCGCAGTAGTCGTGTCACTGTGCGGTACAAGAGGGGATCCGCAAGGCCGGGATGCCCAGGCAATGGCGCTCAACAAAGCCGGGGCGACAGTGTTCCTATCCAATGCAGCTGCTGCCCTGGAAGCTGCCCGTCTTGCGACCACAAGGACTTCAGTATGAGCGACCTCAGCCAACTCCTCGACAACGACCCGGTCGTTGCAACCGCAGGCACCGACATGCTCGCCGATTCGATAGAGCAGCAGGGCTCGCCCGTTGCCCGCGCCGACTGGCGTCCGCCGGCCGCCGGCACCGAGGCCGCCCTGGCAGCATTGGCCACCGACGGCCACATGCCCGACGCCAACGCAACGGCCATCGGCAAGATGCTGGCGGTGCGTCCCTATCTGGTCGATGTTGCCGTTGCCCGTGATGCGTTCCCCGACATGACGGACCGCACATTCCTCCACGCCGGGCCACCGCTCGAGTGGGAACGGGCCAGCGGCCCGATGCAGGGGGCGATCATCGGCGCGATGCTGTACGAAGGTCTGGCGAATGATCCCGAGGATGCCGCCGCCAAGGCTGCCCGGGGCGAGATCGAGCTGTCCCCCTGTCACCACCATGGTGCCGTCGGCCCCATGGCCGGAGTGACCTCGCCTTCGATGCCCGTCGCCGTACTCAACGACGCCGCCGGCGATGGGGTGTCCTACTCGACCCTGAACGAGGGTCTCGGCAAGGTACTGCGTTACGGCGCCTTCGGCCCAGAGGTAGTCGACCGCCTCCACTGGATGGACTCAGTCCTGGGGCCGGTACTAGGAGCGGTCCTCAAGAGTCGGGGTCCCGTCGACCTGCAATCGTTGATCGCGCAGGCGCTCCAGATGGGTGACGATGGCCACAACCGCAACCGTGCAGTGACGTCGCTGTTCCTGCGTGAGATCGGTGGAGCACTTGTCGATGGTGCCGACGCTCCCGTCGACCAGCGTGCCGAGGTGTTCAAGTTCATCGACGGCAACGATCACTTCATGCTCAACCTGGTGATGGCGGCTGGCAAACTTGGCTCAGACGCCGCGTCCGGTGTCCCCGCTTCAAGTCTCGTGACGGTGATGGCCCGCAACGGAACGGACTTCGGTATCAGGCTTTCGGGAACCGGAGATCAGTGGTTCAGCGCCCCCGCTCCTCCGGTTGAAGGACTCTATCTCGGCTCGTACACCGAGGACGACGCCAGCCCCGACATCGGCGACTCCACCATCACAGAAACGGTGGGTCTCGGCGGCTTCGCCATGGCCGCAGCGCCGGCCATCGTCGGCTTTGTTGGTGGGACCGCCGCAGGCGCCGTGCGCCGCACCCTGGCCATGTACGAGATCACGATGGCCGAGCACCCGATGTACCAGATCCCAATGCTCGAGTTTCGGGGCACCCCGACCGGTATCGACGCGGCCCGGGTCGTCCGCACGGGTGTGATGCCCCAGATCAACACTGGAGTGGCCGGCAAGGTGCCCGGCACCGGCATGGTCGGCGCCGGGCTAGTCGAGGCCCCGATGGAGTGCTTCGTACAGGGTATCAACGCACTGGCAGCAAATCTGAGCTAACTCCGGTCGGCGATTCACTCTCCTATCAGTGCCCCCTGTGAGTGGAATGTACCGCGGCGGCGAAGCCGCTGGGGTAGGGGGTCTGCGCAGGTGTCCGCAACGCGTAGAGCCCCCACGTACATCCCCAAACCCTGGAGTTGCAGCTCCACCCCCTTCGCTCGCGGAGCGGGCGATCCCGCCATCAACAGAAGGGGGGAACCGATCTCTGATGTGAGCGGGTTTCATGACCAGATGATCGGC
>JAYEIP010000354.1:0-5265 GCA_034660155.1 Actinomycetota bacterium | reverse complement strand
CATCAGTCCCCCCTCTGGCAGCAAGCCAAGCGGCGGTCATCAGTCCCCCCTCGGGCAGCAAGCCAAGCGGCGGTCATCAGTCCCCCCTCTGGCAGCAAGCCAAGCGGCGGTCATCAGTCCCCCCTCTGGCAGCAAGCCAAGCGGCGGTCATCAGTCCCCCCTTTGGGGGGAAGGTACCGCAGCGGCCTCCGCTGGGGTAGGGGGGTCTGCGCAGGTGTCCGAACCACGTAATCCGCTGCAGGTGTCCGAACCACGTAACGTGCCGCAGCAGGTGTTCGAAACGCTATCGCTCGCAGTAGCCATCGCGCACGACGTATAGTCACCCGACCACATCGCAGGAGACACACCATCAAGATCACCGATACTTTTGATGTCGAGCGCGACGTCGAGGCCGTCTGGGCTTTGTTCATCGACGTGCCTGAGTTGGCTCACTGTCTCCCCGGTGCGGAACTCACCGAGTACCACGACGACGGCCGCTGCGCCGGACGGGTCGAGGCGAAGATCGGGCCGATTACCGCGGTTTTCGACGGTGAGGCCCTCGTCGATGCAGATCCTGCAACCCGCAGTGGGACCGTGGTCGGCAAGGGGGCAGATCGTCGTGGCGGGAGTCGGGCTCAACTGAAAGTCGCCTACTTCCTTGAGCAGATCGCATCGGGGACGCGAGTGGTTGTCGACGCGGACGTAGTCCTGTCCGGGGCGGCAGCGCAGTTCGGCCGTATCGGGTTACTCAAGGAGATGACCGGGCGGATCATCGGTGAATTCGTGCACTGCATCGAGGCGAAATTGGCGGCGCCTACTCCCGAAGCAGCGGCCGCCGTGCATGCCGCCGAGGTCAAGGGATTTTCGCTGCTTTTGGCGAGCATGGTTGCCCCCATCACCCGTCTGATCAAGAAGATATTCCGCAAAGCCTGACAAATCATTTCCTGTTCACCCGACGCGTCACCCCTACTTGTTGCTAAGTTCGGAAGTACGCATTTCGGAGGGAGAGCCGAATGGAAATAACTCTGACCGTCAATGGTCAAGACGTCAGCAGCGAGGTCGAGTCAAGAACCCTGCTGGTACACCTGATCCGAGAACAGCTCGGATTAACCGGCACCCATGTTGGTTGTGAGACGGGTTACTGCGGAGCATGCACCGTTCACATCGACGGAAAGCCTGTCAAGTCGTGCACCATGCTCGCGGTTCAGGCTGCCGACACCGACGTCACCACTGTGGAGGGGCTGGCGAATGGTGAGCTGCATCCGGTTCAGGAAGGCTTCTGGGAGCGGCACGGTCTGCAGTGCGGGTATTGCACTCCCGGCATGATCATGACCGCAGCCGGGATGTTGGCCGAGAACGACAATCCGACCGAGGACGAGATCCGGCACGGTATCGAGGGCAACCTCTGCCGCTGTACCGGCTACCACAACATCGTGCGGGCTATCGAGTATGCCGCCGCCAAAATGCGCGGTGAAGAGCCTGCCGAACCCGATTGGGAGGTGGCGCAATGAGCACAACCAGTGCACTCGGTGGTGCGATAAGACGACGCGAAGATCCGGCGCTCATCCAGGGTCTCGGTCGCTATGTCGACGACATCAAGTTACCCGGCGAGACCTCGGCTGCGTTTGTTCGCAGCCCCTTTGCGCGGGCCAAAATCCTGTCCATAGATACGTCCGACGCTCTGGCAATGGACGGGGTGCTGGCCGTGTACACCGCAGCCGATGTGGAGAGCCTTGGTCCACTGATCGCTCAGCTCTCTTTCGCTCCCCGCCCGCTTCTCAATGGCGGTGAGGTGAAGCATGTCGGGGAAGCGGTGGCGATGGTGATCGCCTCCGACAGATATGTGGCGCAGGACGCCGCGGATGCGATCTTCGTGGACTATGAGCCGCTTGAAGCGGTGATCGACTTAAAGGACTCTTTGTCCGATCGCGTGCTCATTCACGAAGGTTCCGAGTCCAACACGATCATCTCGTGGGTGGGCCCTTTCGGCGCCGAGCCCGAGGCCCAGCAAGCGGTCAAGGATGGTATCGACGCCGCCAGGGAGCGTGATGACACAGTCGTGGTCAGCCAGGAGATGGTCAACCAGCGGCTCATCCCGACGGCTATCGAGCCAAGGCGCGTGCTGGCCGAATGGAATCCCGGTTACAACACGTTGAACGTGTGGTCTACCACCCAGATCCCGCACGCCCTTGCCGGAGGCATCGCAGTGTCGCTTGGTCTGCCGACTACCAGTGTTCGGGTCGTGGCTCCCGAGGTGGGCGGTGGCTTCGGCGCCAAGCTCAACGTGTACAACGATGAGATCCTGGTCTCGTGGGCTTCGAAGCAACTCGGGCGTCCGGTGCGCTGGGTCGAGACCCGGCGCGAGGCGGCCAACTCGACCATCCAGGGCAGAGGCTGGATCGGCACCGCCACCATCGTCGGTACGCGTGACGGTGAGATCCTGGGGTATGACTTCGATGGTATCGCCGACATGGGTGCCTACACCCAGAACTTCACGGTTGCCATTCCTTTCCTCGGTCTCTTTGTTGGTTCCGGCCAATACAAGATGCCGACGTACTGGAAGATCGACTGTGTTGCCACAAATACCGTCACCACCGATGCCTATCGGGGGGCGGGACGGCCCGAGGCGATGTATTACATCGAGCGGATCGTCGATATGTACGCCCGTGAGATTGGCATGGACCCTGCCGAAGTGAGGCACAAGAACTTCATCCCGAGTGAGGAGTTTCCTGTCGCCATTTCCCCGGTCGGCTTCGCCATGGACACCGGGGACTACGCGATGAATCTGGACGCGTTGCTCGAGACCGCCGACTACGCAGGCCTGAGGTCTGAACAGGAAGCGGCACGCGCTGCGGGAAGGCTCGTCGGTGTGGGGCTCTCGACATATGTCGAGGTATGTGGCTTTGCTCCGGCAGGTCTTGCCGACCTTGGCTTCAACTGGGGAACGTATGGACTGCCGACCGCGTTCAACGGATCGGGATTGGTCCGGGTGAACCCGGATGCGACTGCCACCGTGATCATCGGTACCGGGCCGAGTGGTCAGGGGCACCAGACAACATGGGCCCAGATAGTGTCGGATCGCCTCGGCATCGAGGTCGACAACATCACCGTCAAACACGGTGACACCACCGACTCGCCGGTCGGAATCGGCACGTTCGGATCCCGGTCGGCGGCCGTCGACGGGTCGGCGGCCTACGAAGCAGCCGACCGGGTGCGGGTGAAGGCCGCGAAGTTGGCCGCTCATTTGCTGGAGGCAAGCGAGGAGGACATCGTCTTTGCCGACGGTGGTGCCCACGTCGCAGGTTCACCGGACAGTTCGGTGGCCTGGGGGGAGATCGCCACGATCGCCTACCAGACGCACAAGGCGCCGGAAGGCACCGAACCCGGTCTGGAGAGCGAAGTGTTCTTCACTCCGGCCAATGCAACCTGGCCCTTCGGTTCCCACCTAGCGATGGTTGAGGTCGACGCCGAAACCGGCAACGTGGAGATCCTGCGGTATATCGGGATGGATGACTGCGGCAACGTCATCAACCCGATGATCGTCGACGGTCAAGTCCATGGTGGGATCACCCAGGGCATCGGACAAGCATTGTTCGAAGAAGCAATCTACGACTCCGATGGCAACCTGCTCAGCGGATCGATGATCGACTACCCGATCCCAACTGCCGGTGATGTGCCTCTGTTCGAGTTGCATCGCACGGTCACCCCGACGGACGTCAACCCGATGGGGGTCAAGGGGATCGGCGAAGCCGGAACTATCGGTTCGGCCCAGACGATCGTCAATGCCGTTGTAGATGCCGTCGCTCCGCTCGGTGTCACCCATATCGACATGCCACTCAGACCTCGCAGGGTTTGGGAAGCGATTCAGGAAGCGAGGTAGAGCATGTATCCGAGAGAGTTTGAATACCTTGCTCCTACCTCGCTTGACGAGGCGGTCGCGGCGCTTGCTTCCAACCCGGGAGCCAAAGTGATGGCCGGCGGGATGAGCCTCATCCCGCTGATGAAGATGCGCCTGTTCTCGCCGCCCGTGGTCGTAGATATCGGCAGGATCGAAGGCCTCGACGCTATCGAGGACCGTGGCGATCATCTCGCTGTCGGGGCTCTGGTGCGCCACGCCGATACTGCCGACAGCCCGCTGGTGCAGCAGTACGCAGCCGCATTGGCGCAGGCCGCAGCGCTGACCGGTGACGCCCAGGTGCGTAACCGGGGCACGACCTGCGGAGCGATAGCCCACGCCGATCTGGCAGCTGATCAAACTGCGGCGGTTCTGGCGTTGAACGCAACGCTGGTGGCGAAATCGGCCTCCGGAACGCGCGAGATCGCGGCGGCGGATTGCTTCGTCGACACGTTGACGTCGGCACTGACACCAGAGGAGATCCTCGTCGAACTGCTTGTCCCCAAGTCGGGCGACGGCGAGAGTTCGGCCTACACCAAGCTCGGACGGCGTGGTGGCGAGTCGGATTATGCAGTCGCCGGTGCGGCTGCCTGGGTCCGCAAGAGCAACGGCTCGGTAGACGCCGCCCGGGTCGCCTTGACCGGTGTCGGCACCAAGGCAGTTCTGGCCGGCAGTGTCAGCGATGCGTTGGTGGGCTCCGACGGCTCTGCCTCAGCCATCGAAGCCGCAGCTACACACGCGACGGATGGTGTCACTGTGCTCGAGGACCTGTATGGCTCGGTTGCCTACAAATCCCACCTTGCACAGGTGTACGTCAAGAGGGCGCTTGCTGCGGCGATCGAGTGAGCAGCCCGTTCCGTTTGTTGACAACAGAATCGGCTTCCTTCCTCACCGGTAGCGGTGAGGAAGGGGAGCTTGATACTCTGACGCTGTGATACCAGAGACAGTTGACGATGTTCAGAAGGCGCTCGAAGACGAGCGTTACGTTGCCGACCGTTCTCTTGCCGTCGTCATTCACCTTGCATTGCAGCTCGGCCGGCCGCTGTTTCTGGAGGGTGAGGCCGGTGTCGGCAAGACCGAGGTAGCCAAGGTGTTGGCAGCGATTCTCGGAGAGGATCTCATCCGGCTTCAGTGTTACGAGGGGCTCGATGTTTCCCATGCGCTCTATGAGTGGGATTACGCCAGGCAGATGCTGGCGATCCGGCTGTTGGAAGCCCATGCCGATGGGGCGACGCCCGAGGTGACCGACATCATGAGTCGTGATTACCTGATCGCTCGGCCGCTGTTACAGGCGATCGAGCTGGGGGCTCAGGGACGGCGCCCGGTGTTGCTGATCGATGAGCTAGACCGCGCCGACGAAGAGTTCGAGGCTTATCTTCTGGAGCTGCTCT
>JAYEIP010000353.1:0-5270 GCA_034660155.1 Actinomycetota bacterium | reverse complement strand
ACAGAATGAAGAACGCGACGACACCGTGCACCAGGCGGGGCTCAACAGCTTTGCCACCAAATCGCTGCACGGACACGATGCTGGGGTAGATAATTCGCTTGAGGCTTGACCCGATTGTCTTGTAGAGAACACCAATCCGGTAAGTCTTTATGCCGCCGGCAGTAGACCCTGCCATCCCACCGAGGAACATAAGCACCAGGACGACCATCAGCACCCCGGGTGCCCATGCAGCCCAGTCCACCGTGGTGTACCCCGTCGTAGTCACCAGAGCTGCGGAACTGAAAATGGCATCCCTGACAGTTCGACCTGCGGCCGTGGGCATCGACCAGGTGCCCAGCCCGATTGCGAGCGCACCCCCCGCGACGATGCTGATGTAGCCCAGGAACTCCTTGTTCTCCAGGTAGGCCTTGGGATGAGTGAGTGCCCTGAAGTGCAGGGCGAATGAGGCCCCAGTCATCACCATGAACGCGATCACCACCCAGTGGGTGTAGGCGCTGAACGAGGCCAGCGAATCGGGTTCTGTCCCGAACCCACCACTCGGCATCGTGGTCAACGAGTGAGCGATTCCCTGAAACAAACTCATCTCACCGACGGTGAGTAGGACCGCCTCAATGGCCGTCAACCCGACGTAGATCCACCACAGCCGCTTTGCGGTGTCCCGAAAACGCGGCGTCAGCCGGTCAGGCTCGGGTCCCGGCGACTCGGCCCTTGCCAACTCGACGCCGCCGGCACCGAGCATCGGCAGGATCGCAATCGAAAGAACGATGATCCCCATCCCACCGACCCACTGGGTGGTCGCCCGCCAGATGAGCATGGCGTGCGACAACACTGAAGGATCATCGAGAACGGTGGCGCCGGTAGTCGTGAAGCCTGCGGTGGTCTCGAAAAGCGCATTGGTGGGTCCGGTGAATGACCCGGCAAACAGATACGGCAGCACTCCGAAACCGATGAGGACAAACCACGACAGGGCGACGGCCGCAAACCCTTCCCGCACCGTGAAAGAACCGGGGGAACCTGCGAGGCGTCTCCCGGCTAACCCCACAGCTACGGATACGCCAGCCGCGGCCAGCAGCGCAAGCGCGTCACCCCACTCCGCATAGATGGCACCGGTGAAGGCGGCCGGCAGCATGGCCAATCCCCCGGCACCAACGACCGCGGAAACGACCACCGTCAGCCGTTTAACGGTGGAAACGGTGGTTGTCACGCCAGCAACAGCCTCTCGACGGCGTCGATCGCCTCGCTCTTGGCGAATACGACGACCCGGTCTCCCGCTTGCAGCCGGGTGTCACCCGTCGGCACCCGCACTCCCACGCCTCGCACGATCCCGCCGATCACCGCTCCTTGCGACATTCCCAACTCCGCAAGCGTCTTACCCAGGGCCGGCGATTCGGGGCCGAGTTCCATCTCCAACGCTTCGGCGTCAGTGTCCTTGACCGTCACCACCGACAAGATTCGATCACGACGCACAAACTGCAGGATCCGGTTGGCGACCGCAACACGGGACGAAAGAGTCGCTCCGATCCCAACATTACGAAGAAGTCCGGCAACGGAGCGGTGCCCAAAACGAGCGATAGTCTTCGGGGCGCCGACAGCACCGGCAACGAGACACCCCATCAGGTTCAGCTCATCATGACCGGAGAGCCCGACGACGACATCGCCCGGCCCGAGGCCCAGCGACCGTAGGAACTTCGGCTCGGTCGGGTCGGCCTGGAGGATCGACGCATCGCTGCGACGGGCCAATGAAGCGGCCCGCTCTCGGTCTCTCTCGACTATCAGCACTTCGTGGCCCGACTCCATCAGGATCTCTGCGGTCTTCACCGCAATCAGTGTTCCACCGAGGATGATTACCCGTTCGACCGGCTCGGTGTCGATGCCGAACACACCGATGGCATCCCGAACGCGGTCCGTCTCAACCATGAAGACCACACGATCGCCCACCTCAATCACCGTCTCACCACGTCCGATAACAGTGTCTTCTCCACGAACTACGGCGGCGACGATGAAGGCCCAGCCAACCGTCTTCCTCCGTACTTCGGCCACGGTACGGCCCACTGCTCTGGCGTCGGCGGTCACCACGCCGGCCACCAGGCTCAGTCGACCGTCGGCGAAGACGGCGTACTCGGTGACGCCGGCGTACTCAGCCAGACGAGCTGCCTGTCGCGCTGCCGAGTCGCGGGCGTCGACCACGACATCGACACCGAGCCCGGGAGCCACTTCGCGTAAGTCGGGATCTTCGACGCGGGCGACGGTTCGGGGCACACCGAGCGCCTTGGCACTACGACAGGCCAGCACGTTTGCCCCGTCACGATCCGTGACCGCTAGGAAGAGTTCAGCCTCGTCGACACCGGCGCGACGTAACACCGCCGGGCTGGCCCCATTGCCGTGGACGGCAAGCACATCGAGACGTTCCTGGATTCTGGTCGCTTTCTCCTCGTCGGCCTCGATGATGACAACTTCCTGGCCTTCAGCCACAAGACGTTCTGCCAGATAGGAGCCATCGTGACCGGCGCCTACGATCACAACCCGCACTCTGTCGTCTCCTCCGGTCGATCACTGGCAGCGTAGCTCCAATATCCTCCCGCCCCGGGTTATCTGCAACCCGCAATCTCATCGAAAGTCGCGGGAGCGAATCCCTTCCACCGGCCAGTTCTCGAAACGGTGTGCAAGGAAGTTGGTCACTCCGTCTTGATACTCCAGTACCCCGTCGATTACTACACCGATGGCCTTCCGTGCCACTTCGTAATGCGCCTCCCACACCTGAGGCAGTACGACCACGTTGAGGAGCCCGGTTTCGTCTTCGAGGTTGAGGAATCGGACCCCGCGAGCCGTGCTCGGTCGCTGACGGTGGGTGATGAGACCGCCCACCCGCATCCGCTTTCCATGAGTCTTCAAGGCAAGAGCATCGGCTATGTGGACACAGCCGATCTGATCCAAACGTTCTCGAAGGAACCCGACCGGATGAGCCGGCGAGATAGATGTCGACCACAACTCGGCCTGCATCACCTCGGGAGCAGACATCTCCGCCAGGTCCGGAACCGCGGCTCCTTCCGACAACGCCAACCTGCCGGGCCCAAGTTGAGCTAGCGCCCCCGCCGCCCAGATCCCCTCCCGATGACCCAACCCGAGCGGAACCAGTGCCCCCGATGCAGACAGCGCTTCCAGAGCTCCGACATCGAGCCCGGTGCGCTGCGCCAGGTCTTCAGGCGAGCCGAATGGCCCTCCGATCTGGCGGGCGGCTTCGATGTGGGTGATTTCCTTCTCCCCCAGATTGCGGACATAGCGGAGACCGACACGAAGGGCTACCGGCATGCGAATCGGATCATCAACAGGCCCCCGACCACGCCGCCACTGCGCCCCGAGATAGTCATTGACCGCCCCCTTAGGAACGGGATACGGAAGGACCGTGCAGTCGTACCACGACTGGTTGATGTCGGGAGGAAGGGCCACCACACCATGGTGTTGGGCATCCTGGACCAGCGAGTTGGGGCTGTAGAAACCCATCGGCTGTGCATTGAGCAAACCGGCGAAGAACTCCGTCGGCCAGTGGTATTTCAGCCAGGAGGTGGCGTAGACGATGTAGGCAAAAGAAACCGAGTGGCTCTCCGGAAACCCAAACGATGCGAAGCCCTGGAGTTTCTCCCAAATCTCATCGGCGGAGACGCCCTCGATACCGTTGCCGGTCATACCGCGGTAGACCTCCTCTCGTAGCTTCTCCATCTCTTCCCCGGAACGTTTGTGGGTCATAGCCTGACGTAACCGATCGGACTGCCCGGCAGTAAAACCGGCACAAACACGGGCCAGCTCCATCAGCTGTTCCTGAAAGACCGGGACGCCGAGGGTCTTGCGCAAGATTGGCTCGGCGGACTTGTGCGGGTACTGGATCGGTTCGAGCCCGTTGCGTCGCCGCAAGAAAGGGTGAACCGAGTGCCCCTGGATGGGCCCGGGTCGGATCAGAGCGACCTCGATGGCCAGGTCGTAGAAGGTACGGGGCTTCATCTTCGGCAAGGTCGCCATCTGCGCCCGGGATTCGACCTGGAAGATCCCAACGGTGTCGGCTCTTGTGAGCATGTCGTAGATAATGGGTTCTTGGGGGATCGTGGCAAGGTCGATGTTCACCCCGTGCACCTCGCGGATCATGTCCACCGAGAGGTGCATCCCGTTGAGAGCTCCCAGAGCTAGCAGGTCGAACTTGACGATGCCCATGGAGGCACAGTCGTCCTTGTCCCACTGCATTACCGTCCGATCCTCCATTCGACCCCACTCGAGAGGCACCACCTGCCACAGCGGCCGCTGCGAAACGACCATTCCTCCGGAGTGAATTCCAAGATGGCGGGGGAAGCCATCGAGCCGATCGCACACGTCGTAGATGAGTTCGGCCGTTAGCCCGGACGGAAGCTCAACCTCGGTTCGGATGGCCTTGGGATTGCGGGTATCGAGGTATTTGGTGAGCCCGTTTACCTGCGCCTGGGTCAGACCGAAGGCCTTGCCGACATCTTGAAGTACCGAACGTGCCCTGTAGGTAATGACGTTGGCCACCATTGCGGCACGTTCCCGGCCGTATCGCTGGTAGCAGTACTGAATGACTTCCTCGCGGCGTTCTGCCTCGAAGTCAATATCGATGTCGGGTGGCCGGCCCCGTTCGGCGGAGAGAAACCGTTCGAACGGGAGGTTCAGTCGGATTGGATCGACTCTGGTTAGCCCGATGCAGCGGCAGATTGCCGAGTCGGCACCCGACCCCCTGATCTGGCAATAGATGTCCTGGGATCGAGCAAAATTCACGATGTCCCAGGCAACAAGAAAGAACCCGGCGAACCCGAGGCCCCCGATCACTTCCAGTTCGTGCTCGAGACGTGCCCGGGCGCGAGAATCGATCCGACCGTCCTCTCCCGGGTAGACGTCACGAGCTCCTTCAAAGGCCAGGTGAGCCAGGTATTCGATCTCGGTGGTAAAAGCACCCGGCATCGGGAAGTCCGGCAGATCGGGGGCCAGCAGGTCGAGATCGAAAGCCAGCGACTCTCCCAACGCGGCAGCTCTCTCTACCGCTCCCCGATATCGACCCAACCGTTGCTGCATTTCGGCAGGACTGCGCAGATGCCGCTCATCGGTTGCGGGGCGGAATCCATCTGCGATATCGAGGTTGCGGCGCCTTCCGATTGCTGCGAGCACTTCGGCCAGGTCTGCATCGTGACGCCTGGCGTAATGCACATTGTTCGTAGCAACGAGGGGAATCCGGGTACGACGAGCGATCTCGGCTACGACATCGTTGCGGA
>JAYEIP010000352.1:0-5273 GCA_034660155.1 Actinomycetota bacterium | reverse complement strand
ATGGCCAACACCAAGATGAAGCCCGCACCCAATGGAACTGTTCCATAGGCCGCGCCGAGCATCAGACTGTTGGCGCTGACAAGATTCTCCTTGCTGACGAGGCGCGGCACCATGGCGGTGCGAGGCGGTTGGCCCAGCAAGCTGAGGAACTCGAGCACGAGCGTAATACCGACCAGGGCAGGGATCGTGTCGACGAAGGCGACGAACGGGACGATCATGCCCCGCCCAAGGTCGGCTGCTACGACAAGCTTGCGGCGGTCGACCCGGTCCGAAATCACACCAATCGGCCCGCTGAGCAAAAGGCCGGGGAGGATGCGGCTGACGAGAACGATGAGGATGCCTCGCTGAGCTCCGATCCGATCGGCCATCGCGATCATCGCGAAGACCGTTACCCAATCGCCGGTGGAGCCCACCACGGCAGCCCAGAAGAAGCGCGCGAACGGACCGCGGCTCATCAGCGATCGGATCGTACGGGGAGCCGTTTCCTCAGAGGTCATCGGGTCAACCCTAGATGAAGACTCCGACGAGCCTGATGCAACGCATCGCTGGGGACGCATGTGCGGGTGGTAATCGCACGTCGGACACCTGCTCAGACCCCGGAGTTTCGCCTACCGAAAGTCCCAAGACGCTGAGGACAATCGCAGGGGTAAAGGATCGCTAGTTCTTCTTCTTCGCTGCAGGCTTCTTTTTGGCCGTCGACTTCTTCTTGGTGGTTTTCTTCTTCGCCGGGCCACGGTCACGGCGGAGCTGGAGGAGCTCAGCGGCTCGGTCGATTGTTATGCCTTCGATGGTGTCGGCAACCCGCAACGAAGCGTTCGTCTCGCCGTCCGTGACGTAGGGGCCAAAACGCCCTTCCTTGACCACAACCGGCTTGCCTGAATTGGGATCGTCACCAAGCTCTTTGAGCGGAGGCGCCGCCGCGCCCCGGCCACGCTTCTTTGGTTCTTTGAAGCGTCGCACGGCATCATCGACATCTACGGTGAAGATCTGCTCCTCAGTTTCGAGACTGCGACTCTCCTTGCCCCACGTTATGTACGGCCCGTACCGTCCGTTGCGAGCCAGGATCTCCGCGGCGTCGTCGGGATGCTTGCCGACGGAACGCGGGATGCTGAGTAGTCGCAGAGCTTCGTCGAGGGAGACAGTCTCCAGTTCCATGCCAGAGAACAGGGACGCTCGTTTTGGTTTGGTCTTGCTGCCAGCCTCCTGCTCACCCAACTGGACGTACGCTCCGAAGCGGCCGGTGCGCACCGAAACCTCGAGTCCGGTCTCCGGATCCTCGCCAAGGAACCGATCGCCGTTGGGTGCCTCCAGGAACTCGATCGCTTTCTCCACGCTGAGCTCATCTGGTGGTAGGTCGAGCGGAATGCTGGCCCGATCTTCGCCACGCTGGACGTACGGGCCGAACTTGCCGGAACGGGCAACGACCAACTCGCCCTTGTCGTCCTTACCGATTGGGATCGCGTTGATCTCTCGGGCGTCGATCTCCTCGATATTGGTGGAGACCAGGCTCTTGAGGCCAGGATGACCGTTACCGAAGTAGAAACTCTTCAGCCACGGGATCGCCTCACGATCGCCGTTTGCGATCTGGTCGAGGTCATCCTCCATCCGGGCCGTAAATGCATAGTCAACCAGCTCGGAGAAGTGTTGCTCCATCAGCGCCACCGCAGCAAAAGCAGTGAATGTCGGAACCAGGGCAGAGCCCTTCTTGTACACGTAACCTCGATCCTGGATGGTGCTGATGATCGACGCATAGGTTGACGGACGCCCAATTCCCAGTTCCTCGAGTCGCTTGATCAGGGACGCTTCGGTGAAGCGGGCGGGCGGCTTCGTCGCGTGACCCTTCGGCTCGATGTCTGTCGGGGTGACATGGTCTCCCTTGGTGACAGCCGGCAGATGCCGTTCCTGGTCATCGAGAGCCGCATCGGGGTCGTCGCTGCCCTCGACGTACGCACGGAGAAACCCGGGAAACACAATGGTTGTACCAGACGCGGAGAATTCGCTGCGGGCCCCGCCGGCGGGCGTCGCCGCAACCACCACTTTGACGCTCTCTCCTTTGGCATCCTTCATCTGCGAAGCGACCGTCCGCTTCCATATCAGCTCATAAAGCCGCGCCTCGTCTGCCGAGGGTCCGAACTGTGCGGCCACCGATTTCGGAGACTTGAAGGAGTCACCCGCGGGCCGGATGGCCTCATGGGCCTCCTGGGCGTTCTTGACCTTGGAGGTGTAGACCCGCGGCTTGTCCGGAAGATACTCCGAGCCGTAGCGACCGGCCACCAGTTTGCGCGCCGAGCCGATTGCCGCGGCGGACAACGTCAAGGAGTCCGTCCGCATGTAGGTGATCAACCCGCCTTCATACAGCCGCTGGGCGGCGGACATGGTGCGCCTGGCTCCGAAGCGAAGCTTGCGCCCGGATTCCTGCTGCAACGTCGAGGTGCGGAATGGTGGATACGGGCGACGGGTGTACGGCTTCGCCTCGACGGAGTCGATCTCGGCGGGGGCGTTGATAAGGTCCGCAGCCATCTGCACGGCGCGGGCTTCGTCAAGGATCAGTTTCGGTTTGCCCTTCGGCTGACCCTGCTCGTTGAAGTCCCGGCCGGTTGCGATCTGCTTGCCATCTACCGATATCAATGTTGCTTCGAAGGAGCCCTTGTCCGTGTCGAAGGTACCGATCAGATCCCAGTAGCTTGCCGCCACGAAAGCGATACGATCCCGCTCCCGGTCAACAACGATCCGGGTGGCCGGCGATTGCACTCGTCCCGCGGACAACCCGCGCTTGATCTTGCGCCATAGAACCGGCGATACCTCGTACCCGTACAGCCGATCAAGGATGCGCCGTGCCTCTTGAGCGTCGACCAACCGGCGGTCGAGTTCGCGAGGGCTCGCGGCCGCTTCGGCAATCGCCGCCGGGGTGATCTCGTGAAATACCATGCGACGCACCGGGACCCGAGGGTTGAGGGTTTCGATGAGATGCCATGCAATAGCTTCGCCTTCGCGATCTTCATCTGTTGCGAGAAGCAGCTCGTCGGCGTCCTTGAGCAGCCGCTTCAGCTTGGTGACCTGCTTCTTCTTGTCGGTCGCCACCACGTAAAGGGGCTTGAAATCGTTGTCGACATCAACTCCGTATCGGGTCCGGCGCCATTCATCCTGGAGACTCTTCGGGGCATCCGCCGCTTTGGCAGGAATATCGCGGATGTGACCAATGGATGACTCCACAACAAAGTCTGGCCCGAGGTACCCGGAAATGATCTTGGCTTTCGCCGGTGATTCAACGATGACGAGTTTCTGTGACATTCAATGGCGAGACGCGGTCCCGTGGCCGGTTAGAAAACGAGGAGCGGAGACGATGATTACGTCAGATCCTCCTCGATGTCAAGACCGAAAGCCGTTAACCAAGGTGGCAGCCACCCGATCCCACACGTATTCGTCGACGACACGACGCCTGCCTTTAGCCCCCATCTGGCGCGCCCGGACGGAGTCGCTCAGCAGGATCTCGAGCCCCACAACGATGTCATCGACGGAGTCCACCACGAACCCCGTCTCCCCCGGGACGACCGTCTCCGGGGAGCCTCCTGAAGAGCCCGCAAGCACTGGCAGACCCGCCGCCGCTGCCTCCAGAAACACCAGTCCCAGGCCCTCGACCTCAAGCCCACCCCAGCGGCTACGACACGGCATGCAGAACACATCCATCGAGCGGTACATCTCAGGCAACTGTGGCCAGGGAACGTCGATCTCAAACCGGACCGGGATCCCTGAGCGGGTGGCCAGGCGGCGCAGCTTCGCTTCGTTGCGGCCCTTGCCTACGATCAGCACCTCGACGTCTTGACCCTTTTGCTGCAGCTTGGCAGCTGCGGCGATCAAGCGGTGTTGACCCTTACGCGGCACGAATCTGCTGACACATCCCACAATGGGGGGATCGTTCTCCGGTAGACCAGCTGCGGGGGTGAACGTGTCGACCTCGACGCCGGCACCGATTGCAATGACGTCCCGCCCGGTTAGCCGGGACACCTTGCGTTGAGTGAACCTGCTGACCGCAAAGAGCACATCTGCCGACCACAACGTCCTCCGGAGCCATCCCCGAAGCCCGGGGACCGCAGCCGGGATGGTCACCTCGGCACCGTGGCACAGCACGCCAACTGGGATGCCAAGCTCGGCCTTGAGCCGGGCCGATGCCCGACTCAAGGGGTGAGGCGCTCCAAAGAGCACTGCCTCAGCCTCGAAGTCACGGGCCTGCTCGATGAACCAGGCGACCACTCGCTTTGTCGGCCACATGAACCGACGTCTGCCGCGCCGCACGATTTCCTCACCACGCCTCGTTCCCGTCGCCGGTTCGTCGGCAGGGGCCAGCACCCGAACGGGCCCCGGGTAAGCATCGATGAGGCTTCCCAGGTACGTCTGGATCCCTCCGGGTTTAGGCGGGAAATCGTTGGTGATGACCAGGAGCCTCATGCGAGGTGGGTTGCCAGATGTGGTGCCAGATTCCAGCTGACAACCGTCGGACCGCGCATCGTGAAGGCCATCCGGGCGTAGCCGGTGTTACCGAGGATCGAGAGGCGATTCCGGTTCTGGTAGCTGATCCCGAGGATGTCGGTCACATAAGCACGGGTCGCCCCACCATGGGAGACAACACCAACTTGCTCACCCGGGTGGCGGCGAACGATCCCTTGAAGAGCGTCGGACATTCGCTTGCGAACGCCGTCAAAGGTTTCGCCACTGCCGCCTCGCGCCGCATCGCTGCTGCCCGTGCTGAACGCGGTGTACTCATCGGGGAAGGCTGCTGCGATCTCGGCCCGGGTCATGCCCTCCCATGCCCCAAACCCTATCTCCTTGAGGTCATGCTCCAGGCGGACCTCCAACTCCTGACGCGCGGCGATCGGTGCGGCAGTGTCCGCCGCACGAGACAGTGGAGATGAGTACAGCGCATCTACCGGAGGGAGTGATGCAGCAAGCAGCGATGCCTGGTGAATGCCCTCGGCGTTTAGTTTGCCATCAGCGTGACCCTGCCATCGCCCTTCCTCGTTTGACACCGTTCTCCCGTGACGGATCAGCAACATTTCGGTGTCATCGGGACTGTGACCAAATGGGGGAAGAGGAGTGTGACCCAGGTGGGTGTCATCGTTGTAAATAGGGACCGCGAAGTCGTCCCCGTTAAAGATTGCTGTGGCAGTTGAGGTGTTTCCCATGAGCCGCAGCGGACTGGGACGCTTGGTCCCTAGCAGTCCGCTCAACAGCGTCAGCAGTGACATACCGTGACTGACAATGGCTACTGACCCATC
>JAYEIP010000351.1:0-5278 GCA_034660155.1 Actinomycetota bacterium | reverse complement strand
CATATTCACCGAGTCCGGGGACCCCAACGCCGGCAACCTCGAATACGCCGTCGTCTACAACCTACGAACCCAGGGTTCGTAGGCCACGGTTCCACGGTCTACCAGCCCACGGTTCGGCTAGAAGATCTCCGGGCACCATGGTTCGGGTGAGTGGCGGAAGAGTGAGTCGAGATTCCGGATCTCAGATGCCTCGCCGCTGAGTAGCCCAACGCGATCAAACCCGGCAGCGCTGTGCCCGCCCATGTAGAGAGCGCCGAGCGTGCTCGCCGTCATCGCGATGTCCGGCTCGGCGGTGACCCGCACACACTCCGCAGCACCGCCGTCGATACTGAGCCGGTAGGTGCCATCGTTCCAGCCGCAGAACTCGTCGCTGATACTGAGCACCACGCTTCCGCTGCCGGCGTAGGTTCTACGCTCCAGAGCTGCAGGTACGTCTATAAGACGCATCCAGAGACCGTCCGATACGCCCTTGACGGAAACCGCTCGCCCGTTGTCGACCAGGAACGGCACCGGGTCGTCCGCCGGGTTATTCCAATACTTGACGATCGGGAAGAGGTCGATGTTGAGCGCGTAGTGCCAGAGCGCTCGATATCCGATATCGGTCGTCGGCATCAGCTCACGTATCCTGATCTCGCCCTCGGACAACAGATCCCAGTTGCCTTTCTGGCGATAGGTCACGTAGCCAACCGGTTCGCCGTCCAGCTCGGCGATCGCGTGCCTCGCCGCACTCGCTCCTTCTCGCCACTTCTTGGGATCGTAGAAGAGGCGATGGGTCCACCACTCAGCGGACCGCGTGTACATGCCCGGACGGGTTGACTGGATTTGATCGTAGACGGCGGGTAGTAGCTTCTTTGCCTCATCAACCTCAAGCAAACGCACAGTGACGCCGGGTTCGCTACCACCACGGCCTGCATGGCGGGCATCGAGGCTGATGTCGTGCATGACCACGGCGGGCCCGTACCCGTATCTTCCGTAGATCGGCGCCTCGGATGCCCACAATCCGCCGAGCGGCTCACCGCGATCCATCGCCAGAGCAAAGTGCTCCCGCATCATTGAGGTCAGCACCCCTTGTCGGGTGTGGGTCGGCCGGACAGTGACAATGGTCAGCCCCGACATCGGCACCTGGGCACCGCCGGGGACAGTTATGTCGAACCCGAAGTCGCCGCCCGTGCCAACGACTGCATTGCCGTCAAATGCCGGGAACATGCGATCGAGATTGAAGATGGCATTGAACCGCTCGGTGCCGCTCTCGTCCTCCGGATCGGCATCATGCCCAAACCCGGCGGCAATAGCCTGCCGAAACGCCGGTACATATTCAGGAGTCAGCTTACGAATCTCAAAACTCATGCCGCCACGCTATCACCCCGAACCGTGGGCGGGACTACCGGAAACCGACGCAGCGAACCCAGGGTTCGGGTGCCCGGTTTCCGGGCACTGCAGCCCACGGTTCGGGCGTCAGGCCAGCGGATCGGGGGGCGGTAGGCTGCCTTTGCCGCTATTTGAAGGAGCAAATCTTGCAATCCGTGCGTATTGGTGTCCAATTGCACCCGCAACATGCTGAGTATTCGGATCTGCGACGGGCGGTGTCCGAAGCTGAGGAACTCGGCGTCGACATCGCCTACAACTGGGACCACTTCTATCCGTTGTATGGCGATCCGGATGGCAAGCACTTCGAGTGCTGGACGATGCTCGGCGCCTGGGCCGAACAGACCACCAACATCGAGATCGGGGCCCTCGTCACCTGCAACTCGTACCGCAATCCGCAGCTTCTAGCGGACATGGCCCGCACCGTCGATCACATGTCAGATGGCCGCCTTATCCTTGGCATCGGGTCCGGTTGGTTCGAGCGCGACTACGACGAGTTCGGCTACGAATTCGGGACCGCACCGGATCGGCTGCGGAATCTCCGCCGTGACCTCCCCCTCGTCCGGGAACGGTGGGAGAAGTCAAACCCCGCTCCAACACGGAATATCCCCATCCTCATCGGTGGGGGTGGCGAGAAAGTAACACTTCGGATCACCGCAGAGCATGCCGACACCTGGCACTACTTCGGGACTCCCGAACAGATGGGGCGCAAGAGCCAGATCCTCAATGACTGGTGCGCCAAGATCGGTCGCGATCCCACCGAGATCGAGCGCTCAACCGGCATCGACTACGAGAAGATCACCGGAGATCCCCTCGAGATAGCCGAGCAGTATTACGAGCTTGGCTTCACCCAGTTCACGTTCGGTTTGAACGGACCCGACTACGACATGACTCCGGTTAAACCCTGGTTGGAGTGGCGGGATAGAAAGAACTCCTGACGCGCCACGATCGTCCTCCCCACCAGAAGGACGATCGCTTCGTGGCCCGCCGCGTCCCCGTTAGCCGGGGAACCCTTATGCAGTGCCTTTCATATCGGCCGCGGGGCGCAAGAAGTTAACTGTGTGGGGTGATCAATCACCTGCCACGAGGAATGACCAGTCACGCTCGTGCTAGAGAGCGCCCAGTGCTTCTTTGTCGACCTCGAGAGCTCTGCCCAATCCAAAGAGGCTGCGAGGATCAGCGGATAGGGAGAAATCGCGGCCGGAGCGAACTGGTGTCGTCGATGTCTCCGACACCTGCAGGGCGCGGTTTTCCGGCAGGTAGGTCGATCAGTCGTCGGACGAGTCGTCGTCGTCGGAATCTTCTTCCTTGATCTTGACCCTGAGTTCGCCATCTTCCCACTTGGCGTCGAGCTTGGAAGTGTGGTCATTGCTCTCGAACTTGATCTCGACTTCCTCGGGGCCGGTGTGCTCGAGATCGACCCGGAACCCGGAGCGGGGTGTCGCCGAGACAAGATTCACCTCGCCGTCACCGGCGGCAAGGATCACTGTGCCCCCAATGAGGTCGTAGGTCGCATAGCTCACGGGCGTCGTGGTGGTCGTCGGAGGTGCGGTAGTCGTTGTCGTGGCCACCGGTGGCTCGGTAGTCGTCGGTGGAGCCGCGGTCGTCGTGGTTGTTGTGCTCGTCGTGGTCGACTCCGGCGGGAGTGTCGCTTCCGTCGTTGTGGCTACCTCCGCAGTGGTAGACGAGGCTTCGACGATCGACTTGGTCACCGGGCTCGAGGTGGTCGGGCCCGGATCCGCGGCCAGAGTCGTGGTTGTCGTCGGAAGACCAATCGCCACCGGGGCATCGACGACGCGATCCCGGATACCTGCCACCGCAGCAGAGGCAATCACGACCGAAATCACGGTCGCCCCGAGCCACGCTGCTCCTATGCTCAGATACCTTCTCATCCACCCCAGCATGCCCTACTCCACAGTTGACTGGGTTAAGGCGAGGCTAACCGATAGTGAAACAACCGTGGCTTCCCGGTTCTTTTGCCACAGCCGGTGTAAATTCCCCCAATGGCATCGATTCTCCTAATAGAGGATGACCAGCGGATCAGGCAGGCGCTGGCCACCCGACTCGCTGAACGCGGGCACGACGTCGAGTCAACGGCGACAGCAATGGACGGCGTCCAGCGCGCTGTTGCCGGCGAGGCCGATATCGTCGTGCTCGATCTCGGACTGCCCGACGTAGACGGAGCTGACGCCCTCCAGATGATTCGCGCCGTCAGCGACGTGCCCGTAATCGTCGCTACGGCTCGTGACGACCAGGAGGAGATTGTTCGTATCTTCGATGCCGGCGCCGACGACTACGTGATCAAGCCGTATTCGACCGACCATCTCGAGGCGCGGATCCGGGCTTTGCTCCGCCGCTCGACAACTGTGGCCGACGACCACGAAATAGCCATCGGAGATCTTGTAATCGACATCGATGCTCACGAGGCAACCCTGGCAGGCAAATCTCTCGACCTCTCCGGGAAAGAATTCGAGCTGCTCGCCTACCTCGCCGAACGGTCCGGCAAGATGATCGGCAAACGGGAGCTGCTGGCAGCGGTCTGGCGTCAACCGTACGGTGGGGCCGACAAGACGGTGGACGTCCATCTCTCGTGGCTCCGTAAGAAGTTGGGAGAGACGGCCGCCGAACCACGGTACATCCACACCAAGCGCGGCATCGGGGTAAAACTGGTCGACCCGGGCTCGTGAGACGTCGTCTCGTCCTCGTCAACGGTGCCGTCACGCTGATGGTGGTACTTGCATTCTTACTGCCGCTTTCGTCGATGATCCGCGAACTGGCTGCCGACAGCGCCGTGACCACCGGACAGAACGAGGCTGAAAGGATCGCCCAGTTGATCGCCTTTGCTCCGGGATCGGACGCTGACGATATCGTGGAGAACATCCGTCTGGGCGCTGATGCTTCAATCATCCTCACCGACGACGACGGCACAACCCGCGAGGTAATGGGGTCCCCCGTCCCCGAAGGTGAGAACATAGAAGCTGCCATCAACGGTGTTGCTTTCCGAGCCGCCGTCGACGGTGGGCAAGCTATCTACGCCCCGGTGCTGTTGCCCGACACCGCTGAAGCAATTGTGGTTCGGGTCTTTATCCCGGACCAAGCTCTGACCGAAGGGGTAACCCGCTCGACGATCATCCTGGGATTTCTCGGCCTGGCGCTGGTGCTCATCGCCGTTGCCGTCGCCGACCGGTTGGGGAGATCGATGGTCGAACCCGTACGTGAGCTGTCGGCAACCGCAGCGATCCTCGCCGAGGGAAACCTGGACGTACGGGTGAATCCTTCGGGCCCACCGGAAGTTCAGGAGGTGGCGCGCGAACTGAACGACCTCGCCGACCGCATCGTACGATTGCTCAAGATGGAGCGCGAGGCTGCCGCCGACCTCTCTCATCGACTCCGTACTCCGCTCACCTCGGTCCGACTGGACACCGAAGCGCTCGATCCAGGACCCGGTAAGGATCGCCTTCTCGACGATCTTGGTGAGCTCGACCGGACCGTGGACTTCGTCATCCGGGAAGCTCGCCGACCAGCTCGCACAGATGCCGCAGAGGTTTGCGATCTGTCCATCGTCGCGTCCGAGCGGGTCGAGTTCTGGACGGTGCTCGCCGAAGAGCAACACCGTGATCTCGAGTACATCTCTGATGGGAATCCTGCCGAGATCGCTATCGGGACAGACGACACCACAGCATTGATCGACGCGCTGATCGGGAACGTATTCGCCCACACGGATGAAGGTGTTGACTTCACCGTGGCTGTTGCCGGCGTCGAACTAGGCGAGATCATGCTCATCGTTGACGACCAGGGCCCCGGCTTCGGTGCGGAGATGGCCGAGCGAGGCCTCAGTGCTGCGGGTTCGACTGGTTTGGGTCTCGACATCGCGACCAGAACTGCGGCAGCGGCGGGCGGGCGGCTCACTATC
>JAYEIP010000350.1:0-22072 GCA_034660155.1 Actinomycetota bacterium | reverse complement strand
ATTCCAAAGCTTTGGAGAAACCTGCGACGGCCTCGTCGGTATGCCCGCGCAGGGCCGCCACGGCAGCAGATGCGGCGTGGCCAATCGCACGAAGCAAGCGGCCGCGAGCGCGGCTTGACGTCAGCCCGGCGATCACAGCCTCCAAACGATCGATGTCGCGCAACATCGCCGCGGCGACGGTGGCAGCTGCAAGATGGTCTGGCAGACGATGCACATCGTCGACGCCCATCACTTCGTCGTAGGCTGCCTCCAACTCTCCGGTGAGAATATCGAGCGCCGCCTTCGCTAGCGGTACTGATGCTTGTGACTGTGGGTTCGCCTCATCCAGGGATCGGCGCACCGCGTCATACGCGAGCGCGACCGCCGTATCGTCACCGCGCTCTACACGTGCGGCGAGATCCGTCATCTCGTACCACAGCACGGAACTCGCCGGCAGCTCAATCCGATCCCGGACCTCGTCGCGCAGCGCCTGCCCCTTTTCGAATCTGCCATCGCGGTCGAGGTAGGCCGACACGGCCCAGCTGAATGAGCCGATGAACCGCACATCGCCCAGCCTGTTCGCTTGCTCCATCCCCGCGCGGCAAGCATCCATAGCACCGACATGGTCATCGTATGCCAGGAGATGTCCAAGGTTGTTGGCTGCCCGCATTTCTGGCAAAGGCAGATCGTGGTCCTTGGCGGCGACGGCGGCTCCCCGGAGTAGGGCGATCGCCTCATGCATTCGTCCCATATTCCCGAGAGCAGTGCCACGGGTGATGAGCGTGTCGACGATCGTTGGGATGAGGTCAAGATGTTGAGCAGGTGCGATGACGCGGTCACCCAATGCGGCGGCATCTTCATTGCGAAGGGCCATGAGATAGGCGCGAGCAAGCTCCGCTGCCGCGGCGACGTGTGCGGGATCGGCAAGCGCCGGGTCCTCGCTCACGATCGGCTCAAGAATCTCGATCGCCTCTGGTGCCCTGAAGGCGTGGCACAGCTCACTGCCGACCAGCGCAGCCGAATCCGCGACCTCGATCGGATCGCCATGCCCGCGATACCAATCGAGAGCCCGATAGGCGTAGCCGACCGCCGTTTCATGCTGGGCCAGTGCGCTGGCGGATAGGGCCGCTCGCTTCCACAACGCTGCTTCCGCCGCAGGATCGGTCATGAATCCGAGAGCCTGCTCGATCATGTCCAGCGCCTGGGCGTGGGAATGCAACCCTGCGGCACGGTCGGCAGCATCGGAAAGCGCCCCGGTAGCCTCGGCAGCCAGCGTCTTCGCTTGCTCTGCATCATCCGTGACGCGGTGTGCCGCCATGTAATGGTTAGCCACAGCTCCGGCAAGCTCCAGATCCCCCAACTCGGCGAAGAACTCTGCCGCCCGCACGTGACGGACTCGCCGCTCACCGCGCGTAAGGCGCCCATAGGCGACCTCTCGGATCATGGTCTGGACGAAGCGGTACTGACCCCGCTCGGGCGATCGCGAGTCGCTCTCGAATTCCAGCAGCTCTCGATGCACGAGCGGCTCGAGCAACTTCTCGAGGCGACTGGTGTCGAGCCCGGACATCGCAGCAAGACCGGCACACGTGAAAGCCGCTCCCAGTACCGCCGCGTCCTGCAGCAGCGCCCGAGCGTCAGGAGCCACGCGATCGAGCCGCGCCTCGACCACAGCACGCACCGTATCGGGCACACGAATGGTCGACAGGTCTCGGGTCGGAGTACAACAGTGGTCATCTGCTACCAGATCGCCATCCGCGAGCAGCATCCGCACCAATTCGACCGCATAAAGCGGAATGCCGTTGGCACGTTCGGTGACCGTGGTCGCAAGATCTTCGCCGATGCCCTGAACCATCTCCGTGACCAGGTCCACCATCTCGGCATCCGTGAGCGGGCCGAGGTGCGCTGATGTGAAATTGCGGCGCCCGGCTCCCCAACCGGGCGCCCGATCCAGCAGATCCGGACGAGCCAGCGTAAGGATCAGGATCGGGTGGCGAGTAGAGCGCTCGACGAGCTCGCTCACGAATTCGATGAGCCCCGGGTCTGCCCAGTGGAAGTCCTCGAATACGAGCAGGGTGGTACCTCGCTCGGCAATGTGCTGGAAAAAGCTCACGATGGCGGCGAAGAACTCTCCTCGCTCCCCCGGCGACACCTCCTCCAGGCCGAGCAGTGCGGCGAGCCGCGGCTCGATCCAATCCTGATCCGAAGGTAACGGCACGTACTCGGCAACGGCAGTTCGTAACTTGGTCCGGCTACGCAGGAGGTCGTCGGTCTCTGCGATCCCGGCGCGTTGACGGACCATCTCACCAAGGGCCCACGACGTGAGGCCCTGGTCGTAGGCAGGCGATCGGCCATCATGCCAGTAGATGTCTCGAGCTAGACCGCCGACGTACTTGCGCAGCTCCTCAGCAAGTCTGGTCTTGCCGATTCCTGCCTCGCCCACGATTGACACCAAACGGGACCGACCCTCCCGCTCTGTAGCGTGGAGCGCATCTTTCAACAGGCGAAGCTCCTCCTGGCGGCTCACAAACGCCGGTTCCCACGCCCCACCCCGAGCACGTTGCGTTCCATCTGTCTTGACCCGAACAGCTCGCCATACGGCGACCGGAGCGGTCTTTCCCTTCAGCGGATGCTCGCCCAGCGGCTCGAACTGAACCACGTGTTGCAGGAGGCTATAGGTTGTTCCACCAACAACCACGGTTCCTGGTTCTGCAATCGATTGCAGCCGCGACGCAGTATTGACAAGATCCCCCACGATGAACCCCTGCTCCGGGGTCGCGGGAGCAACCGACGCCTCACCGGTCAGCACACCGACTCGGAGGGAGAGGGCACCGCCATCGAGTTCGTCGCCAATGCGTGCGACCACATCGGTGAGCTCCATCCCGGCCCTGACCGCCCGCTCGGCATCGTCTTCGTGGGCGACAGTCGCCCCCCACACCGCCATGACGGCATCCCCGATGAACTTCTCAACAACACCGCCGAAGCTGCTGATGACGTCCCGGGAGTGGTCGAAGTACGTTGTCAAGGCAGCTCGAACGACCTCGGCGTCCCGCGCTTCTGAGAACTGCGTAAAACCGACGAGGTCGGCGAAGAGCACGGTGACGAACCGGCGCTCGTGGGGGTCTCGGCTGAGAGCGGCGTTCGCGTCGCTCGCCTGCCCGTGCGATACCTCGTCGAGTGTCACCCCGCAGCCGCCACAGAACTTGTCGGCGGCGTCGTTTGACGCCCCACACACCGGGCAAATGAGCTTCAGCGGATGGCCGCATTCACGACAGAATCGACGGGTCGATTTGTTGTCGCTCCCACAATTGGTGCACACCATCGAGCGTCACCTTCCTCTATTGCCGTCCCCAGGCTAACTCCCGAGGGCCTCGGCCGCCGCGGCCCCGAGACCCATTTGCCCTGCGGCGCCTAGGATGAGCAACAATGGCAGTAACAAATCCGGTGACGAGATTGCCTGCGCTCAGGCCTGTGCCGATCTTCCGCGGTCTCACCAAGGCCGAGCTCCTCCAGGTAGCCAGGAAGGCGGTCGAGATTGCCCATCCCCAAGGCACGAGTGTGGTCCGCCAGGGGGACCCCGGTGACGCCCTGTGCATCATTGCCGAGGGCAGCGTCGAGGTTCGTCGCGATGGGCACGTAGTCGCACAGATGACGGTCGGTGAGTTCTTTGGAGAGCTCTCGCTCATCGACGGTGAGCCCCGCAGTGCAACGGTCGTCGCGGTTGAAGACGTCGTGTTGCTCACACTCAGCGCCGCCGACTTCGACTCATTGCTGTCCATTCCCTATGTAGCCCGCGCCGCCCTCAAGAGTCTCGCCGAGCGAATCCGCCAGGCACACGACTCACATGGACCGGAATGCATCTGACTCTAAGTGCACGCGAATATAGGTGGAGGACTGATCTGATCCTTCGGTCACCCACAACTACTACGTACTAAGAGCATTAGCGAAGCTGTTGGGAAACCCGCTTGTACTTTCCCCCCAAAAGGGGAGACTGATGGGCTGGTGGGGCGCGCTGCTAGGAGCGGGTTTCGATGTGTCTGGCGACCAGGTCGAGTACCGCGCTCACCACATCTTCTATTGGCATTTCGGTGGTGTCGATGGTGATGGCGTCGTCGGCGGGGCGGAGCGGTGAGGTCTTTCGAGTCGAATCGGCGTGGTCCCGTCGGTTCAGGTCGGCGACGATGTCGGAGACTTCGAGATTGGCCGCTTCCTCATCCCCGGCGCGGCGGGCGGCGCGAACGGTTGAATCAGCGGTCAGGAAGACTTTCACCGGCGCTTCGGGGAATACGACAGTACCGATGTCGCGTCCCTCGACTACCGCGCTTCCTCCCCGGCTGGTCACCCAGTTGCGTTGCATATCGACGATGTGCTCCCGCACCGAAGGGAAGGCTGAGACCGCGCTGACTGCCTGGGTCACCGCTTCGGATCGGGTGGCGTCTGCGGCGGATTGCCCGTCGAGCAGGATGACACCATTCCTGTAGGCGATCTCGCTTCGTTGCACGGCGACCAGGACTTCTTCCTCGCTGTTTAGGTCCACGTCGCGGCGGAGCGCCGCAACGGTTGCCGCTCGATAGGTCGCCCCGGTGTCGAGAAACTCCACTCCCAGCAATGTTGCCAATCGTCGTGTGACTGTCGACTTCCCGACCCCACCGGGCCCGTCTATTGCGATGACCACAACGCCTCCAGCGCCTCAAAGAACCTCGGCCAGGACACCCCGACCGACTCAGCTCCCGAGATCGTAACCGACCCGGTGGCACCAGTCGCAGCCACCGCGGCGGCCATGGCGATGCGGTGATCTCCCCTGGCCTCTACGCGGCCACCGTCCAGCCAGCCGAGCCCGAGTACTTCAAAGCCATCTTCCCGGGCTTGAGCTCCACCGCCCAGTGCATTGATCATCCCGACCGTCGTTTCGATACGATCGCTCTCTTTTGCCTTCAGCTCAGCAGCGTCCACCACCGTCGTCGTGCCCTCGGCGTAAGACGCCACCACCGCCACCAACGGAAGTTCATCAAGGGCTGCTGCCGTCAACGCCCCCGCTACCGACGTCCCTCTCAGTCCGCTTCCTTTTACCGAAACGGTACCGACAGGATCACCGAGAATGGCACTTGTGACTTCACCGGATACGGTCGCTCCCATTGCTTCGAGGATCTCCAGGAAACCGATCCGTCCCGCGTTCAGTGAGATGCCCGGGGTAATTACCTCAGCACCGTCGATGATCGCTGCCGCGGCCCACAAGAACGCGGCGGAGGACGGATCTCCCGGAATCACATAGTGATAGGGGGGTACATCCCCGGGGTAGATCCGGAAAGTTGTCGCCGACTCCTTCTTACCAAGGCCAAGCGTTTCGAGCCACCGTTCGGTGTGGTCCCGGTAGCCCGGAGGACTCGTAACTGTGGACTCACCGTCGGCTCGTAACGCTCCGAAAGCGAACGCCGAACGCACCTGGGCCGATGCCATGGGGATCGACACCTCGGCAGCTCTGGTGCGGCCGGCGCCCGTTACAGTTATTGGCGCCGTGTCGTCGTCCGACAGTTGCACTTCGGCTCCAAGTGCCTCGAGAGGCTCCACCAGACGCCCCATCGGCCGGCGCATCAAGAAACCGTCACCAGCCAAAGTGGCCCTCACCGGGGACCCACTGAGCGCACCCGCCATGAGACGCATCGTTGTGCCCGAGTTCCCGCAGTCGAGATCCCCGGGATCCAACGGCCATTGGTCAATGCCCGGGGAACGCAATGTGCCACCATCGACGACTACGCCGAGGGCCTCAACGATCGTCAGGGTCGAGGCGACATCACGTCCGGTGGCCACCTTCTCGATCACGCTGGCACCGGTCGCCATCGCCGAGAGGATCATCGCCCGGTGTGATAACGATTTGTCGCCCGGCACCTCGATCCCGGCAGCGAAAGGCCGCCGCGGCCCCTCGACCGTCACCAGATCGTGTTCAGTCATGCCACAACGTCCGTTTCCATAATCTCGGGACCATCCTCCCATGTGGCGCCGGCAGCCGCATACAGCGATCGCACCTCTTCGAGGGTTAGCTTTCTCCACGACCCGGGCACCAGCTGCTTGTCCTGGAGAGGGCCGATCGCGGTACGAACCAGACGTTCCACCGGATGTCCCAACTCGGCAAGCATCCGGCGTACCTCACGTTTGCGGCCTTCGGTCATCACCACCTCGATCAGAGCCCCCGCCTTGTATCTGTCAACGACCCGGGCGCCGGCAGCCCGAGCTTGCCCGTCTTTGAGCTCCACACCCTCCAGCAGCTCCCGCACTGTACGCGTTCCCGGATTCCCTTCGACCAGAGCCAGGTAGGTCTTGGTCACTTGGTTGCTGGGATGGGTGACCAGGTGGGTCAACGTCCCATCGTTGGTGAGGATCAGCAAACCCTCGGAGTCGGCGTCTAGCCTGCCAACCGGGTACACCCTCGTCCCGACATCAACAAGATCCGTGACAGTCTCTCTGCCCTGCGGGTCGGCCGCGGTGCTGATGACATCGCGCGGCTTGTTGAGTAGCACGTATTCAAGCTCTGGTCGCAATGGAAGCGGCACCCCGTCGACTGCGACCTTGACAACCAGAGGGTCCCCACGATCCCCGAGTACCGCGACGTCGCCATCGAGGGTTACCCGACCGTCACGAATGAGCTCTTCTGCCTTGCGCCGCGACATCAATCCGCTGTGGGCTATGAGTTTTTGGACTCTATCGATGATTCCTCCGGGCGGAAAGGCCTCTCCAATGCATCCAGCACATCTGCCGGGGGAACGTGATCGGCTAGTGGGGGGAGCTCGTCGAGCCCCCGCAGCCCCAGCTTCTCCAAAAAGAGCGGTGACGTTCCGTACAAGAATGCTTGCCCGGGCCCAGGGGCAGTGCCGATCTCAGAGATCAAACCCCGACGTTCCAGGGTACGAAGCGCTCTTTCCGAGTCGACGCCGCGGATCTCAGCGACCTGGCCACGCGACACCGGCTGTTTGTAGGCAACAACCGCCAACGTCTCGAGCGCCGCTTTCGACAATCGGGCGACGCGGTCGGTGGCCGCAAATCTCTCGAGATACGGGCGAGCGTCGGGATGGGTGAACAGCCGCCACCCACCGCCCAACTCGCGAAGCACCAGCCCCCGGCCATCCTCGCCCAGGTCGGCCGCGTAATTCGCCAACTCTTGCTTCACCACGTCCAATGGCTGCTCCAAGACCTCAGCGAGCTCTGTCGTCGGCACTGGATCCTCGGCCACGAACAGTATTGCTTCGATAATTGCCCGCAGCTCCATCATTCACTCCACTCACTCTGTAGCTGAGACTTGTCGTAGGCCTCGCTGTTCATGCTCACGACCCGGATAGGTGCGTCCCGGTGCTCCTGGTCGACGCTGACCACACCCCAGCGGGCAAGTTCCAACAACGCCAGGAAGTAGGCGACCACATCGATCGTCCGGTCACAATGCGCCACCAATTCGTCGAACTCGGTTTCAACAGCTGCGGCCACTCGAATGCGTACGTCGGCGATTGCATCGTTCACCGAGGGCAGTTCGAGGTCGAGATGGTCGAGGTCCGGTTCGTCGGGTGCAGCCTGGAAGGCACGCTCGGCGATCGCAACAAACTGTTCGAGGGTGATGTCGAGTTTGACCTCGGGCTGCAGGGGTGTGATATCCGGATCGAGGCCTGCGAGCCGTGGAACAAACCTCGCGTTCCCGTCCAAACGGTGGCCAAACACTGCCGCCACGTCTTTGAACGTGAGGCATGCCAGCAGTCGGGCCAGGAGGCGATCCCGTTCCTCGGCCAACGCCAACTCGTCGTCAAGGTCAATCTCGCGGTCGTCCGGCAGCAGATACCGGGCCTTCATCTGGATGAGTGTGGCTGCGATCAGGAGAAACTCGCTGGTCACCTCGATGTCCATATCGTCCATCGCGTCAAGGTGACTCAAATACTCACCCACCAGATCAACCAGACTCAATTCGGTGATCTCCACCTGGTGTGACGTGATGAGTTGCAGCAGCAGATCAAGCGGGCCCTCAAAGACCCTTGTCTTAACTTCGTAGCTCATGCAGTCACCTCGGTCGGCATGCTATTACCGGTCCGGCTCCCGTCACGGTCTTTCCCGGCTCTGCGGAGTGATGGTTACGCATCGTCGGCTGCCACCAGTGTGTCCCACACGTCCGGGTCGACCGATTCTGGCCGGCCGGCCCGCCCCCGGGCAAAAGCCACCACAAGCTCGCCGGCACCGATCTCCTCGAGGTCCGCAGCGCCAAGCGCCTCATGGTCCCGATACCGCCGCCAGTCACCCGGTAGAGGCAGGTGAATCGCATCCAGGACCGTTGCCAAAGAGCGTCCCACCGCGCCGACATCGCTGTGCCGTTTCCCGACGTCGTGCAACAGAGCAGCGGTCGCTGCCTCCCCGTCACCGCTGAGCCTCTCCTCCACCCGGCGGAACACATCGAACGCATGACGCTGATCGATCGGATCCTGCTCCCAGAACAGACGGGATTGCTCCGCGGTCAAAGCCTTGTTAACCAGTTCTTGTTCGGCCGGTCCCAACGGTGTGGTCGCGAGCACACCAAAGAACCGAGTACTCAGGTGACGGAGCCGGTGAAGTGGCGTCATGATGCGAAGTGGCACCCTGATGCGAAGTGGCACCCTGATGCGAGATGGCGTCGTGGACGAAGCGGCTTCATGCGGTCGGAGACTATGCGGAGCGGCGTTGTTTGCAATCTACGCAGTACCGGGACGTCGGGCGGAACTCCATCCGGGCAGCACCAATCTCCTTGCCACAGGCCTTACACAGGCCGTAAGTGCCATCGTCGACCTTGGCCAGCGCCTGGTCGACGTCGGCCAGGAGTTTCGTCACATTGTCGACGATTCCGAGCACCTCGCTGCGCTCGGCGGTGGCGGCAGCGGCGTCGGCAAAGCCATCCCCGTAATCGACCTCACCGGTCAACTCACCGGATTCGGTCGCGCCGAGCTCGGCCAGTTGACGAACCAGCTTCTCCCGTTCTTCCTTTAACGCTACGACGGCGCTATCAGTGTTCACGACAACCCTTCCGGATCTACTGCTTGCGACCCTTACCGGCCGCGCGGATGCGAGGACACGTAAACCTCGTACAGATGCTGAGGCGAAACCCTCGTGTAAATCTGTGTAGTTGAGATACTAGCGTGACCGAGAAGTTCCTGGATGCTTCTGAGATCTGCACCCCCCTCGACCATATGCGTAGCAGCCGAATGTCTTAAGACGTGTGGTGACACCTTGGCGGTATCGAGTCCCGCGACAGACGCCGTCTTCTTCATGATCTGCCACGCAGCCTGCCTGGTCAGACGACGGCCACGGACACTTACAAACACGGCACCGGGGTCGGTGCCTTTTCCCACGAAATCCAGGCGTGCCGGGTAATACCGGCGAAGAGCTGCAAGGGCGAAGCTACCCAACGGAACCAGTCGCTGCTTGGAGCCCTTGCCCGTGACTATCGCTGTTGCTTCGTCTAGATCCACATCGATCTGATCAAGAGCAATCGCCTCGGACACTCGTGCCCCGGTCGCATAGAGAAACTCGAGAAGCGCGACGTCGCGTCCGCCAAGAGGAGTGCCCGTATCGGCCGCGTCCAGCAGTGCCGCCACCTCTTCGATCGATAGCGCCTTCGGTAGGCCCGTCGAACGCTGCGGGTTAGTCAGCAGAACCGTCGGGTCAACCGCGACATACTCCTCCACTGCCAGGAACCGATGCATGCCGCGTACCGACGCGACCTTACGACTTATCGTCGCTTCGGCAGCCCCCAGGTCACGGAGTGTGCCCACAAAGTCGGTAACTGTTGCCGGGGCCACCGCTTCAATGGTCTCAATTGCGCGATCCCTTAGGAATTCCCGATATTGGCTCAGATCACGCCGATAAGCCTCGATGGTGTTAACCGCAAGCCCTCTTTCTGCCACTAGCGCAGTCAGGAACTCCTCGATCGCCAGTTCGACATCCATCAGATCGCGGCGTGGCGGGTGGGCAGCCGGGCCGGCCCGCGCTCAGCGCGCCAGCCGTCAGGATTGTCCCGGGGTATGACGTTCATCATTTCCGCCCGCCCCTCTCGACAACAACAGGGCCATCAGACCCACGAGGGTCTTCCCGTCTTCAATCGTACGCATGAGGCCTGGAAGGTCCGCTATTGGGATCCGCACAATCTCGGCAGCCAACTCTTCTGGCCCCATGGGGCTGGCATCCACGGGAGACAGCTCGGTGGCAATGAACACCGACATCCGCTCGTCCACGAAGCCCGGGCTTGTATAAAACTCGGAAACCAACTCGAGGTGGCCGGCAACGTAGCCGGCCTCTTCTGCCAGCTCACGAGCGGCTGCGTCCCGCGGGTCCTCCCCGGGGATGTCGAGCTTGCCGGCCGGGATCTCGAGTAGCGGTCTGCCCAGCGGCGTGCGGTACTGCCGGATGAGGACAACTTCATCGTCGACGACCGGCACCACCGACACCGCACCGCCGATGCGGATCACTGTCCTCGTGCCGGCCCCGCCGTCTGGCGTCTCCAGGTCAACCTCCTCCAGCCGCAAGAAGGGTGTCTCGGTCAACAGACGCGTCGCCACGATTCGGAATCCACTGCCGGCAGTCATCTAGCGATCGACCTGAACAGTGGCGTCGAGCACCTGCCGCTCCGCAGTCTCCCGCTTGTATTGCAAGGCCGCCTTGACCAAACCAGCGAACAGCGGGTGCGGGTGATCGGGGCGTGACGTGAACTCAGGGTGGAACTGCGTCGCGATGAAATAGGGATGCTCTGGAATCTCGACAATCTCCACCAGTCGATCGTCGGGGGAGACGCCACTTGCGTGCAACCCGGCCTCGGCGAGCGGCTTGCGAAAACGATTGTTGACTTCCCAGCGGTGCCGATGCCGTTCATAGACAAGCGGTTCGTCATAAAGCCTATTTGCCAAAGAGCCTTCGCTGAGTTTCGCCGCGTAAACCCCAAGCCGCATGGTCCCGCCCATATCCTCGATATCGTGCTGATCAGGCATGAGATCGATTACGGGGTTCTGCGTCGTCGGATCGAATTCGGTGCTGTGAGCGTCGGCGATCCCTAGAACGTTCCGGGCGTACTCAATCACAGCGCATTGCAGGCCGAGACATAGTCCAAGGAACGGAACCAACTCCTCGCGGGCATGACGGATCGCGTGAATCTTGCCCTCAACACCGCGGATTCCGAAGCCACCGGGAACAATGATCCCATGCAGCCCATCGAGGTGGGACGCGGCTAGTAGCCCATCGACCTCTTCAGCCGGGATCCACCGGATCTCCACCCGGGCGCGGTTGTCCAATCCACCGTGACGTAGTGACTCCACAACCGACAGATACGCATCAGGTAGGTCGACGTACTTGCCAACCAAGCCTATTGTCACCGACTCCTCGGGGTGGGCAAGCCGATGGACCATATCGCGCCATCTGTCCAACGCGGCCTCGGGGGCTTCGATGGCGAGCGTTCGGCAAACGACCTGGTCCAGCCCGGCGGCATGCATGTCCAACGGCACTGCATAGATATCGGCGGCATCAACCGCGTTGATCACCGCATCTGAGTCAACATCACAAAACAGGCTGATCTTGCGCCGTACCGACTCGTCGATGTCCCTGTCGGACCGGGCGACAATCACGTCAGGGTGGATACCGGTGCTGCGCAGCGTGGCGACCGAATGCTGCGTCGGCTTGGTCTTCAACTCGTCACTCGTGGACAGGAACGGCACGAGCGTGACATGGATGTAACAGGTGTGGTTTCTCCCTACATCCTTGCGCATTTGCCTGATCGCTTCGAGATACGGAAGGCTTTCGATATCGCCGACGGTGCCGCCGATCTCGGTAATCACGACGTCAACGTCGTCGCCGGCCAGCTTCCTGATACGGGCCTTGATCTCGTTGGTGATGTGTGGGATCACTTGAACAGTGGCTCCGAGGTAGTCGCCACGCCGCTCCTTCCGGATCACCGACTGGTACACCGCACCGGTCGTGACATTGGAGTCGCGCCGCAGGTCCTCTCCCAGGAAACGCTCGTAATGGCCGAGGTCGAGGTCCGTCTCGCCGCCGTCGTCAGTGACAAATACCTCGCCGTGCTCGAACGGGTTCATCGTTCCAGGGTCAACATTGATGTACGGATCGAGCTTCTGCAGCACAACGGACAAGCCACGGGCTTTGAGTATCCGGGCGAGTGAAGCGGCAGTGATGCCCTTCCCCAGGCTCGACGTCACTCCACCGGTGACGAATACATACTTGGTCAAGGCAATCTCCCAGCTGGCCGGCTGGGATCGGATGATACCACCGCGCACCGGCAATCGAGGGATGCAGTTTCGCGGTCCGATGGTGCTGTGCCAAAGGCACTGGACAAGAATTGTCGACCGGCGGAATCAGGCTCGTCTCGCGGACTCCAACAGCTCAGCTGCATGGAGCTGACCACGCTCGCTATGCGGCAAACCGCCGAGCATTCTGGAGAGTTCAGCCAAGCGGTCGTCGCCGGCAACCACTCGAACCGATGCTTTCGCCCCATCTCGCTCGACGACCAGATGGGTGTCGGCGTGAGCCGCGACCTGCGGCAGGTGGGTTACGCAGAAGATCTGCCGGTCGTTACTCAGGGTTGAGAGCTTCTCACCCATAGCGAGCGCGGTCGCCCCACCGATGCCGGCGTCCACTTCGTCGAACGCCACCAGCCCGGCATCGCCGATACCAGCCGCCAACCGCAGTGCCAGCGTGAGACGACTCAACTCACCACCCGATGCCACTTTGGCGGCCGGACCCGGCGTCAACCCTGAATCGGAGGCGAAGGAAAGCTCGATGCGGTCGGCACCGTCGGGTCCAAGATCCACATCACTCATCGCGAGACGAACAACGGGGCGCGACATACCCAACTCCTGCAAGTGCGCTACCGCATCCGACTCAAGCCGTTTTCCCGCTTGCAGACGCTGTCCGGTCAGGGCCTTGGCCGCAGCAGCGGCAACCGCGGTCTTCTCATCGAGCTCCGCAGCCAGATCGTCGGCGGTCCCGAGAAGACCGGTCAGCTCGGCAGCCCGGGTCTCGGCCTGGCTCCCAAATGTCAGAACCTCGTCGAGGGTTTCGCCATACTTGCGACGCAGTTCGCCGAGTTTCTGAATCCTCGTCTCGAGAGCATCGAGCACGGCCGGATCGTGTTCCAGGCTGGCGGCTACCGAAGCCACCTCTAACTGGACCTCCCCGATCCCGCCCAGGAGCTCTTCTAGCCGCTTGCTCAGGTCCCCCAGCGTCTCGTCGACTCGCCCCAATCTCCGTAGCTCGCCTGCGGCCAGTCCAAGGTGGCCTGTGGCGGCGTCGTCACCCAACGCGCTCAACGCAGCATCGAGGCCTACAGCAAGGTCTTCGCTGTTGCGGAGCCTGGCGGCACGGGCCTTCATCTCGGAATCGTCGCCCGACTTAAATCCGGATCCTGTGATCTCCTCTGCCTGATAGCGAACGACTTCGAGTTCCCGCTCCAATTCGCGGCGTCCCCCACCGAGAAGCTCTAACTTCTGTCGGGTCACCACAAGCTCCTGCCACGCCCTCGTGTAGGCGGCTTCAGCTTTCCTTCCTGCGGGGCTCAGGGCGCTGTCAACAAGCCGTCTGGCACCGCTCGGGGTTGCCAGCAACATGTGGTCATGTTGGCCGACCACCTCAATCCGCCCTCCGGTGCGTTCCTGGAGGGCCTTCGCAGGCACCATGCTGCCATCGACATATGCTTTGGACCGGCCCTCAGAAGTCACCCGGCGGCGAATCGTGACTTCATCGTCGGACTCAAACATGAAACGGCCATCGACGACTGATTCGTCCCCGAACGGCCCAACAGATTCTCGCCGACTCGCAGTACCCATCAAGAGCCGAAGGGCCCCGAGCAGCATTGTCTTACCCGCACCGGTCTCGCCGGTTACAACAACCAGCCCGGCACCGGGCTCGATGTGGGCTTCCTCGATAATCCCGAGATTTCTGACAATCAACTCGTCAAGCATGGTCGAGGCCGAACTGATGACGAACGGCCTGAGGGAAGGGATGGGTGCCCATCGTCAGGAATCGCACCGGCCGGCCGCCCGCACGGACCACCACACTCTCCCCCTCGCCTAAGACGGTTCCGACCCGTCCATCGAGGTTGACCCGCACCTCTCGTTCGGTGGCGACGGTGAACCGTAGGGACGTCTCGGGGGTAAAGACGGTCGGACGCGACATCAAACTATGTGGCGCCACCGGCGTCATGATGAGGACGTCGAGGTCGGGGTCGACGACCGGACCACCGGCCGACAACGAGTATGCGGTTGAGCCGAGCGGTGTCGCCACGATGATGCCGTCAGAGCGGAAGGTAGTGAAGAACTCTCCATTCACCTCTACTGATATCTGAACAAGACGCTGGCTTTGTACCTTCTCCATGACGACGTCATTGATGCCCCGCATGATGGTTCCGTCCGGGAGAACAGCAGCGACAGCCATCCGGGTCTGCAGGCCGAGTTCACCTTCTGCGAGTTGCCGGAGCATCCCTCCGATGTTCTCCGGCTCCACCTCAGTGAGATACCCCACAGTTCCCAGGTTGACGCCGATGACGGGGACATCGAGCTCATGAGCCAGATGGGCACCACGAAGCAGCGTCCCATCACCTCCGATGCCGACGATCAGGTCCGGGCGGGGATCACCGTCTTCGCCATCGATCGCATCGACGGTATGGAATCCCATCGCACGTGCTTCCACCGCAAACTTCTCAACAATCTCAGCCACATCAGCGCGTCCGTTGAGCACGACGGTCCCGATGATCTTTGGTGAATCAGACATCGCCGAGAACCTTAAACAGTTTGCGACTCGAAACCTGTTCGCCGCTACCGCGCAGCCACAACAGCGCCTCCCGGTTACCGCCCGTACCGGTGATCGGCGAAGCCATGACTCCGACGGTTACAAGACCCGCTGCTGCGAATGCCTCCGCTACATCGTTGAGTGCGCGTCCCTGCGCGGCGGCAGATCTCACGACCCCACCTTTGCCAATCTCCGGGGCACCAACCTCGAATTGGGGCTTCACCAGCAATATCCAATCCGACTGATCGTCACCCAACCCGGCAAAGACTGTTGTAAGCAAACGCAGCGAAATGAACGACAGATCCGCGACCACCAAACTAAAAGGCGCACCAAGCCCATCGGTATCCGCGTATCGAATATTCGCTCTCTCGACAACAGTGACTCTGGGATCGGACCGCAGCCGCTGATGCAACTGGTCATGGCCGACATCGATGGCCACTACCTGGGACGCTCCTGCCTGCAGCAGGACATCGGTGAAGCCGCCGGTTGAGGCGCCGACGTCGATCGCAGTGCGACCCACCACATCTACCGTGAAGTGGTCAAGAGCCGCTTTCAGTTTGAGGGCACCCCGCCCTACATATCTACCCGCCTCGGCAGAGATCTTGATGTCGGCGCCGGGGGCTACTTGTTGCGACGGTCGAATCGCCGTCTCCCCGTCGATGGCAACCTGCCCATCGAGAATCGCCGTGCGTGCCCCATTTCGAGAAGACACCATCTGCCGTTTCACCAACTCATGGTCGAGCCGCACCCGACTCATCCAGCCTCCGACGTGACTCGGGTGTCTTCGCCGTCTCCGAGGTCGGCTTGGAGTTGAACCGGGTCGGCCGGTACCGCGCCGGCTTCTTCGAGCTCGGTAGCCAGTTCGTAGGCGTATTGCTCAGCCGGTGCCGGGGCATCGGCTGGATCGAGATCCGCCAAAGCGTCCGCTGGGTGCTGATGTGCCGGGTCCTCTGCTGAGGAGCCAACACCTGTATCGGAGGTATGCGTATCATCCATGGCAAGCATTATCCCGCTTCGCGACGACAGGAACGAGCTTTGTTCCCGATAAGAGACCTGAACCCTACCCGGGTGACCCCGATCGTCACCATTGGATTGATCCTGTTGAACGTCGCTGTGTTCTACCTGTGGCAGCCGCATGACAACCTCGATCAAGAAGCCGAGTTCCTATACGAGAAGGCGGCGATCGCCTGCGAGTTAACCACCGGCCAACCTCTAAGCGAAGCCGAGATCAACACCGACCAATGTACTGAGGATTCTGCGGCCCCCGTCTTCCCCGACAAGAACATCTGGCTGGCGGCGGTCGTCTCAATGTTCCTCCACGGTGGGATCGGCCACCTGATCTCGAACATGTGGTTCCTCGGGATATTCGGAAACAATGTTGAGGAGGCCTACGGCACCGTTGGCTATCTGTTGCTGTACCTGGCTGCAGGCGTGGCCGCCACCGCTGCATTCGTTTACTCCAATCCGGAAGCGACCGCTCCTCTGATTGGAGCCTCCGGAGCCATCGCCGGAATCCTCGGTGCCTATCTAGTGCTCTTCCCAACGCACCGTGTCCTCACGATCTTCATAGTCTTCTTCGTTCACGTGCCTGCCGGCGCCTACCTGATCCTGTGGCTGTTCCTGCAATTCGCCTACCAGCAGCCCGGCGTGGCCTGGGAGGCGCATGTGGGCGGCTTCATCTTCGGAGTACTGATCACCCTGCCGTTGCGATCAGTGTTACTGGCTCGCTTGCGGCGGTTACATGAGCCCACACCACAGTTTCGGATGACGAGGTGAAACGGCGCGAACGCGTCGCGACGCGCTAGGCGCCCCCCTACCCCCGGCTGGCGCCGGCGGTACTTTCCCCCCAAGCGACACGTCCCGGGGGGGGACTGATGGAGAAGGGGGGACTTATGCGAGGGTGCACTAGATGCCTAACCGGCCTGGGAGGTCGGCTAGGGAGTCAATCACCACATCGGGGCGGTATTCGTCAGGGACGTCGGCGGCGTCGCGGGTTACGCCGGTGAGGACCAGGGCGGTGGCCCAGCCCTCGATCTTGCCAAGCGCTATGTCTGTGTCGGGCCGATCGCCCACGACCAACGGCTGCCGGCCCCCAAGGCCTTCGAGCATGAGACGCATCGGTTGGTGCGGCTTGCCGCAGACGATCGGCGTTCGGCCGGTCGCTCTTTCGATGACAGCCACCAACGCCCCGGCCCCCGGATACTGACCCTCGGGCGTCGGATAGGTGACGTCGACATTGGTCGCGTAGAAGGCCGCCCCGTGCTGGACTGCCAGGGTCGCACCGACCAGAGCGTCATACGTGAGGTTGAAATCAAGACCGGAAACGACGGCATCCGCCTCGTGCCAGTCGGTGACAACCTTGATCCCGGCTGCCCGCAACGTGTCACGGAGGCCGTCGGTACCCAGGACATAAACACAGTCGACGCGGTCCACGATGAACTGCGCCGTTGCCGCACCGGAGTTAATGATGTGGTCGGCCGTCGTCTCGAAGCCCACTATGTCGCGGAGCTTCTGCGCGATCACGGCCGGCGCTTTGGTCGAATTATTCGTGACGAACACCACCGAAATACCCGCGTCCCGTATCCGTTCCAGGGCAGGCCCGGCTCCCGGAATCGGCGTGGTACCCAACAGGACGACGCCGTCGATGTCGCAGATCACCGTGTCAATGGACTCGAAACCAGGCAAGGATGCCACTATCGATCGCTCCTCACCCGTTCGCCAAACCGTTCGACGGCCCGCGCCAACAGCTCGGTGGTCATCCCAACGCTGGCGACGCTCACTCTCTCGTTGTTTCCGTGGAACATCGCAAGCGACGCCGCAAATTCCATATCGTCGGCAAACAACCCAACCCCATATGCCTTGACCCCGCGTGGTCGAAAGAACCGGCCGTCGGTGACGACTGGAGTCAGCATCGGAACTAGCGTCGCCGGGCCCGCAAGCTCGTTGGCCGCATCGTCGATTGCTTGCCACAGGGGGCCCGTTGCCGGCGATTCGTTTGCGGGAAAATCAAGGTCGTTGATGATCTCGACGCGGTCATACAAGTCTGGCCCCAATGCCTTCCGAAACAAGTCGTCCAGCGTGGCCTGATCCTGTCCCGGTGTCAGCCGAACATCGAGGCTGGCCTTCCCGGCATCCGGGACCGTGTTCTGTTTGTCACCCGCGTGCAAGATCGTTGGGGTAACCGTCAAATGGGTGCACGCATGGACCCAGCGGGCGAAGTCGGGATCATCAAGCTCAGCGATCGCTCCGTCGATCTGATCCGGATCCGTGAGTCGGGCCACCAGATCGCGGTCCAACCCGATTGACTCGATAAAACTGACCCAGCTCGGCGAGATGTCGACCGGTGTTGGCGAGTCGGCAAGCCGGGTGATCGCATCGGCCAAGCCGACCAACGCGTTGTCGGTGCCGTAGGGTTGACTGCCATGACTTGGGGTCCCGGCCAGCCGTAATGACCGCCACGACGGTCCTTTCTCGGCAACTGTTACCGGGAGAGTCAGGCCGTGTGGTGTTGTGAACCCCGGTGTTGCGACCTCGGTGAGCAGGTACTCGCAGGCGACAAGATCCCATTGAGCATCCACCAGATGACCGGCTCCCAGACCGCCCCCGGCCTCTTCATCCGCCACTGCCGCAAAGATGAGATCACCCGGGAGAGGGTCGAGCTCCCCGCTCAGATAGCGACAGAACACTGCCGCCATCGCCGCAGTGACATTGAGCATGTCGACCGCCCCGCGCCCCCAGACAAACCCGTCGATGATCTCTGCACCGAAAGGATCGTGATCCCAGTTCGCCGCGGTAGCCGGCACCACATCGAGGTGTGGCAAGAGGGTCAAGGTCGGCGCACCCGGCTGAGATCCGGGTACCCGGTAGACAACACTCTGGCGACCAGGGTGCGGTTCGATCACGATGCCCTCGGCATCGAAGTAGTCGGCAAGCGCCGCCACCGACCGGTACTCGTGCCCTGAATCCGGGGATCCATCGTTGACACATTCGTTGCGAATGAACGTCTGCAGCAGCTCGACTACCTCCCCGGTTGGGATCGCGTCTGTCATTCGTCGTTGCTGTCGCGGTGGTACATGGTGATGCGCCTGGCGGAAAAGCCCGCACTCTCGAAGAAGTTCTTCGCGAGACGATGACCCGGAGACACGACTGCGTCAAATCTGCGAACACCTCTCCCTCGCATCGAGGCCAACGCCGCTTCCAGCATTACCTCGCCGACACCCACGGTACGAGCGGCCTCCGCCACGTACACCAGCCGGATCACTCCCATCTGCTCACCATCTGCCTGTGGCAGCAGCGGTTCGATGCGAGCCCAGATGAATCCGAACACGTTGCCGTCTATCAGCCCGACGGCGACGAATGAGGTCACATCACCGATAATCGATGCAAAGGCCTCAGGGATGGGCTCTGGCAGACCCTCAGCAACTGTCCAGGCCTCACGCAAATCGCTCTGTTCCCGCAGGGCGGGTCCATAGAGCTGAACCAGCCGGGAGATATCATCCGGCTGCGCCAGGCGCCAGGAAACGTCCATTACTGGTTTCTCCCGCGGCCCACGAGTCGGCCGAAACCCCATTTGGTGACCAGCAGCATCGCCTCCACGGCGATTAAGGCCCCCATTTTCGAGGAGCCTCGCGCCCGATCGCGGAAGACTATCGGGACTTCGCGCACGTCCATACCGGCAGCGGAGGCATTCCACGCCATCTCGACCTGGAACCCATATCCCGATGCTTCGCATCCCGCGAAGTCGAGTTGGCGGAGCGCCTCGGCACGGAAGGCCCTGAACCCGGCAGTCATATCACGCACGCTCGTCCCCAGCATGGTTCGAGCGTAGAGGTTGCCTCCCTGCGACAGCCAGCGTCGATGCCACGGCCAGTTGTCGACTCCGCCGCCCGCCACGTACCTACTACCGATAGCAAGATCGGCGCCGGAAGCTACCGCTGCAACAAGTCGCGGGAGATCGTGAGGGTCATGCGAGAAGTCTGCGTCCATCTCACAAATCACATCGGCGCCGTGGTCAAGACCCCAGGCAAAGCCGGCCGCATAAGCGGGCCCGAGACCTTGTTTGGTGGCCCGGTGGAGCACGTGGATGGCGGAGTCCGACGCAGCCAGCTCGTCGGCGATAGTTCCGGTCCCATCTGGGGACCCGTCGTCCACGATGAGCAGGCCCAACTGGTGATGGCGCACCGCGGCAGCGATGAGGGCGATGTTCTCCGCCTCGTTGTATGTCGGGACTACAACAAGGACGTCAGTCTGCACAGTCGAGGCAGACCTTCTTGCGCCGACTAGAAAGCTGGCTGCTCTTTTTCACCAAGAAACAGATGGAGCAAACGAACTCGTCCTCGGTCGCACCGCCGACCTCGCCCCTCTCGATCGAGATCTGGGCACGACGGATGTCACGTAGCTGTGTCGCTTCATCAACGACGATGGTTTCGGATGCCTCGTCTTCCGTGAGCATCTCCAACTCTTCGGCTTCAAGATCATCAAGAGCCTCAGTGTCACTCTCGGCAGTGTCACTATCAGCGCCGGAGTCGCTCTGGTCGTCCACGGAACCCTCGTCATCAGCGCCCACCAGAGCGTCGTCCGGCTCCACCTCGTCTTCCAGCAGTTCAGTCTCCTGCGGTTCATCAGGCGTCGCGTCGTCGGACAATTCGTCCTCGAAGGTTGTCTCGTCTTTGCTCATGGCACCTCTCGTTGGCGCGGGGATTATATCGACAGCAACCAGGTTGCCAATCACCTTTTCGGCGGAACTACCTCAAATCTTGAAATCTATCGCCTCAGGGCGCACGCTAACCGAAATCGGGCCAACTCCAAGCAGTTCTCCATCAGCTTCGATGGGCCAGCTCTCCGGGACCTGCACGTCGATCGTACAACCCGTCAGACGTCGAACGTTCTTATGGCGCAAATGCATTCCCCGAATCACCCGCGGCATCACGGTCAATGCCTTGTGTCGCGGGCCGGCAAATACCTGGAGATCAACGATCCCGTCGCCGACACTCGACCGCGGGGCGACATTCATCCCGCCACCAAAGAACTGCCCATTGGCAATGACGACCGCTATGGCAGTTCCTTCAACTTCCTTCCTGCCATCCACCAGCGCGTGTACGTAGTCGGGGCGGAACCGGGGAAGCGCGAGCCAGAAGGCCAATGCGTACCTCCGGCTACCGACCCAACGCGGCATTCGGGCCGCAGTCGTCACTGCTGCTGCACCCACGCCTGCCTCGACCGCGTTCAGCGCATACCGGACGCCAAACGAACCCCTGACCTCAAGCACGTCAGATTTATACCAGTCGGGCGTTGTCAGGTGCGGCGCGGCCGCCTCGATCGTCCGGGGCAGACCGAAGGTCCGGATGAAATCTGAACCGCTCCCGGCAGGAAGAACCGCAAGGCCCGGCGGACGAAGCCACTCATGTTGCATCAGGCCATTCACGATGAGATGCGCTGTGCCGTCGCCGCCTACCCCGGCAAACTTGTGCACTCCGCTGGCGTGACCTTCGGCGACGATCTCAGCGACATGGTCCCGGCTCTCCGATAACCGCAGCTCATAGTCCAATCCGACCCGCGACAACGATGTTTCCGCCCGGGACATCAGCTCGTCGACTGGTCCGGCTGCAGGATTGACAATCACACACCAACTCAACTTCGCCCTCCCGCTGCCACGACTCCCCGGTCCAGTTTCCTGATCCCATCCGCCGCTGAAGCTGCCAGTCGGGGGAATTCGTCGCGCAACTGCCGCATCACGTCGATGAGTTGGCGACAGTTCCGCACGAAATCACCCGCACCCATGTCATCATCGAACAGGTCCTCCAGATCGTGTCCAGACGCCCAAGCGTACGCGGTTGACGCAAACCCTGCCTCCGGAAGGCGGGTCTCGGGGAGCCCGGCGCCGCGTTCGGCGGCGGTCAACTCGAGACCCAGCCGATCGATCTGTTTGATGCGTTCTCCAACCTCACCGGGGGGTGCCGGTTGGCCGGCGTCAAGCCGGCGCGCCTCGTAGGTGAACATGGAGGTGACAGCAGCCAACTCTGAGCCATTCAAGTCATCGAACATCCCGCGAGACACTGCTTCGGTCAGCAGCAGGTCCAACTCGTTGTACACGAATCTGAGCTGTTCCCCTTTGGCCGTTAGCGACCAACCTCGCACATAATCCCATTGCCCGAGCAGTCTCAATAGGGTTCGGAACCTGGGCACCAGGCCCTCATCGGTCCGCTCCAGCCGGCGTCTGAGCCGTCGTAGGTCACTGTCCGCCTTGTGAGCCCGGCGAACCCATTTCAGATGATGAACGAGGTCTGGACAGCTCTCTACACCACCGCCA
>JAYEIP010000349.1:0-5341 GCA_034660155.1 Actinomycetota bacterium | reverse complement strand
CGGTTCGGCGTCGTCGTTAGGCGGCGGGCGAAAGATCTCCCAGGGGTCAGCGTTATTGTTGTCCACGGAGATGATTGTATGACCTCGAACAAACAACGTGGACGCGGCACCGATTCGATCGTTGTGAGCCCCGATGTGATAGACCCTTCCGGCCTGATCGAATCAGTCACCACGCCACAATGTGGCGCAGTGAATCTGTTCCTGGGCACAGTCCGGGATCATTCCGAAGGTATCGAAGGGGTCACCCATCTCGAGTATGAAGCCTATGACAATGTGGTGGAGACGAAGATCGCAGAGATTGTCGCCGAGGCCCGGGACCGGTGGGATCTCGAGAGGGTTGCCGTTGTACACCGGGTTGGTTCGTTGCAGGTTGGAGAGGCCAGCGTCGCGGTTGCTGTGGGGTCCGGTCATCGGGAAGAGGCATTCGTGGCGGCACGCTATCTCATCGACGAGCTCAAGGCACGAGCACCTATTTGGAAGAAGGAGCACTGGCCGGGTGGCGCTGAGTGGGTCCGAGACGATCTTGAGCACCCGCACTGATTTTGGCCCAGTTCATCCAATGCCGTAGCTGTTCAAAGAACGTCAACCGACTCCTTGAGATCTGTCCGTATTGCGGCATGGACCCCGGTGGGGACCGGAGCGACCCTCGTCCCAACGAGGGCTCCGTGGCACCGACCGAAGTGACCAAGGACAGGTACCGCCCGATTGAATCCGTCGCCCTATTCGTACAGCTCCTTTTTGGGGTGTTCATTCTGGGCAGCATCGTCGCTCTGGTCACCGGCGCTTTGTATAGGACCGCGTTGCTTGATCTGGCAAGTCCCAACACGGTCCGTTTGGACGATGTGATCTTGACGGAGCAACGCTACCTGGCGGCGGCGGGCATGTTGAGCTTCGTCAATATTGTCCTGACGGTGGCCTTCGTCGTGTGGTTCTGGCGGGCATATTCAAATCTCAATCCCCTGGGTCGGGTGCGTTCCCGCAAAGCTGGGTGGGCCATCGGATCATGGTTCGTACCGATTGGGAATATGTTCATACCGTATCGGATCGGCGCCGAGATTTGGACGCAGAGTCGTCCCGAGCCGGGGCCGATGCCAAATCGCGATCCCGATATGGAGCCCGTGATTTCCTGGTGGGCCCTCCTTCTCATCATGGCGGTCGTCAACCAGATTGCGGTGTTCCGTGGCATGGGCATCACCGAGGACCCGTTCGAGATTGCAGCGGAGACTGCTGCCGTGGTCGGGTTGGAGCTCATATCGAGCGTTGTTTCCATCGCGGCGGCGATCGCGGCGTTGCGCTTTGTCAGGCTGGCGACCGCACGGCAGGAGAAGCTGGCGCAGTTGCGTTCTGAGGATCCTGTGAGGTAGCCGCGGAGCGTTCCGTTGCGAACTCCCAAGGCACTTACCGGAGGTGGGTAGCGGCCCTACCCCAGCGGCCCTAACCCAGCGGCTCCGCCGCTGCGTACTTCTCCCACAAGCTGTCTCCAGGGCAGCCGGGGACTGATGCAAAGCGCTTCCCGACTCTTCGAGCCGGCGGTGCTCTGCCTTCGGAGGGGGACTGATCCGAGGCGGTTGTGGCGGCTTCGCTAGGGCCGAAGGTCCCTACTCAAAGTGGGATTTCCGCTCAGGGAAACGGGGTGAATCCTCAAGAGGGGTCCCAAACGTGACGATACGGAGCGTGTTCAAGACAACTACGCACCGTAGGGGATATGGATATGGCTGCGCTGGCCAAACGTTTCGGCACACTCGTGATGACGATACTGATGACGATGGGTGCAATAGCACCTGCTGCATCGGCAGCCTCATCTGAGGGCGAACTTCTGGCGTTGATGAATGCAGAGCGAGCTGCCGTTGGCCTCTCCCCGGTGTCGCTGCACGCTGATCTTCACGACGACGCTGTCGTTTGGAGCGTGCATATGTTTGAGGTGGGCGAGCTTTCGCACAATCCGAGCTTGGCAGCTGTTACGACAGGTTGGGACAGTCTCGGAGAGAATGTAGGAGTAGGGCCGACGATCGCGTCGTTGCATTCGGCGTTCATGGCGTCTCCCGGCCATCGGGGCAACATTCTTGGTGATTACGACTCCGTGGGGATTGCAGTGGTCGAAGAGAACCCCACGAAGCTGTGGGTCACGGTCATTTTCATGAAGGCGCTCGACCAGACACAGGTCGCAACGTCGACGAATGGTCCGGTGGCCTATGCCGGCCAGCAGTCGGCATCCCTAACCGAGCAATCCGTCGCCGGCAGTGCTGACAGTGCGCCTGTGGCCGTTGCAGAACGTATCGTCGAAGTTGTACGACACAGCTTTGGGCCGCGCGCCGTCTGAGCGTATTAGCAGTACTCGTTCTCGTCCCGTAGCGGGGGTGGATGCTCTTGATCGCCACATGACGGACACAACGGGTCCCGGCGTATGCTGAGGGTGTAGGTGGTCTGCTCCAGCCCGTCGTAGGTGAGAAGCTTGCCGATCAGTGGTGTTCCCAGCCCGAGGAGCAGTTTGAGTGCTTCGGTTGCCTGCATCGATCCGATGACCCCGGGCAACACACCGAACACGCCGGCCTCTGCGCAGTTTGGCGCCAGATCGGACGGCGGCGGCTCGGGGAAGAGGCAACGATAGCAAGGCCCGTCGTACGGGTTGAAGACCGAGACTTGCCCTTCGAAACGGAAGATTGACCCGTGGACCACCGGAACCCGCAGATGGAGGGAGGCATCGTTGATGAGGTAGCGGGTCGCAAAGTTGTCGGTGCCGTCGATGATCACGTCGTATCCACTCAGGATCTCGATGGCGTTGTCGGCCGCAAGTCTGGCGTCGTGAGCAATGACCGTGACCTCCGAGTTGATCTCATTGATGCGGTCCGCGGCCGAAGCCGTCTTGCTTCGGCCCGCATCTTTGGTGCTGTGGAGGACCTGGCGCTGCAAATTGGACAGTTCGACGCGGTCGTAATCGACGATGCCGAGAGTACCGATACCGGCCGCGGCGAGGTATAGGGCGGCGGGCGATCCAAGCCCGCCGGCGCCGATGATGGCCGCCTTGGAGTCGAGCAATCGTTGTTGTCCCTTGGTGCCTATCCCGGGAAGAACGATGTGGCGGGCATAGCGATGTCGTTGCTCGGCTGTGAGGCTGGTGTTTGCGACGGTGGGGTACCCCGCAACCATCCATTGTTTGATACCTCCGGCGAGCGAGGTCACGTTCGTGTAGCCGTGGTCCAACAAAGTTGCGGCGGCGATGGCCGAGCGTTCGCCGACGGCGCAGTAGAGAAGTATCGGCGTGTCCGTACCTTTGGCTGTTGTTCCGATCCTGGATGGGAGATCGTTCATCGGGATGGCGGTTGCAGCAGGCAACATGCCAAGGGCCAATTCGTGTGGTTCGCGAACGTCGATGATGACGCCATCTGTATCGTCGATAGTGACATCCCCGGGTTGAATCTCAGTGATTCGTTCCCGAGCAGCGAGCAACATCTGGCGGTATTGGTCCATTGTTCACTCCACCGTAGTGGTCGTGCTGGAGCTCGCGAGACGCAGTCAACCGGTGATGGCGCCGAGCAATTGGGGGAGAAGCGTACCGGCCATGCCGTCGAGTCGGGTAGAGGCGACACTGTCGAGGTCGGTGGGGCTGTTGTTGATGATGACGAATGGGGCGCCGCGCGATGCTACATCCAATGGGACGTAAGCTGCCGGGTAAACCGACAGGCTCGAGCCGACGGCGATCACGGCGTCGGCGTCGCTCGCCCATTTGTTGGCTAGATCGACTTCCTGGTGGGGGAGCATCTCGCCGAAAAAGACGATGGTCGACTTCAAGATTCCGCCGCAATGATCACAGCGCGGATCGACATCACCGGAGATCCAACGTTGCTCGATGTCGGCCGGGTCATGGGGGGCGCCACATTGGAAACAGGCGATGCCGTCGGCGTTGCCGTGCAGCTCGGCTACCGCCTCCTGAGGAAGCCCGGCTGCCTGATGGAGCCCGTCGATGTTCTGGGTAACACAACCGATCAGCAGCCCCTTCTTCCAAAGATCGGTCACGGCGTAGTGAGCGTCGTTGGGTGCGGCGTTGCCGAACATCTTGGGAAATCTGCTGGCCCACGCTCGCACCCGGACCGACCTCTCGGCCACATACCGGTCGAGCATGAAGTCTTCGGCGGAGAACTTCGTCCAAATGCCGTCGGTGCCACGGAAGTCCGGGATGCCCGACTCGGTGGAAATCCCGGCGCCGGTGAACACCAGGATGCGTTTTGCGTCCCGGAGAAGTCTGGCGGCGAAAGCTAGATCCTGGCTCATGTTTCTACGGTATCAGGTCGCATCCGTTGTCCAGAAACCGTTAGATATCCAGCAACCTCAGCCTTTGCAGACCCAATGTCCGGTGCCTCCGTTGTCCAGCAACCAGGCCGCGACGGCGATGTTGGCGAACGGATCGAAGACGTCGGCGTCTTCCCATTCGGCGGCGCTGGCGCGGTCGCTCCAGAGGCTGGCGAGGTGCTGGAAGAGCCCGCTGGCGGTGCTGTTGGGGTTCTTGGCGACCGGGTCCCCGCCGGACTCACAGTCGATGATCCGCAATGCCCAATCGACCATATCGGCAGGGAAGTAGAGATCGACGACCGGACGCCAGCGCTCAACTATCCATGCAAATTCCGAGCCCGTGTTGTCATACGGGCCGTTGACTCGGCGTAACTCCGCAAGTCTTTGTTGTTGTTCCAGTTCGCTGGCTTGCTGGAGTGTTAGCCGGTAGGCGGCACGTGCCTCGGCCAGTTCAGCTGGCTCGTCGGCAGCCGCCGGCGCCGCCAACAACGTCGCCAGGATCGCGACGCTGAGCAGCACGGTGATAGCTCGATTTCTGGGTCTGAGTTTCATAGTCACACGCGTTTGTAGGAGATTCTGTGAGGGGAGGGGCGCCGATCCGGGGTTGCCCGAGAATGCGCAAACCCGGCGATGATCGCCGGGTGAGAGGCCATGTTAGGCCCGTTTCTTGGATATGGAGCCCATTTTGAGCGCAGCAGAGTGGGAGCGCCTGAGGTCGGGTGGGAGTAGTCGGATGTGGATGGAGTTGAGTCGAGGGATCCGGGTGCGGACAAACACGTGTCGGGCCCTGACATGGACCAGGTGGGCGCGTACCAGGACGTGAAGATGGGTGGGGCGGCGGAGGGAGCGGTCGCGTTGTGCGGCGGTGGCGAGCCTGAGCAGGTCGGCGACCGCTCCCGGGCCGATGGTGGCGGTCCAGTACCGGCGAACGCACGGGTGGTCGGGGCGATAGGTGGCGATGTCGGCATTGGTTGGTTTCCAGGGGTGGGGGGTGATGATGGCCCGCTGTCTGGCGGTCCGTCGGACGGGAGTCGCGGCAGCGCCCGGATGAGGC
>JAYEIP010000348.1:0-1044 GCA_034660155.1 Actinomycetota bacterium | reverse complement strand
CGCGTCGAGACCCGGTGCATCAAGTCCGGCCAGTGGCGCTCCCGTCCACTCCACCAGCGCTTCCTCGATCTGGCCATCATCGAGACAACGCTCAAAACGCACGACGTCTACCGAATCGGTAGGCACGTTCAAGCGGTAGGCATCACCGGTTCGAACGATCGCATCCTGGCCAAGCCCCTTGCGGAGGCGGGTTACGTACGACTGCAGGGTGCGTGCGGCAGTCCGAGGAGGTTCCTCACCCCACACCGCCTCGACCAGCCGCCACACCGGCACCGCAGATCCGGCGGACAACGCCAAGGCTGCCAGCACTGCCTGACACTTCGCTGGGCCTACGTCCAGCGCCGCACCGTCGTCAGCGGTCGCACCAACCACACCTAAGACATTGATCTTCATGCTCGAACCATTCAGAAGGCCTCATGGGGTAACAATTTCAACCATCGCCCCTCATGAGGGCACCGCCACGATACAGCCGTCCCCTCATCCGGCGCCTACCTGCTCACTCCCCTGCTCGCAACGGAGGCTCAACCGTCGCGCCGCGCCCGCACAACACCGATAGGTGATGGTGGGTGCATGTCCACGACGAGCTAGGAGACACGATGAAGGCAATCTTCCACGACAGATACGGGTCGGCCGAGGTGCTCGAGTTCCGAGACATCCCACTGCCACCGCTGGGTGACGGTGACGTCCTCGTCCGAGTCCATGCCGCCGGTATCAACCGTGGCGACGGTCTCGCCGTCGAAGGCATCCCGTACGCGGCACGTCTCACATACGGGCTGACAAGACCGAAGCACAACGTTCCCGGCACCGATGTAGCCGGCCAAATCGAGGCAGTCGGCAAAGACGTGACCGCACTCGAACCGGGGGATGACGTATTCGGATGGACCACTGGCGCTTTCGCCGAGTACACATCCACCCGTGAGAACAAGCTGGCACGGAAGCCGGCACATCTCACCTTCGAACAGGCCGCCGCAGCGCCAACAACCGGCGTCACCGCCCTCCAAGCGCTGCGGGATGTAGGACGGATCGAGGCCGGGCACCGCGTGC
>JAYEIP010000347.1:0-5349 GCA_034660155.1 Actinomycetota bacterium | reverse complement strand
CCTTCGAGCAGCGCCTCGGGCCGGGGCGCTGCTCGAAGGCATCGTCCTTCTCCAGCAAAAGATCATGAGCGAAGACCCCCACAAGAAGTGGAACGAGCGTGACCGACAGCCCGTCTGATACAACCGAGGCGCCCAGCCCGCTCGACACCTTCGCCGCCGAACTTGCGACCAAGGTGGGCGCCGCGCGTTGGACCGCCGACTACGGCACCATTCACATCTACGTCAACCGTGACCAGTGGGTGGCGGCGGCAACTACCGCCCGCGACGAAGCCGATCTCGGGTTCTTCTCCTGGCTGTCTGCGGTCGACTGGTCCAAAGATGTCGAAGTCGGCGAACCCGCCGCCGACGTCGAGGATCTCGAAGAACGTTACGAAATTCTGTGCCGGCTGGCATCGGTGAATACCTCCGCGGCGGTGATCCTCTCAACGTCGGTGGCGAAGGACGACGCCTGGCTCGACACGCTCGTTCCGGTGTACGCCGGCGCCAACTGGCACGAGCGGGAAGCCGCGGAGATGTTTGGAGTCAACTTCGTCGGACATCCCAACCTCGTCAAGCTCTACCTGCCATCGGGCTTCGAGGGGCACCCGCTGCGTAAATCGTTTGCACTGGGCGCCCGTACGGTGAAGCCATGGCCCGGGACCGTCGATGTTGAGGAACTGCCCTCCACAACGAACGTCGAGGCAGGGGAGGGCTCATGACCGAGCTCGACACGGGCGGCATCGTCCAGGTCTCCGACGGCGGGGTATCGGTAGAGATCAAGGGCGAAGCGATGACCCTCAACATCGGGCCGCAGCACCCGTCTACTCACGGTGTGTTACGTCTTGTTGCCGAAGTAGACGGCGAGCGGATCAGCAAGCTCGACCCCGTCGTCGGCTACATGCACCGCGGCAAGGAAAAACTGGCCGAGGTCCGCACCTACGCCCAGATCACCGCGCTCATCAACCGCATCGACTGGGTGTCCGGTTTCGCCAATGAGGTCGGGTTCGTCATTGGCGTCGAGCGTCTGATGGGCATCGAGCCGCCACCCCGCGCCCAATACATCAGGTTGATCCTCACCGAGCTCACCCGCATCTCCAACCACCTCGTGTTCGCCTCCTCCTATCCGTTGGAGCTCGGTGCGGCTACCCCCCTCATGTATGCCTTCCGGGAACGGGAGCACATCATGGACGTCATTGAGAGTGTCACCGGGGGCCGCTTCCACCCGAACTTCAACCGGGTCGGTGGGGTCAAACCTGCCGCCGGTGGTGGCAAGACCCAGAAGAAGGTCAGCCTCGACCTTCCCGCCGGTTTCTACGCCGCCGCCGCCAACGCCATGGACCGTGCCGAAGTGGCCTGTGACGAACTCGACGAGCTGGTCACCGGCAACGAGATCATTCAGGTACGGGCTAAGAACGTCGGTGTCATCAGCCGCGAGGATGTCCTTGCCTACGGGATCTCCGGGCCGAATGCCCGCGCTTCGGGTATCGAATTCGACCTGCGCAAACACGAAGACATCCTTCCGTACAGCGACTTCGATTGGAACGTTGCCGTTCGCCACCACGGCGACAGCTTCGACCGTTACCTCGTCCGCATGGATGAAATCCGGGAGTCGATCAAGATCGTCCGGCAAGCCATTGCCAACGTTCCCTCAGGGCCGCTCCAGGCGAAGGTTCCCCGTGTTCTCAAGGTGCCGCCGGGAAGCGTCTATGTGCGCACCGAGAATCCCAAGGGAGAAATGGGCTACTACATCGTGTCCCAGGGTGGCCGCGTTCCGTACCGGGTCAAGATCCGGTCTGCTTCGTTCTCCAACATCTCGATGATGTCCAAGGTCGCTGTCGGCCAACTCATCCCCGACCTGGTCGCGACGATGGGAAGCCTCGACTTCGTTCTCGGAGATGTCGACCGATGATCACCATCGCCGCCGTCCCGTTTGCCCTATGGCTTGCCGTCAAGGTGCTTGTCGTGCTCGGGCTCATGCTCGGCACGTCGCTCGTCCTTATCTACGCCGAGCTGAAATGGTCGGCGCACATCCAGAGCAGGATCGGGCCCTGGTACGTCGGGGGCCGCTGGGGTTGGGCCCATCCGATCGCCGAAGCCGTCAAGTTCCTCCAAAAAGAAGACCTCGTGCCGGAGGCCGCCGACGACAAGGTGTTCCGACTCGCTCCCTATGTGATGCTCGCCGGCACCGTCGCCACCTTTGTCGTTATCCCGATCGGGCCGTCGACTGTTGCCCGTGATCTCGATCTCGGCATCTTCTACCTGCTGGCCATCTCGTCGCTGTCCACCCTCGGCGTGCTCATGGCCGGCTGGGGGTCGGGCAACAAGTATTCGCTCATCGGCGGTGTCCGCGCCGGCGCCCAGCTCATCGCATATGAACTACCGCTGGTCCTCGCCCTCGTCGCCGTTGGCATCCAGGCGGGCACGTTGTCGCTCACCGGCATCGTCGCCGCCCAGGCCGCACCCCTATTCACCATCGGCGGCACCGACATCGCCCTGCCGTATGTCCTGAGTGGACAGATCCTCGGCTTCACCGTGTTCGTCATCGCCAGCCTCGCCGAGCTCAACCGCACCCCGTTCGACCTGCCGCTTGCCGAGTCTGAGCTCACCATGGGATACGTCACCGAGTATTCGGGGATTCGGTTCACGATGTTCTTTCTCGGCGAATATGCCGGCATGGTCTCGATGGCAGCCATCGTCGCCACGGTCTACCTCGGCGGGTTCTACCTGCCGGGGCTCAGCGAAGATGTCCTTGATTTCGCCGGCCCATTCATCCTGCTCGCCAAAGTGTTCTTCGTCCTCTTCCTGTTCATCTGGTTCCGCTGGACCTGGCCCCGGGTCCGGGAAGACCAGCTCCAAACCCTCGCCTGGAAATGGTTGATTCCCATCACACTGTTCAACATCGTCGCTACTGCGACAGCCAAGGTGGTCCTGTAATGGCTATCCCCGGCATCGGACTGGTCAAGGGCCTCTGGGTCACGCTCAAAGCGCTGTTTACCAAGCCGGTCACCATCATGTGGCCGGACGAGAAAGAGCTGCTTGTGCCTCGCGCCCGCGGTGTCATCGCCCTCGACATCGACAACTGCACCTCTTGCATGTTGTGCTCTCGTGAATGCCCGGACTGGTGCATCTACATTGAGGCGCACAAGGTCGAGATCCAGCCCGACAAGCCGGGCGGCCGGGTCCGCACCCGTAACATCCTCGACCGGTTCGACATCGACTACGCCCTGTGCATGTATTGCGGGATCTGTGTCGAGGTGTGTCCGTTCGATGCGCTCTACTGGAGCCCCGAACACGAGTACGGCGAGTTCAGCATCTCCAACCTGCTGCACAACAAAGAACGGCTCGATGAGTGGATGCAAACCGTTCCTGAACCTCCGGCTTTGGAGAACTGATGGCACTCTTAGGGATAAGCCTTCTTGCAATAACCATCGGCGATTGGTTGGGAGAGATCGAAAACTGGGTCTTTGCCGTCCTTGCCATCACCATGGTCTTTGCGGCGCTCCGGGTCGTCACCACCAAGAACGTCGTCCACGCTGCTCTCTACCTCGTGATCGCGCTCGGGGGCTCGGCGGCCCTGTTCCTGCTGCTGGGCGCCGAATTTGTCGCCTGGACGGTGGTGCTCGTCTACATCGGCGCCATCATCGTGCTGTTCTTGTTCGGCATCATGATCACGCGGGCACCGCTCGGGTACGAGACCCGGCTCAGTCACCCGCGCCGCGTACAGATCGGGGCGGCATTGGCCTCAGGGGCACTGTTCCTGCTGATCGGCGGTTCGATGCTCGACGCCTTTGGAGACGATCCGTTGCCCGTCCTCGACGCCACCCGCACCGGAGACATCGGCCAGTCGATCTTCGAAAGGTTCGTCATCCCGTTTGAGGTCGTGTCGTTCGTGCTGCTGGCCGCGCTCATCGGAGGCATCGTCCTCGCCAGGCGAGACCCGGCCGAGGAACCAGCCGAGACCGAGGAGGTGCCGGCATGATCATCAACCAGTTCCTGCTCCTCGGTGCTGCGCTCTTCTCCATAGGGATCTACGGAGTCCTCAGCCGCCGCAACGCTGTGCTCGTTCTCTTGTCGGTTGAGTTAATGCTGGCTGCGGTGAACATCAACTTCGTTGCCTTCGACGCCCTCAACCAGGACGCCGTCGCCGGCGGGCAGGTCTTTGCTCTTTTCATAATCGCGGTTGCCGCCGCTGAGGTCGGGATCGGGCTGGCGATCGTGCTGTTGATCTACCGCAACCGCAGGTCGGCCAATGTCGACGAACTGGACCTGATGAAGCTATGAGCCCACTTCTCGCCTTCGCCGCTCCGCTGATCCTCGCCACCGCAGAGGAAGAAGGCGGCCACGCCGTCGAGCACTTCAGCGATGGTGGCCTCCTCGCCGCCGGCGCCTGGCTCATCCCGGTGGTGCCAATGGTTTTGGCATTTGCCATCGCACTGTTCGGCAAGCGATCGCCGCTCAAGGGCTGGGGGATGGCATGGTTCAGCATGGCGTTCGTGGCCGTCTACGGTGTCGCCCTCTTCATCTCCAACCTCGTCGAAGGCATCACCTATCAGGGCGCCGTCGGCATCGGGGATATCGGAACGGATCCTTACGGCCACGCCCTCGGGCTCGAGTGGGGCTGGATGGTCGATGGCCTGTCCATCATGATGTATGTCGTCGTTGGCGTCGTCGGTGTGCTCGTGTTCACCTACGCCAAGGGCTACATGGAGAACGACATCAGGTACACCTGGTTCTTTGCGTCCTTCACCCTGTTCGGTGGCGGGATGCTGGTGCTGGTGTCCGCACCCAACATCATCCAGCTCATCGTCGGCTGGGAACTTGTCGGCGTGGCTTCGTATCTGCTCATCGGGCACTACTGGGAGGACCACGAAAACTCCTCGGCGGGCATCAAGGCCTTCCTCACCAACAAGGTTGCCGACGTCGGGCTGTTCGTCGGCGCCATCATCATCAGTCTCAGTGCCGGTTCCTTCCGCTTCACCGACATCCTCGATGTGGTGGCCTCGGGGGACCAACATTCAGCGCTGGCCCGTTTCAGCTTCTGGGCCGGCCTTGCGCTGTTCATCGGGGCAATGGGCAAGAGTGCCCAGTTCCCACTGCACGTCTGGCTGCCAGACGCCATGGCAGGCCCCACCCCGGTCTCGGCGTTGATGCACGCCGCAACGATGGTCACCGCCGGTGTGTACTTGATCGGCCGGATGTTCCCCTTCTACAACACCCCCGGGTTCGCCGACGATGTCCGCTGGATCATCATCATCATCGGAACCCTCACCCTGTTGCTCACCGGCCTCATCGCCCTCGTGGCCGACGACATCAAAAAGGTCCTCGCCTATTCGACGCTCTCGCAGCTCTGATACATGATGGTGGCCATGG
>JAYEIP010000346.1:0-5371 GCA_034660155.1 Actinomycetota bacterium | reverse complement strand
GGTGGGGGTAGGCAGCGTTGGGACCCGTTGTGCAATCATTCTGTTGGAAGGGAAGGACGCAGCCGACCCATTCTTCCTCCAAGCGAAGGAAGCAACCCGCTCCGTGTTGGAGGACCACCTACCCGAAAGTGTCTACACCGACCATGGCGAACGGGTTGTGGCCGGGCAACGTCTCATGCAAGCATCAAGCGACAGCTTTTTGGGATGGACGACAAGCGCGACGACCGGAACCCACTACTACTGGCGTCAATTCAAGGACATGAAGGCGTCTCCCGAGGTCGAGGCGATGTCACTCAAGAGCATGCAGCGGTTTGCCAGGCTGTGCGGATGGACGCTGGCGCGAGCTCATGCGCGTTCCGGCGACTCTCGAGCGATCGCCGGTTACCTGGGATCGGGGGAGGTCTTTGATCGAGCAATCAGCGACTTTGCGGTCGCATACGCCGACCAAAACGAACGCGACTACGCCACGTTCAAGGCCGCGATCGCATCCGGTGCAATCGACGCTCATGAGGGCACCGACATTTGACTCTGGCGGCGCATCCCGACCCTCGAGAACCGCGCAGCTCTCTGCGAGCAGGCCCTCCCCCGCCGGTGGGAACCGGCGGGGGAGAGACTGCTGGGTGCTACTGGAACTCGACCGCACCGATATCGACCCCAGAGCCACTCGGTCGCGGCATCCGGTGGTAGTCGGTGGCAAGATCGGGATAGGTGCCGGTCAGGTCGATTCCCTCATCTATCGCGGACGAGCCGCCCTGGATGTCATAGTCGCCGAAGAGCGTCCCCGGGTCACCATCGTTGGGCGTAGCGTCGTTGTAGAGCGCCAGAGGCCCAAAGCGCGGCCGGATGAAGTTGCCGCCCTCATCGAAGGCCGGAGGCGCCTGGATGGCCGTGGTGATCTCCGGTTGGAAGACACTCGAGCGATTGCCGTTGACGTACTCCTGCACAAATAGCGGGTCAAGAGCACCGGTGAGGATGCAGGAGTCGGCAGGATCGCAGGCCAGCGTTCCGGTGGTTCCCAGGACCGCCAGGTCGTCGTAGACCGGATCGTTATCAGGGCATTCCAGGCCTTCGATGGTGCCACCGATGTCGGGGCACAGCCCCCAGATACCGGGTGCCGCCGGATCGCCGGGGATCCCAGCTTCAACCTTGAAGTAGAACTGCCGGTTCTGCCAAACGATGTTGTCGGCAAACTCTGCCGGATCGGAGAAGTTGCCAACAGCGGCGCCGGCGATGCCTCCCAGTTCAGGACTATGAACCCTGGCAACGATACCCGCCCCGGGTTGCGGGGTGGATTCGTTGGGGCTATTCGGTGCGAATGCCTCGCCGGCCGTGGCCAGACTGTCGTTGTTAGCGATGGAATTGTGCACCAACCGCACGTTCACCGCGTCTTGCAGCGACACCCCGCCACCGGCCAGGCCCGCGACGTTGTTGACAATCAGGTTGTTGAAAACGTCTACCGCATACCACTCGGCCGGGTCCTGTTTCTTCCCGGGCGGCGTATTGGCCGGGTTGGCGGAAACGTCCTGGCCGTTGATGAGGGCCAGGCGAATGCCACCCCCGTCCCCGGCTCCGGCCGAGTTGCCCTGGACCAGGTTGGAGATCACTTGTACGTTGCCCGCTCCCGGGCTCAGAGTACCCGGCGTGAGCGGTGCGCCACCGCCGATGAAGATGCCGCCGCCGGAGACCGTCTGGCCCTGGAAGAAGCTCTCGTTGAAGATGATGACGTTGTCGGCAATAAGGGGAACCGGACCCACCTCTTCCCGGGTTTGGCCCTGCCACTTCCAGATGCCGTCGCTCAATCCCTGGTGGCCGATGCCGCCGCCTCCGCCCAGGGAGAAGTTGCCCGACACCCAGTTGTCGGTGACCTGGTAGGCATCGGAGCCGGTATACATGGAGATACCACCCCCGGCGCCGCCCAGCCCGCCGTTGAAGACCACCTGGTTGTTGCGCACCGTCACGAAGTCGTTGTCGGCGTCGGTATAGCCGATTTGACCGTCGGGCTGCTCGGTGATCAGCTCGGGATGCCCGACGCGGATGCCACCCCCGTAGAATCCGCTGTTGTTGGAGACACGGTTGTTGGTGATGTCCAGGTGGTCGCCGTAGCCGTTGACGACGATGCCGCCCCCGGTGTCGGCGCCTCTGATGGTGAAGCCGTCGACACGGGCTCCCTGGTTCTTGTTCTGGTCGAAGCTGTCACCGCCTGCAGACCGGGCGAGCACCAGGACCCCGGCACCCTCCTCGGTGAAGAGTGTTTCCGGCTCGGGAGCTCCGCCACCGGCCGTCTGGCCCGGCAGCAGATCGACATTGCCGTCGGCGATAAGCCCTTCGACCGTGGCGCGCCAGGTGGCCAACGTGGTAGCAGGGGCCTTGACGGCGTTAATCGTGGTCGAGCCCTCCCCGAACCCCTGCAACTGGACGGGCTTCCACATGATGACCATCTCGTTGTAGGTGCCGGGTCTGACGAGGATCAGATCGTTCGACTTGGCCGCATCGATGGCGTCCTGGATCGTTCGGTCGGAAACTCCGCCGGTCGGCGGGCCGACCACCGTGACCTGGGCGCCTTGACGCAGACCCATCTGGATCGTGACGCCGGCAACGGTACCGAGGTCGTTACCCCGCGTCACCGTTAGCTGGCGGCCGCCGACCGCACCGATTGGGGTGCCGTCCGGCACGATCGCCACGATCGTTGCGTCACTCCACGAGTCGACGGTTAGATCGCCCAGTTCGCCGAGGGTTACGGTCCCCTGACCACCACCGAAGCCGTAATCGCGAGTGATGACCTTGTTGACCGTATCTGCTCCCGTCGGGCAGTCACCCGCCGCAACGTTGCAGTAATCCGGGTTGGTAACCAGTTCCTCACCCATCGAATTGATGGTGATGGTCTGATCACCCACCGTGAACCAGGTGTCCTGGTCCGGACCCTGTCCCTCGAGTGCCGGGATGTAGGGGCCACCGCCGACACCATTGGTCCCGACGTCGACGCTGTCAATCCGTGGGGTGCCGTCGGGGAATTCGGAATCCAGCGGGAACTGGTCCGGGCCGGCGAACGCCGCCACCGGCACGACCGGTGTGTCCAGGTAAGTGGTCACCCCGGGCATGTACTGGAACGTGTAACAGAACGTGCTGTACAACGGGTTGAAATTCGGATCCGGGTTGTTAGGGTCGTCGCCCCGGTCGTTCATGCACGTCGTAAGCATGTTGGGTGACATACCGCTCGGACTCGGCAAGTTGGTCGTGGCGGTGGAAGGCGCCAGGAAATTGTAACGCCCGTACTGGTCGGAGAGAGTGTTGCCGATGATGCGGCCGGTCCAGTCACGGATGGTGACCGGCACGAACGGCGGCGCGTATTTCTCGCCAAACTGAGGAGAGTTCGGATCGAACTCGTTCTGAGTGTCATCGAGGATGAAGCCAACGCCGTGAGCTGCTACCGGCACCTCGGTGAACAGCGAGAAGTCGACTGCCTGGTTCTCTCCGTTCGACAAGAAGACTTCCTTCCGGTCGCACAGAGGCCGTAACGTTTCGACGTACTCCTTGACGCCATCACGATCGGTGTCGAGCCAGGTAAACGGCGTTTGGATTTGCTCATCCGGGAAGAGAGTCAGGTAGGGCGGGAGGACACGCTCTTCGCCGACACAGGCCGGAAAGCGGCTCGGCGGGTACGCGGCGGCCAGTTCCGCAGTCGGAACGTACTCGTCGCCGAAGTCGACGTTCTTGTCCTCGGGCTTGATGATCTCATACCCGGGTGGCGCCACTACTTCTACGACGTAGCCGTCGGACTTCAGATACCGCAGGCCGTCGGGGGTCTCATTGGTCACGTCATCACAGATCACGCCCTCGGCAAGATCGTCGCACGAGATCTCTGGCCCAAAGGCGTAGCCTCCGTCAAAGACTCCGGGTCGCACCTGATTGAAGTTCCGCAACCCGTCGTAGCAGTCGGTTGCAACGCCGAGGTATTCGAAGGGCCCGGTAGCGCCGTTGCCCCACTTGCAGTCGGTGGGGTTCGAGTCGTCCCAACTGTCGGTGGTGGTCGTGGCGAGGAGAGTCGTCCTCTCTTCGTCGTAGAGGTTCACGGTCACGCCGGGAATCCCGGGCTCCCACACCTCAGTCACCGCCAGTGTCGGGTCATTCTCGGCACGGGTCACTGCATAGTTGACGAAGCCCGAAATTCCACCATTTTCGCTCCAGAAGGGTGGGGAGGAGCTGGGGTCGAAGTAGGAACTGTAGTTTCCCTTGCCCCACATGAAAGCGTTGGTCTGTCCGATGAATCCTTGGAACGCTTCCGTCAATACCGGGCCGGTCTCGGCGCGGTAAGTCGTCGTCTCGGTGTGGGTGGGATCCACTGGAGACAGAGGAGGATTGGTCTGGTCTTGTGGGTTCAGGGCTCTCCCGAAGGTCAGGTCATCGTCGGGGCTGGGCCCGGGCACCGAAGCCGGGATTGATCCGCCGTTGTCGGCCACGACCGTGACCCCTGTGGCCTGCCCGCGGGTGAAACCCACCTCGGCGACGAGCCATGAGAAGAAGGGGAAGACTTGATCGAAAGCGACACCACCCTGGAAATCGAGCGTATTCGCTTGGTAGATAGTGCCATCGCGCCAGCGGAGGTTGATCCCCAAGCTGATATCCCCGTAAGGGCCCTCATCCGCGTCCCACACGCCGTTGCCATTGGCGTCGAAGAAGACGAAGTGCTCCTGACGGTGGAACCACTGAAAGACCGGTACCTCGCCCAAGTCGCAACTGCCGGAATTGCATTGACCGTCGACGATAGAGACGCCCTTGAAGGCGAAGATAAGGTCGAGGGCGTCATCCCAAACCACCAGTTGGTAGTTACCGTCGGGCACATCCGGGATGCTGAAATTACAGTTCGCGTCCGTCTCGGCGGCGTAGATGCCCTTGCCGATCCCCGCCGAGAGATCGTTGAGGCCGATCCAGGGGGTGGTGTGGCCGGGGCAAGCGCCGTTGTAGAAGGCGTAATCGGGCGGCCGTGAGAGATGCTGGTTGACGACCTGGCCGGTGATGGTTGCCCCGGCGCCGCCGGGAATTTCGTTGAATTCTTTGACGAAACCTATGAAGACATGGAAGCCCGGAGGCCCGAACTCGGCGAAGAAGGGTGGTTCGTCGGCCTCGACCCAGGCATCGATCACCTTGGTGCCTTCGATGGTGGAGGTCTGCTGCCAACCCTGCCCGGTTGGCGGTACCGCAATAATGCCGTACTTGCCGGGGGCGAGGTTCTTGATGGTTAGACGGCCGTCGGGGCCGGTGACAAGCGACTCGAAACCTACGGGGTTGCCGAGTTCGTCGTAGGTCGTCCCCAGCAGGTTGCCAAAGGCGTCCGTGAGCTGCGTGCCGGCGGAAGCACCGTAACGACCTCCGG
>JAYEIP010000345.1:3437-5376 GCA_034660155.1 Actinomycetota bacterium | reverse complement strand
GGCGTGGACCAATGCGACGAGTTTGGCGGGTCCCCGCTGGAACTCTTCGGCGATCCGGTCGGGCTCAATGATCTCACCCCACGGCGCCTCAACCAATCGGATACTTGCCCCCGCGGCCGTGGCAAGTTCAGCGAGACGCTGACCGAAAAACCCGATGACACCGACGATGACCTCGTCACCAGGTTCCACCAGATTGAAGATGATGGTCTCGAGTCCACCGGTACCGGTGGCCGAGATGGGGATGGTGTGGTGGTTTGTTGTCTGGAAGAGCGAACGAAGGTCGGTCATCGTCTCTTCCATGACAGTGAGGAAGAATGGATCAAGATGGCTCACCAACGGCGCGGCCATGGCTGCGCTCACATCGGGATGCGGGTTGGATGGCCCAGGGCCGAGCAGCAGGATCTCCGGGGGATCGAGTGGGTTACGCATGATGTCACCTCGGCGCTGGGTTCGGCTCTACAACGTCAGCGTACCGCGGCGAAACCAGCGAGAATTGCTTCTAAGGTTTTTGGATGGGTACGCCCACCATGTTGCCCCACTCGGTCCACGAGCCGTCGTAGTTGCGAACCTTCTCAAAGCCCAGGAGTCGGGTCAAGGCGAACCAGGTGTGGCTCGAGCGTTCACCGATCCGGCAATACACCACGACATCATCGGACCTGGACAATCCTATTTCCTGCTCATAGAGGGCCTCGAGTTCGGTGCGGCTCTTGTAGGTACCGTCGTCGTTGGCTGCCCGCTTCCACGGGACATTCCGCGCCCCCGCGATATGCCCGCCACGGAGCACTCCCTCTTGCGGGTACTCGGCCATGTGGGTTCGGTCCCCACTGAACTCCTCAGGGGACCGGACGTCGACGAGCGGCCTACCGGCTGTGGAGTGGGCGAGGGCATCCTGGATCATCGCGCGGATCTTGGTGTCATCCCTATCAATGACCGGGTAGTTCGTTTTGGGGCTGGTGGTGGGCTCTGTTGTCATCTCCCTCCACTCGGCAGTCCACTTCTGTCTTCCGCCATCGAGCAGACGGACGTCCTCGTGACCAAAGAGCTTGAACACCCAGATCGCGTAGGCTGCCCACCAGTTTGAGTTATCGCCGTAGACCACGATTGTTGAATCACGATCGATTCCCTTCGCCGACATCAACCGGGCGAACCCTTCACCATCCACATAGTCGCGAATCGTCGTGTCGTTGAGCTCTGTGTGCCAATCAACCTTCACGGCACCCGGTATATGGCCGGTCTCGTAAAGGAGGATGTCCTCATCGCTCTCAACAACGACTAATCCGGGATCGCCGAGGTGCTCCGCCAGCCATTCGGTGCTCACCAATGATCCTGGATGAGCGTATTCTGCGAACTTCGGACTGGGGTCGAGCGGAACCGAGCTCATGCTGGTCTCCTTCATCCTTGCTGGTGGACGGTTCAATCTACACCGGACATGCCCGGCCCCCCGGCGTTCTTCCAAAAGGACGGCTGTTACCGGGTCCTTGCGGATGCCCTATCGTTTTCGCAATGAGTACCCCACCCAAATTGCAGCGAATTGTGGATCTGTTTGCCGATGCCCCGCAGGACGTCAAGTTGCAGGCCCTACTCGACTACTCAAGACGGGTCCCACCGCTACCGCCCGAGCTTGCCGAGCATCCCGAATTATTGGAGAAGGTCCATGAGTGTCAGTCTCCGTTCTTCCTGAAGGCGGAGGTGGCGGCAGACGGTACTGTCAGCATGTACTTCGACGCACCGCCAGAGGCGCCAACAACCCGCGGCTATGCGGGTATTTTGGCGGAGGGTCTTGTCGATGCAACAGCCGACGAGATCCTGGCGATCCCGCAGGACTTCTACCTGGGGCTTGGTTTGGCCGATGTAATTTCGCCACTTCGGCTGCGCGGGATGGGTGCGATCGTCGCCCGTCTCCAGCGGCAGGTGCGCGAGCAAGTTGAGGGAAAGCAGT
>JAYEIP010000345.1:0-3337 GCA_034660155.1 Actinomycetota bacterium | reverse complement strand
ATCCCGCAGGACTTCTACCTGGGGCTTGGTTTGGCCGATGTAATTTCGCCACTTCGGCTGCGCGGGATGGGTGCGATCGTCGCCCGTCTCCAGCGGCAGGTGCGCGAGCAAGTTGAGGGAAAGCAGTAGGGGGGAAGACGGGTAGCGCGTCGCTACGCGTTAGGCGCCCCCCTACCCCCAGAGGGGGGACTGATCGTTCTGTTCGCCTAGGGCGAACTAGAACTGGAGGGCGGCGGCTGCCCAGTGGAATCCGGCTCCGAAGGCGGTCAGGATTACGAGATCTCCCGGTTGGATGCGGCCCTGTTGGGTTGCTTCCCACAGGGCAAAGGGGACTGTGGCGGAACCGGTGTTGCCGTACTCGTGCACGTTGACATAGACATGGTCTTCGTCGACTCCGAGCTTGTGTTGGACGGCGTCGATGATGCGCTTGTTGGCCTGATGCGGGATGACGAGGGCGACGTCGGATATTGTCTTCCCGGTCCGGTCAAGTACTTCTGTGACGGCACCAGACATGCGATGAACCGCTTCGCGGAATACACGTCGTCCATCCATGTCGAGACGCTGATATGCACCGCTGGCGATCGCTTCTTGGTTGAAGGGGAATCGCGTCCCTCCGGTCTTGAGGGTCAGAATATCGGTCTTCGATCCGTCGGTCCCTGCCACTACGTCGAGTAACTCGGCCTGGCCACTTCCAGGGCCAAGAATGACGGCTCCGGCTGCGTCACCAAAGAGAACGCAGAACGATCGGTCCGACCAACTCATAAGCCGGGAGATCAACTCGACTCCGACCACAAGGATGCGTTTCGGTTCGAGCAGGATACGGGCCCGGGCGACGTCGAGCGCTTGGACGAACCCGGCACATCCGCTGCCTCCAAGATCGTATGCCGGTACCTCACGACATCCGAGGTGGTGTTGCAGAAAGGATGCGGTGTCCGGCGTATACGCCTCGGGCGTATCGGTAGCAACGATGATCTCGTCGATATCGCTGGCTGTTAACCCAGCGTCTGCCATGGCTTTTTCAGCGGCGTGGGCGGAGAGGTCGACAGTAGCTTCGTCGTCAGCCGCAAATCTGCGGCGTTTGATGCCTGTCCGCGAGGTAATCCAGTCATCGGACGTATCAATCAGCTCGGACCAGTCATCGTTCGTCATGACCCTTTCGGGTGTGTATCCCCCGAAACCCATGATTGTTGCCACGTCTTGCTCCTCCTGCAGAAGGGTGAATCGTACCTTCAGATGTGGACGGTCCGCCATCGCAGCGACGTCAGCCCGTTCGGGTGACAATCGCTAGTCTCGGCATCCGGGAGAGGAGAACACTATGACGACGGAAACCCTGGCCGATCAGACGCGAACGGCATACCGGACCTGTCCTTTGTGCGAAGCGACCTGCGGGCTTGAGATCACTCTTGTCGGCGACGAAGTCCTTCGGATTCGCGGCGATCGGGAGGACGTCTTCAGCCGTGGCTTCATCTGCCCCAAGGGTTCGTCGCTCAAGCAACTCCACGATGATCCGGATCGGTTGCGACGGCCCCTTATCCGCCGCAACGGTTCATTCATCGAGGTGACATGGCGAGAGGCCTTCGATTTAGTGGCCGAGCAACTCCAGCCGCTCATCGCCGAGCATGGCAGAGACGCGGTGGCGGTGTATCTCGGCAACCCCAACGTCCACAACATGAGTGGGTCCATCTACAACCGGGCGCTGCTGAAGATGTTGGGCTCAAAGAACGTCTTCACGGCAGCCACCGTCGATCAGATGCCAAAGCACGTGTCCTCTGGTCTGATGTTCGGGCATCCAGATATGATCCCGGTGCCCGACATCGACCGCACCGACTACCTGCTGATGCTGGGAGCCAATCCGAAAGTATCGAACGGCAGCCTGGCGACCGCCCCGGATTGGCCGGGCCGTATGGCCGCGATCAGAGAAAGAGGGGGGAAGGTTGTCGTCGTCGACCCACGGCTCAGCAAGACCGCAGAAGATGCCAGCGAGCATATCTTTATCAGACCCGGGACAGATGCCCTCTGGCTGGCCGCTCTGGGAAATGTGATCATCGCGGAGAACCTCATCGACCTCGGTGACCTTGCCGACCACGTGAACGGAGTCGATGCTGCCGCAGCGACGTTTGGCCCGTACACACCCGAAGCTATTGAGCAGACGTGTGGTATCCCTGCGGCTACGACGCGCCGTATCGCGCACGAGTTTGCCACCGCAGGAAGGGCGGTCGCCTACGGGCGGATCGGTACTCACACGACCCCCTTCGGGACAGTTGCTTCGTGGCTCGTCGATGTGCTGAACACGTTGACGGGGAACCTGGATTCGCCGGGGGGCGCGATGTTCCCCAGGGCAGCCACAGAACGACCGCGGTCCCCGCGTGCCTTTCGCACAGGGCGTTGGGCGAGCCGGGTCGAGGGTCATCCAGAGGTGCGCGGCGAAATGCCGGTAGCCACGCTCGCCTCCGAGATTGAGACCACCGGCGAAGGTCAGGTCCGCGCGCTGATCACCGTCGCCGGGAACCCCGTGCTCTCGACGCCTGACAGTACCCGGCTCGACAGCGCCCTTGCCGGGCTGGATTTCATGGTGAGTGTCGATATTTATCTGAATGAGTCGAGTCGTCACGCGGACGTGATCCTGCCCGCACCATCACCATTGGAGCGCAACCACTACGACTTTGCCTTCACTGCGTTGAGCGTGCGCAACGTGGCCAACTACTCGCCGCAGGTGTTGCCGCGCGATTCCGAGACTCCCGACGAGTGGGAAACCCTGCTGCGGCTGGCTGCCATCGTCGCGGGGCTGCCGGCCGGCACCGGTATCGCGCCGCTGGACGATCAAGTGTTGATGACGCTGGTGTCGGGTGCCGTAACCGACGAACGCTCTCCGATCTTTGGCCGGGATACGAGCGAGATAGTCGCATCCACGAACGGAGAACAGGGTCCGGATCGGATACTGGATTTCCTGGTGCGAACCGGACCATACGGGGATGGCTACGGGTCGGGCGAGGGACTGTCGCTCGACGAGCTTGTTGCTCACCCACACGGGATCGACCTGGGTCCGCTGCAATCGCGGCTGCCCGAGATGTTGTCGACGCCCTCAGGGATGGTGGAGTTGGCTCCGGAGTCGATTGTCGGTGACATGGCTCGATTGAAGGAACTGGAAGGATCGGGCGCCGGCATGCTCCTGGTAGGAAGACGTACCCTGCGGAGCAACAATTCTTGGATGCACAATCTCGAGGTATTGGTGAAGGGCAAGGAGCGGTGCACCCTGCAGATGAACCCCGAGGATGCAGGGAAACTGGGCATCGGTGACGGCGAACCGGTCATGGTGACTTCGAGCGCTGGAACGGTG
>JAYEIP010000344.1:0-5419 GCA_034660155.1 Actinomycetota bacterium | reverse complement strand
GGAGCAGCCTGCCGCTGCCCGGGCCGAGGCAATACGCCGCTACGACGAACGTGTGGCTGGGTTCACGTCTCCGGTCGAGTCTCGACTTGTGAGCACGAGTGCAGCTCCGTAGCCGGGATTGGGCGTAGTGCTGGAGCCGGGTCCACGATCAGCGCACCAACCCATCCTCCCTGCCGGATACGTGCCGGGTAGAGAACTTCCGACTGGTGTACCCTGACCGTCGAGACCGTCGATCTAGGAGCTGATGTGAGCGATACAAGAGACCAGCGTCGGGTTGTGCTCCCGATTCCTGAGCGTGTCCGCCCCGAAACGGCAATGACAGACGCCAGGGACCCGGATCAGGTCTTTCCAAAGATCGAGCCGGTTCGCCCGCCACAAGGTGCACCGAACGTCCTGGTTGTACTGATCGATGATGTCGGTTTTGGCGCTACTGCCACATTTGGAGGGCTGATCAACACCCCTACGGCCGATCGCCTCGCCAATGGAGGCTTGCGCTACACCCGCTTCCACACGACGGCGTTGTGTGCTCCGACTCGTGCTGCACTGCTAACTGGTCGCAACCATCACACGGTGAACATGGGAGCCATCACCGAGTTGGCCACGAGCGCCCCAGGCAATACCTCGATACGACCCCAGGATTGTGCCCCGCTCGCCGAAACGCTTCGATTGAACGGCTACGCCACCGCCCAGTTCGGGAAGTGTCACGAGGTTCCGGTGTGGGAGACGTCACCGATGGGTCCCCACGACCGCTGGCCGACCGGCTCCGGTTTCGAGCACTTCTACGGCTTCATTGGTGGCGAGACCAACCAATATGAGCCCGCGATCTACCGCGACACAGTCCCCGTCGAACCTGAGAAGACACCCGAAGAGGGGTACCACTTCACTGAGGACATGACGGACAAGTCAATCGATTGGGTCCGTCAGCAGAAGGCCCTGATGCCCGACAAGCCGTTCTTCGTCTATTGGGCGCCGGGCGCAACGCATGCACCGCACCATGTGCCACCGGAGTGGTCGGGCAAGTACAAGGGGAAGTTCGAAGACGGATGGGATTCCGTGCGTGAGCGGATCTTCGCCCGTCAGCAGGAGCTAGGTGTCATTGGACCCGATGCCGAGCTCACCGCGCGTCCCGACGAGATACCGGGATGGGACGACATGGACGAAGACCTCAAGCCGGTGCTCACCCGTCAGATGGAGGTATACGCCGGGTTCCTCGAACACACGGACCACCACCTGGGTCGCCTGGTCGATGCTATTGACGATTTGGGTGTGCTCGACAACACCCTGATCTTCTATGTAATCGGCGACAACGGTGCTTCTGCCGAAGGTCAGCTTGCGGGGACATTTAACGAACTCCTCGCCCTGAACGGGGTTCCACATCTGGAAACCACTGACTTCATGCGAGAGAGAATCGACCTGTTCGGGACTCCTGAAGCGTTCAATCACTATGCTGTTGGTTGGGCTCACGCGATGTGCACGCCGTACCAATGGACGAAACAGGTCGCCTCTCATTGGGGTGGCACGCGGAACGGGACAATTGTCCACTGGCCCGACGGGATCGAGTCGAAGAACGAACTGAGGGATCAGTTCGGCCATGTTATCGACATCGCGCCCACGGTCCTTCGAGCTGCAGGTATCCCGGAGCCGGTAAAGGTGAATGGCTTCGATCAACACCCATACGAGGGTTTCGAGTTGAACGACACCTTCGACAACGCAGACGCAGACGAGATCCACCAGACGCAGTACTTCGAGATGTTCGTGAACCGGGGCATCTATCACAAGGGTTGGACGGCGGTCACTCGTCACAGCATCCCGTGGATATTGGCCGAGAACCCTCCGATCGAAGACGATGTGTGGGAGCTGTACGAGCCGGGTGACTGGACACAGGCCAACGACGTCGCGGCCGATAATCCCAAGCAGCTGAAGCGGCTCCAGGACTTGTTCCTGTCGGAGGCGGCACGCCACAACGTACTGCCTCTTGACGATCGTCGCTCCGAGCGTTTCGATCCGGACCGGGCCGGACGCCCTCAACTGATCACCGGGAGGAGTCAGATTCTGTTTGGCTCCATGGGTCGTCTCAGCGAGAACAGCGTTGTGAACATCAAGAATAAGTCACACGCCGTGACAAGCGAGATCGTGGTGCCCGACGGTGGTGCCAGTGGCACGATCGTGGCTCAGGGAGGTCGCTACGGCGGCTGGACAACCTACCTGACAACAGACGGGCGTCCCGCGTACTGCTACAACCTCTTCGGCCTGCAACGGTTCAAAGTCGTGGGAGACGAACCGGTTTCGGCTGGTGAGCACCAGGTCCGGTTGGAGTTCGACTACGACGGTGGCGGCCCCGGCCAAGGCGGCACAGCAAACCTCTATGTCGATGGCAATCAGGTCGCCACCGGACGGGTGGACAACACGGTCCCCGGTGTGTTCTCGGCCGATGAGACGACCGACGTGGGAACCGACACGGCCACCGGCGTCACCGACGACCTCGACAAGAGCAATGTCGAGTTCACCGGGGACGTGAAGTGGGTCCAGATCGATCTAGGCGACGCCGCTCAGGACTTCGATCACATGGTCACACCCGAAGAACGCTATCGGATAGCCATGGCCCGCCAATAGGCGCACATGACGGCATGGATGGTTTCCGTCCGAGTGGTATGCATTGCCGGGCGACGCCACCGCGGATCGTCAGTCCTCGTGTTACGACGACTTCGATTGCAGCACGCTGGTATCAGTGGGCACGTTCAATGAACGTCGGGGCATCCTGACTGCGGACGGTACCACCGACTACTTTTTTTGGCCTCTCGAATACCCGCAGCTCGGCGGCGGTGTGAGAACCGCGCCAATCGTCGCATACCTACTTTGGTACAAGAAAGGACTGCTGCCATGGATGATCGGCATAGTCTTCTTCGTCATCCCGTGAAACGACCGAGTCGTTTCACGGTGCGGCCATCCACTGATGTTGCAGTCAACGGCCTTGCTACTGAGCCCCCAATGCTAGATATGCGCTTCCGGTCGACAGTTCTGCTCCGGTCTTCAGGCGCCGATCGGTGGAGGTTCGTTACGGGTCGCCAGCCGCTCCCACACATCATCTCCACCGTACTTCTCGATGAAGCCGTACGGATACAGGGGGATACCCGGGGCAGATGCTCGGTCGAGTCCGGCCCGCTCGTCAACACTCAACTCGAGGTCAGAAGCGAGCAGGTTTTGATCGAGTTGCTCCACCGTACGAGTGCCGAGGATCACGGAGCTCACGGAGGGGCGGTCACGCAACCAGGTCAAGGCCACCGACGACAGCGGCACGTCGCGCGTGGAGGCTACTGCGGCGCACTCTTCGATGATGGCCCAGGTACGTTCAGTGTTGCGCAGTTGGTATGCCTCGACGCCGCGTGTCGGGTCCTCGCCCAGCCGGCTGGCTCCCGTCGGCTCTTGCTCACTTGAGTACTTCCCGGTGAGCCACCCGCCCCCGAGCGGAGACCAGGGCAGGATGCCCACGCCCTCGTCCATGCACGCAGGTACGAGGTCCAACTCGATGGTGCGTTCCAGGAGGCTGTACTGGGCCTGTAGGGAAACGATGGGGGTCAGGCCCTCGAGCCGAGCTGTAGCCGCTGCGCGGGCCAGCTGATACCCGGTGAAGTTGGATACACCGACGTGGCGAACCTTGCCCTCTCTAACCATGTCGGTGAGGGCTTCGAGGGTCTCCTCAAGGGGGGTGTGGGGGTCCCAGCAGTGCACCTGATACAGGTCGATAACGTCTGTCTGTAGCCGGCGGAGACTTGCATCGACGGCGTTCGTGAGGTGGGCTCGGCTTGCTCCCGCAAAGCCGGGATCGTGCCCGGCCGAGAATCGCCCCTTCGTCGCCACCACGAAGCGGTTGCGATCGGATCGTTTCGCCAGCCACCGTCCCACGATCTCCTCTGACACGCCTGCTGTGTAGACGTCGGCGGTGTCGATCAATGTGCCGCCGGCGTCGGCGAAGCGGTCGAGCATGGCCCCGGAGGCAGCCTCGTCGGATTCGGCTCCAAATGTCATCGTCCCCATGCCGAAGACGCTCACCTGCAAGCCGCTGTTGCCAACCCCACGATGCTCCATGTGCTCACGATACACCTGCCCGCGGGACCTCCCAATGGTCCCGGTGATGAACGCGAGAGGGCTGGACTTTGACGAAGATGCTCCGACCAGTGAGGAGCGTTCATCATTTCTCCTTAGGGGGGTGCGTGGGCGTCGCTTGTTGCTGCCGGGCTCGCCAGCGGGCAACCCGTGCTCTGCTGTGGCATTTTGTTGAGCAGTAGGAGCGGGCTCGGGCCTGCGAGGTGTCGATGTAGACGTCGACACAGGCGTGAGCGTCGCAGGTGCCGAGGCGATCCGACCCGTGTTGGTCGAGGAAACTGATGAGGGTGGCGGTCGCCGCGGTGGTGAGGCGGCTTGAAGTCGCGGGACGTCTCCAGGTGAGCCGTCCGTCGGAGGTCAGCCGATGATTGAGGCCGTATTGGTCGGCGAGTTGATTGAGCAGTTCGGTTGCGTGGTGTGCCTCGGCAAACACCCGGTGGAGGTCGTCGGCCAAAGCGACCGATTCAGCGGGGAGGGCGTCAAGCGTGTCGAGGAAGTCGAGCGGCGGGTAAGCCATGCCGGCCTCGCCAGCGACGGTGCGAGTGGCTTCGGCGTACTCGTTGATCAGATCCACAACGCTGGAGATGTGCAAGTTGTCGACAGGCTCCATGTTGCATAGCGTAACAGGTTCAATCCGCTCTACCCGTTACGATGATGTAGACTACACGGAATGCTGAATCGTTATGAAAGGAGTCCATGGTGATTGCCCGAATCTGGAAGGGTGAGGTTCCGTTGGAACGGTCAGACGAGTACTTGGCACGAATGAGGACGGTGGCGCTTCCCGACTACCGCTCGACCGAGGGGAACCGGGGCGCGTTTGTGCTACACCGTCATCATCAGGATCGCGCTGAGTTCCTGATGTTGACGTTTTGGGAATCCCGGGAGTCGATCAAGGCCTTCGCCGGCGATGACATCAGCGTTGCGAAGTACTACGACTTCGACGCCGAGGTGCTTCTCGAGATGGTCCCCCACGTCGACCACTTCGAAATCTACGACGACTGATCGGGGCACCCATGGCGTCGCGTGCGGCTGAATCAGCCGCTGCGGGTACCCGGACCCAACTCCGTGACTGCGGCGTGGAGCGCATTTGCCACCTGGTCGATTTGTGCTCGGTCCAGCGCCGCCACGGTCACGCGGACGGCGGGCTCCGTGCGGATCCGGAATCGAGCTCCAGATCGAACCGCGATGCCCTGCTTCTCCATCGCTTGCACTGTGGCGGTTTCGTCCGGTACCGGCACCCACACATTCAAACCAGAAGTGCCGTGGGCTTCGAAACCTCGCTCATGTAACGCGGCCAGCATGGCGCCCCGCCGCG
>JAYEIP010000343.1:0-1066 GCA_034660155.1 Actinomycetota bacterium | reverse complement strand
GGGAGTTCGATCGTCGCTCCGGTCGCCGGAATGCCGGTCAGCTCGCCGTCGTGGGTTCCGGTGAGGACCAAGGTCAATGCGACCAAGTCATCCTGAGCGATCTCTGCTGTGATCTCGGCGTGAAGGTCAGAGAACCCCGCCCGGAACTCGCCAATAACCTGCTCAGCCCCGTCGAGACCTGCAGCCTCGACACCTCCGGGACCGTGATAGCGGTAGGCGGGATGGACGAGGTCGGCGATGCTGTCCATTCGGCCGTTGTTGACGACCTCGTCGATGAAGCGCCTCGCGACATCGCGGTTGGCGACAGCATCGGCAGCTGCGTTGGTTGAGTTCGGCATTGCAGTCATGATCTGAACCTTTCTTCTCGGGTCCGTTTGTCGGACCTCCTGGGGGATCACTCTCTAACCGGAAGTTACGTCGTTTGGTTGGGTGCTGTGTGGGGGAATCCCTTGCGGTTACAGGGTATACAGCCGACTTAGTGCCACAGAGTGTACCCATGTAAACGAGTGAGTGAAGTTTCTTGTAATTCATATAGGGTAGTTGTGTTCGCCAACATGTGCTGCTAGCATGTGGCCATGTACATTGATGTGATACCAAACCGCAAATCTCCCCCAGCCGTCCTCTTGCGTGAAAGCTACCGCGAAGGAGACAAAGTCAAGAAACGGACCATCGCCAACCTCTCTGCGCTGCCTTTCGAGATGGTTGAACCGATGCGCAGACTCATACGCGGAGAGAACCTGGTCCCTCCAGACGCAGCATTCGAGATCCTGCGCTCGCTGCCCCACGGGCACGTCGCAGCAGTCGCCACACAAGCCAAACAACTCGATATCCCCAAACTGTTAGGCCCAACGTGCCCCGAACGCGATCTGGTGATGGGTCTCATCGTTGCACGTGTATGCAGACCAGGATCGAAACTGGCAACAACGAGGTGGTGGCAAGACACCACCCTTGCCATAGATCTCGGCATCTCTGATGCAACGACCGACGACGTGTACGCCGCTATGGACTGGCTTGCAGACCGTCAAGACACCATTGAGGCCCGGTTGGCGAAACGGCATCTCACCCC
>JAYEIP010000342.1:0-5465 GCA_034660155.1 Actinomycetota bacterium | reverse complement strand
GACGATGGTTCCGGATGCTGAGGTAGCTGAGCCGGGCCGGCTGGCGATGCGGAGCCGAAGACCGTCAGTTACCGATATCGCAAGTGGAATCGTCTCGCCGAGACCTATTGTTTGGACCCATTTGGAGATGCCGTCTACGTAGACTTCGACTTCGAGTTCCAAGTCGGCGTCGGAGTTGTCGCTCAGTCCGACTGCTGCGCAGAGGTGGGTGTAGTCGCGGCTCAGGTTGTGTTCGGTCCACCAGTCGCTGCTGTAGTTGGTGCTGTCTGACCAAAAGATCGACTTCGTGTACAGATTGCCGTCGATCTCGGCGCTGCCTTCAGAGGCTGTACTCCCATCGACCTTGCTCAGATCTACCAGATATGTCCGAACGAACAGCTGATCACCTAACGCGCGATGCAGGAATGCGGCCATCTGACCTCTCGTGACTACATCGTCCGGGCAGAACCTGTCGTTGGTTGGGGGATTGCAGCCTCTGGTGATACCGGCTGCAGCCAGACTCTCGATAGACGATTCAAAGACAGAATCGTTGTCGTCGGTGAAGTCGATCCCGGTGGCAGCGGGGAGCCCAAGGGCCCGCGTCAGGAACGCTGCCATTTGTCCGCGGGTGACGACGTCGTCGGGGCAGAACCTGTCGTTGGTTGGGGGATTGCAGCCTCGGGTGATACCAGCAGCGGCGAGCCGTTCGATGTTCGATTCATAGACGGATCCGTTGTCATCGACGAAGTCGATCCCAGACGCTGCAGGAAGGGACAACGCACGGACCAAGAACGCAGCCATCTGGCCCCGCGTTACGACATCATTCGGGCAAAAACGAGTATTGGTGGGCGGGTTGCACCCTTGGGTGACTCCAACTCCGGCAAGCCATTCGATACTTTCGGCAAAAAGGCTCGTGTCCTCTACATCGTCGAAGACCTCCCCAGCGGAGGCAACGGGCGGTGCCACGGCAAGCCCGGCAATGAGCATCGCGACAGCAAGCTACAGAACCGTCATCGGACGGTTTACCGAGAACGTCATTCTTCCCCCAAAGGCGTCGATTCCCACGTGTCGGTCTAGCCGACAGGCAGCGGATCTGAGCGTCATCCTGACTTTACCAACCCAGGGCTACCGGCCGCCAAACGATCCCCCATGCCTGGCTACCCGGTCTCGGGAGGAAAGACCTGAGACCCGCGGGAGGGCTTGGACGCGTTCTGCCAGGGAGGCTGTGGCGACGGGTTCGAAGGTTCGAGAGTAGTTGCTGTGCAGGGTGGCTCATCGTCCTGGAACTTCCACGAAACCGACGAAGACTCTATTGTATTGCCGATCGTGGAAATCCACGTAGGGCAGATGACGATCCAGCTGGCAGAGGGGCAATGAAAACGAACAGCATCTGGGTCTGGACCACGATCGCTGCGATTTGGGTCGCAGTGCTCACCATGAGCATGGGTTCGCCCGAACTTCAGTTTGGAGACGAGCCGGAGATTGTCGACGTAGCTGCGATAGTCGACTGGTTCTGGGGATTGATCGCCACCGTAGGCGTGTTGCGACTCACACTGTTCCGCCGCCCATCTGAGGTCGGTTGGGGCCAGGACACCGCATGGCCATGGATCCTCGTTGTTGTGGGTGGGATCTGGCTGGCGGCCGCAGTAGCCAGCATCAGCCTCCCGGTCCTGGAACTCGGTGACAACATCGTCGTTCCGGTGGCCGCCATTATCGCCCCTGTCGGAGCCGCGATGCTCACCTGGTACGCCTGCGAGTTCCTTATTTCAGGGTTCGCTGCACGTCGGGGTGCGGACCCGGCCTAGCTCGTCGAGATAGCACTCCCCGAAATACTGTCTAGGGCTTCATACCAAACCAGCGGTTCAGCTCCGAATCCCAGTCCTCGGTGGCGACCTGCTCCTGGTGCCACTGCCCATCACGACGGAACTTGATGCGATCTTTCAGAAGGGTAACGCGGTCCGGTCCACCGTCCAGAAGCCGGGTAGCAAAGGGTAACTCAGTCCAGTGCAGACCTGGCGCTGTCTGTAGTCTCGCCGAAGCTGCGTTAAAGTCCGCCAGCTCCCACTCGCTTCGCTGAAAGCGGTATTGAGGGTTTAGCTCCCCCTCATCATCGACCTCGAACAGAGTCCCCTCGGATGTGACTACGAATTGCCCCGATCCACCGTCCTGTGGCTCGTCGAGATCTATCCGCAGCGGTTTGATGAAGCTGTCGCCAAAACCAACGTCGACAAGGTAGGGTCGGTCGAGCTTCACCTCCAACGTGAGGTGGCTGAGCTCGTTCGAAGCCGGGGGCAGGAGCACGGCTGCCGGCAGCAGTCGTACCTCGAAACCGAGATCTCGCAGCAGGCTGCTAAACGCCCCGTTGAGCTCAAAGCACCAGCCGCCCCGGCCCCGAGCGACGATCTTCGGCACCGACCAGTCCAGGGTGGTAGCGACGCCCCTTCTGGCATACACATCGAGGTTCTCGAACGGTACGGTGGTCAGATGAGCTCTCTGCAGCGTCCCTAGACCGTTGAGGTCGAGAGTGGGCGTGTCGGTCAGCCCGATCCGTGCGAGATAGTCGGCGCTCCTCATGGGCGATGCACCATAGCCATCACCCGACCGGGGCGCCGACGGTACGGGTACCCGTCACGATCCCGACGTGGAAGGTTCAGACACCGAGCGCAACTCCGCCGACTGGACAGCCTTTGCCAGCGTCATAGACTAGAGAGGGTCCAGAGCGAAAGGTTTGATCGTGAAGAGATGTGTAAAGGTGGCGCTGCTCGTAGGCGGCATGCTGGTTGTGGCAAAGGTGATCACCGCCAAGAAGACTGAGTGGCAGGACCTCACTGAGGCTCAGGTACGTGAGAAGCTCGATTCGCAGTTGCCCAACCGGATGCCGGACGAGAAGCGGGCTGTCGTAGCGGACAAGGTTGTCTCCAAGATGCGGGAACGTGGTGTGCTTGGCGAGGATGACGAAGCCTCTGTGCCTGAGCCCACCGAGGAAGGCGACACCGGGGAGGAATCGGCCGACGCCGCAGCCGGCGACGATGCTGAGGACGGCACCGAGTAGGGGTGAGCCCTGTGGCCAATCGAACCGACGACCTTGTAACGCGCTCGTTCCCGTAGCGAACGGGCTGATCCGTGCGCCGTGAGAGGCCGAACAACCTGCTCTGCCCCACGACAGCCCGAGGAGCTCCGATGTGCGTGCGGCTCGAGCGTCGCTTGTAAGACCCCTGAGAGGCATGTCGACGACGTGGCTTGCGACCACGGTCGTGTAACGATCGGCGGCCGGGTCAACGTCTCTATCGCGTCAGAAGTGGTTGCCGAAGTGGCGACAAGGTCACAGACCTCTCGCCAGCGATTGGCGGCATCGAGTCGTCCTTCTGTGATCTGGGCATGTAGCTCGGCGCTACGTATGCGCTGTTGGTCCTCATCAACGAGCTGTTGGTCCTCGTCGACGATTGGGGCATCGTGCGCGGCGGCCAGTCGTGCCACGATGGCGCTTGCCATCGCGGACGTGTCATCATCGACGTCGTCGAGTGGCTCATCGCCTAATAGCGCGACCACTGCCTGCTTCACGAGTTTGCGTTCTAGGGCCGGATGGAGACGGAAGGCACGGATCGTGATATCACCGGCGAGGGCTTCCGGATACTCGGCGCGGACCCTCCCAACCAGGGGATCGTCGTGATGGAGATGAAGCCAGAATCGGGCCGCCGGCGGCAAGCCCGTCGCCCCAACGTAGACAACCTCACCAGCCTCCTCGGGCCGTAGCCACACATAGACCCACGACTCAGAACTCGCCAGCTCACCGTCGCGGATCTCCAACCGCTTGCTCTGCGATGACAAGCGGACCGTCCATTGCAGCACCTTCCCTGACTAACTGCCTGTCAATCGAGACTACCGGCAAATCAGCCTCCCCCGGCATGCCCCACCTAGAGTGGTGCATCGGTCCTCAAGCTTGTTCACCTGCCTCACGCATCGGTGACGTTCTGCACGGTTCGTTAGTGGGCTCGTTCCTGTCCGATATCTAGTGATCTGGGCCATCGGCTACAAGCGGCACGGTTGTGACGAAGCGGGACGAGACCCGGGGGACTGTTAGCATCTGCCATATGAAGGGTGTGGCACGGCTCGCTCTAGTTGTTGCTGCTAGCGCTCTTGTTGTCACTGGGTGTGGTGATGGCTCGCAGCACCGGGATGGGGCTCGAACCTACTACGAGTCGCTCGATTTGAGTTCGCCTGCTGCTGCTGTTGAGACCTTCGCTGACGCGTTTGCCCGGGATGACTTCATGGCCGTCTGGTTGTCGTTTGGTCGGCATGCTCAGACCAGACTGACCCAGGCTCTCAATCTTCTGCAATACGGTGAGATCGTTGGACCCGAGGCCATGGACGATCTCCGAGCGTGGCTGCAGAACGACATTTGGTTTGAGAACATGGAGTACCCAGATGAGTGGTGGCTCTTTGACCAGATCATGCTCATTGCGGACGGGAACGACGGGTTCATTATTGATTTGAGTGGCGATCTGATGATCAAGAATGAGGAACTCGGGAGTGGCACCGCCGTTGTTATTGCTGAGGTCGCGGGGATCGCGGGTGATGTCGAGTTCGATCTCAGAGAATCAGCCACCGGTAGATGGCAGATCGAGATCGTCGCTGCCCCCGGAGCCGAACGCGGCCCGGCTATCTGGCCACTGGAGCTCGGAGACTGAAGAGAATCTCCCGTCTGCGTTGCCCACCCGCGAGGTATGCGCCGGTATGCGTGGTTTGCCGCAAAGGTGCGATATCGCCCATATTGGCGATCGGAGTGGCCGAGTGGTCACTGGCGGTCTCGACCGGGTAGACGCCGGTGTGACGTCGTGATAGCATGACGGCATGGCTAAGCGAACCACAACCGTACGAATGCCCGAAGAACTCGCCGAGAAGGCCGACATCATTGCGCGAGGTCGCGGCATCAGCGTCAACGCCCTCATGCTCGAGGCGCTACAAACCGAGATCGACCACGTCAAAAACGATGCCGATTTCATGGGAACTCTGCGAGCACTGACAGAGCGAGACAAAGAGATCCTGGATCGTCTCGCCGAGTGAGATACCTCACTTTGGCCGAGGCACTCACCATAGCCGAGGCTGTCACCGGAATCGACACCCGAACTCTTCAGAGTGCGACCCGATTGGAGTCACTGGACTCGGCGCTGCATGCACCCCAAGCGGGCTTCGGGGACACCGAGTTCTACCCCGAGTTTGTGGACAAGGCGGCTGTGCTGGTCGTACGCATCGCACGAAACCACCCGCTGCCGGACGGCAACAAACGGTTGGCCTGGCAATCACTAACCATGTTCTGTGCGCTCAATGGCCACGAGCTGGAAGTCCCTCCAGACGAGGCCGTCTCGACCATGTTGGCGATCGCCACCGGAGAACTAGACGAAGCCGCAGTCGCCGCCTGGCTCACCGACCAATTCGACACCAACCCGCCTTGATGAACCAAGCGCGTAAGTGGGGGTAGTCCGTGC
>JAYEIP010000341.1:0-1071 GCA_034660155.1 Actinomycetota bacterium | reverse complement strand
GGCCCGGGGTGACTTAGCTGAAGAGCCGGTGTTCAGGATGTGAGGCCGGCCACGCAAGCTAGGAAGTCGTTCCTGAGTGTCCCCCGGGCTCTAACCCTGCTGGTCTGAGACGAGACGTTGGTAGACGACGGTGGAGATCCGTCGTTTCAACGCTCGGAGGGCTTCTTTCTTGGTTTTGCCTTCGGCCTGTTTCCGGTTGTAGTAGACCCGGCCTTCGGTGTCGTGGCTGATCTGGGTGACTGCTGTCATGTGGATGGCATGGTTCAGCACCCGGTTGCCTCTCATCGAGAGCCGATGCCTCTTCTTTCCTCCGGAGGAGTATTCGATGGGTGCGGTCCCGTTGTATGAGGCGTAGTGGCCGGCGGATGCGAACCGACCAATGTCACCGGTGTATCCGATCAGGAACGCGGCCACGATCGGACCCACTCCGTAGACGTCGGTCAGGGTCGTGTTCGAAGTGGCCACCGCCTTTGAGATCAACACCTTGTTGGTCTTGATCTCCCGGTCGAGGCGTCTGATATCGCCAAGATGGGTCTTGGCCATCAGGCGGCGCTGTTCGCCGTTCCCATCGAGGTTCCTCATCCCCTGGAGCATCCTGGATGCCTTGGCGGCTGAGAGTCGTTGGGTCATTCCCCCTGGTCGGAGCTGCATCAACACCGAATGCAACCGGGAGACTGCCTGGGTTCGTAATGAGGTGAGTTCAAGATGAAAGTTTCGCCAGCATCCGCAACGCCTGGGCGTGGTCCTCCCGCAGAACCACCGCCAGGTCGGGTTGACGTAACGCGGCGACCGCCACAGACAGGGCATCGTTGGGATCGTTCTTCTGTGATCTGCCCGACCCCAACACTCTCACCCGAGAAGCCAACACTGGAGGCACGTCAACAACATGTTCACCGGAAGCAATCAGCTGCTGAGATAACAGATAGCCGAGCCCGCCGGCGGCTTCCACCGCCCAGACCCGGCCATCACCATCCAGACGCTGAGCCCACTCGAGGAGCGTCTCCGTCTGAGACCGGTCAGCCGGGATCGTCAACTCGGCTAGCACTGTTTCCGAATCGTTGATCGCAACCG
>JAYEIP010000340.1:0-5480 GCA_034660155.1 Actinomycetota bacterium | reverse complement strand
AGTCCCCCGGTGAAGACAAACGCACCGCTGGCCCTCATGTCGGCTTCGAGGGCATTGATGCGCTCCATGAATGTCGCCATCTCCTCGGGCGTCGGCTGTTCGCGGGTCTCTCCCTCGACGGTGTGCATAGACAGCAGGTACTGGCTCATGATTGTTCCTTGCGTTGGTGCGGGCCGTTCCCGCATTCACCCTACTTACGAACACGATCGGCCCACGAGGACATCCCACGGCGAAAAGGCTCCTGAGCGACACTTGCCGAGCCACTTGAACTGCGCCGGCTCGGGCTAATCCCCGTGCTGTGACTGGGCCGTCAGTGGTCGCTTGTCGTCGACTGCACGAGCCCGAGAGCAAGGATCAGGATCAGCAGTGGCACGGCGATCGTGGCGGGTAGTTCGGAGTCGGGATTGCCCGGTCTTGGGGTCGCGAGCTGGAAGAATGTATCGACCGCCGGTGTGAGTACGACAGCGGTCGGTAACGTGATGATGGCGAGGGCGATGGGTTTCGCGATGGCACTCTTGGCGAGCGGCCCAGCGACAAACACCACGCCGGCGGCGATGGCAGGCCAGACGAACAGATAGCTCATCGATGGGAGCCAGAGGCCGGTCAGCAGGCTGAGCAGCCCCCACACCACGGCGATTCCCCCGGCAACGTCCGACCCGGACTGCCGGGAACGACGCCAGATCAAGAACCAGGAACCGCTGAGACCGGCACCGAGTACGAGTAGCCATGTGTAACCCTCGACCATCCCCATCTCCCCTCGCAGCGACACGATGCCGATCCACATGGTGGTCATAGCCAGGACTGCCGCGAGTACGCCGACCAGTGCGAGCCCGGTTCCCGTGCCCAAACGACGGAGAGAAGACCTCCCTCGCCGAACTCGGTCCAATAGGACCCACCCGAGCACGACCGCAGCTAGAACTGCGCTGCCAAACGCCACACCGTCGCCGTAGCGGACGACCACCCAGCCCGGGATCGTGAAGAAGACGGCCTCGCCGTCGGTGGACGCGACTTCGAGGGGCCCGAAGTCTCGCGCGATGCCAAGGGCGAGGGTGGTTTGATGAGCCATGCCATCGACATTGAGGGAAGAGGGGACATCCCGTTCTGTGTGATAGATGGAAGAGCCCCGCATGTAGGCGAAGTTGTACCCGGGAACCCCTGCGTCGCGGATCACATCGAAGTCCGTCGAAGCACCCCCGATGAGTTCTGCGGTCCGGGTCAAGAAGGAGAATGTCGCCGGATGGGGCGTGGCTGCTGCCAGCCGACTCACCAGTGCAGGAGCAGGACCGCTTAACTCGACGAGAAGGGATGAACCCGCAACACCAATCCCTTCGAAGTTCACCGCGAGGAGCACGTCGTCGAACCAAGGGTGGGTGGTGAACGCCGAGGCGCCAAACCGGGGAGTTGGCTCCTCCCCGTCGGTGAACAGGAGTATGACGTCGTTCGGAGGAGGATCGTCGATGAGCGCCCGTCCAGTTTCAAGCAACACCGCTACGGCTGCCGCGTTGTCGTTGGCACCCGGGGTGGTTGGCACGGTGTCGTAGTGCGCCATGAGTAGTACCGCTTCATTGCGCGCGGTCCCGGCAATACGGGTCATGACATTCGTGATCTCGACGGTTTTGCCCGGGGCGCCGAAGTAATCGGGTGCGTCGACCATCTGGGTCTCGGGCGTGAGCCCCGACTCGAGGAGGGTCGCGACGAGATATTCCCGCACCCGGGCAACCTCGGGTGTTCCCATGGGGTGGGGCTCTTGGGCAATGAACTCGACGTGATCAACCGCCCGTTCGATCGAGATGCCGACGTCGCCCGATGGTGTGAGCACCGGCAATGTACTGAGAGCGACAGAGCCGAGCACGACAATTGCGCCGCCAACTGCTCGAATATCGAACCTCATATGTGGGGCCTCCGTGTTCCTTGGCATCGTCGCGCTGCGAAACCGCTTTGCCAACCCGGGATAGCGGCCGACCGACCCATCGGCGAGCGAGGGGCCGCCCGGCCAGGGCGTAGTTCGCGGATCCTGGTGACGGGAAGTACCAATGACATCCCTTCACGACCGGTCAGACGACTACGGCCGCAACGCGGGTAGTTGCGCGAAGTGACTTCGCTCGGGATGATTTGGCCCTTCTCAGTGGGAGATGTGGCCGCATATTGTTGGGACTAAGCAGCGACCCAGGAGAATCCGATGAAAGCGATCGTCCAAGACCATTACGGCTCCGCCGACGTCCTGGAGCTCCAAGAGATCGACACGCCCGTTGCCGACGATGACGGGGTGCTGGTACGGGTGGAGGCGGCTTCCGTCAATCCTCTCGATTGGCACATCATGAGGGGCAGCCCCTTCCTCGTTCGGATGATGTCCGGGCTGCGCCAACCGAAGCCACGTGTACGGGGAGTTGATGTGGCCGGTCAGATTGAGGCCGTCGGCAAGAACGTAACGCAGTTTCAACCAGGCGATGAGGTCTTCGGTTGGTGCCAGGGCGCGTTTGCGGAGTATGTGAGTGCTGGAGAGCAGAACTTTCTCACGAGGCCGGGCAGCCTCACCCACGAGCAAGCGGCGGCTGTCGGCGTCGCCGGGTTCACCGCCTTACAGGGCTTGCGCGACAAAGGACGGATCCAACCGGGGCACAAGGTCTTGGTCATTGGTGCGTCTGGGGGTGTGGGGACGTTTGCGGTGCAGATAGCGAAGTCGTACGGCGCTGAGGTGACCGGCGTGTGCCGCACGGCGAACACGGACATGGTCCGCTCGATCGGCGCCGACCACGTCATCGACTATACCCGGGAGGATTTCACCCAGGGTCACCAGCGATACGATCTCATCTTTCAACTGGCCGGGACCGCTTCGCCGTCACGTCTGAGACGGGTCTTGACCCCTAAGGGCACACTGGTGCTCAGCGCCGGGACGGGCCGCCTCGCCGGAATCGATCGTGTCGTCAGGGCGCTGGTGGTGTCCCCGTTCGTGAGCCAGAGGCTGGTCACCTGGGTGGCTTCGGAGAACCATGAGGACCTGGTCACCCTCAAAGAGCTTATGGAATCCGGGAAGGTCACGCCGGTCATCGACAGGAGCTACCCGTTGCACGAGACCCCTGAGGCGATCCGCTACGTGGAAGACGGACACACCCGGGGAAAAGTGGTCATCACGATGTGAGATGTCGAATGCAACGCAGGTCGCCCCGTTCTGCCGAGACCTTCGGAGCGACACGAGTCGGCCGTCCTGAAATCCGTGGTGTTGCCTACGAGACTTGGTACGGCATGTTGCACAACTGGAAGATTGAGTCGCGAGAGTACGCGCGGCACGAAACAAGGCGGGGACGGAGACACGGCTTCGGGTCGGTTGATCCGACCCGGACGGCGCTTGTAGCGGTCGATATGGTGCCGTTCTTTCTGAAGGAGAATGGATACGCGCGGGGATTGTGTCCAACATCCAGTCGTTGGCGACCACGTTGCGAGCGGCGGGCGGCACCGTGGTGTGGGTACTGCCCGGTGCTGAAGAACCGTCGGCGGCGAGAGAGGAGTTCCTCGGACAGGACATCGCCGAGATGTTCAGGAACTAGGGTGGCGAGGGTCGGTTCCGGGATCGCGTCTGGCACGAACTCGACGTGTCGGCTCAGGATCTGTTGGTAGAGAGGACGGCCGCTAGTGCGTTCTTCCCCGGGCGATGCGAGTTGCCTTCGCTATTGGAGGAAAGAGAGATCGACACCGTCCTCATCGTCGGCACGGTGGCGAACGTGTGCTGTGAGTCCCCGGCGCGGGATGCGAGCACGCTTGGGTATCGCGTAATCATGGTGGCGGACGCCAACGCGGCAGCGAGGGACGAGGATCTGAACGCCACTCTCCACACGATCTACCGATCCTTCGGCGACGTTTGTCCGACCTCCGAGGTGTTGGGGATGATCGGCGGAGCCCGATGAGATGACGCCCTGAGAGGCAGGCCAGTCGTGTCCACCAGAATCGTGTCGCCTGTGTGCAGATCACAACAGACCTGATCGAATATCACTCAAAAGGACGACCGGAGTGCCTCCTGCTGGACGCCCCCTCTGGTCAGCAGCCAGATGGTGAATGACAGTTCGGCGATCACCGCAGGCACGGCAACGATCACCAGGAACACGGTCTCATAGTCCGAGTAGTTCGACAGCAGAGACATAGCGACCGTGTCGAACACATATGCAGCGCCCGCCACAGCCAACAAGATGCCGAGGATGCGCGGGGCGATACCTGACGCGAGTATCAGGTAGCCGATCAGGATCAGATGGATACCGAAGGCGGCCAGGCCGATGAGCCACGTGTAGTTGAACGCGTCGAGCAGGAGCATCACCTGCGCATCCATCTGGCCCGCATTGAAGGCGGTCAGATACTCCGCACCTCCTACGAGCTGTAGGACGACGAAGAAAAAGATCACCGCTATGCCGAGGAAGACGGTGTACACCAGCCGGAACCACGCGGTAAGTAACGAGAGCTGTCTGCTCACGTTCTTGAAGAGGATGTAGAGCGCCCAGGCGACAACGACGTCTAGAACGAAGATGATCAGGAAGCTCAGGAGCCCGGTGCGGAACAGGAACTCTGAGTCTGCGATGTTGGTGAAGGTGGCTGCGGCATCATCGGGATCGGTGAGGCCCGTTCGAACGAAGAAGTTGGCGAAGATCGCTAGTACGAAGAGGATCACGTAGCCGATGCCGGCGATGCGTGCAGCTTGGCGGGGTGATACGTCAGTGAGTTGGCTTGTCATCTCGTGTCCATTTCTTGAGGTTCGGTTGGTGTTCAGGGTCGGAGACGAGGTCCCCGGCGAGACGCGTTGAGGCAACGCCCCGCCGGGCCTCGTCTGCTGAGGGTTCCTCAGACGGTGATGACGATCTTGCCCTGTGTGTGTCGTTCGCCGACATAGGCGATAGCTTCAGCGGTTGCGCTCAGCGGGAATGTCCTGTCGATGACCGGCGTGACCTTCCCGTCTTCTATGAGTTCTTGGAGAGCAACCAGGTCTTCTTTGGTTGTTGCCGAGATGAACTGGCGCAGTCTCTGGCTCACGAACGGTGACAGCATGAGTGCCCTGATGGTGCGACCGAAGCCCATGAGCCAACGGCCGCCCGATCCGCCGACGATTACGAGCGTCCCTTTGGGCGTGAGCGCCCGGCGTAGGCTTGACAGTGAACGGTTCCCGGCCATGTCGAGGATCACGTCGTAGCGTTGCCCGCCCTTGGTGATCTCCTCGTTGGTGTAGTCAATGACATGGTCGGCGCCGATCGATCGAACCATGTCGACATTTCTCGTGCTGCACACCCCGGTCACTTCAGCGCCGTACGCCTTGGCGATCTGCACTGCGAACGTGCCCACACCTCCGGATGCACCGATGATCAAGACCTTCTGCCCCGGCTGTACCTCACCGTGATCGCGAACGCCCTGGAGGGCGGTGAATGCAGAGATTGGAACGGCCGCAGCTTGTTCAAACGTGACGTTGGACGGCTTCAGGACGAGTGCGTCTTGCGAGATGGACG
>JAYEIP010000339.1:0-5530 GCA_034660155.1 Actinomycetota bacterium | reverse complement strand
AACATCGTCCCGCCAGTACCACTCGAGTGGCCATCGACGATATGCCCAACTGGCCCAACCCACCAGCGGTCGCTTGAAGATGATCGACAGCAGCGTGGCGACGGTGTAACCAAGCGCCGACACGATACCGGGTAAGAAGTAGCTTTCGGCGCGCCCGGAGCGCAGCGCCAGGAATGCTGCAAAGCCGACAGCACCGATACCGGCGACGGCGTAGACAACCTGTTGACCCTTACGGATACGCCACAGGGCGACTGCAGCCCCGGCACCGATAGCGATCGCCGCAGCAATCCCGAGGCTCCACAGAGCGTTCACCAGCACGAAGAGCAATGGTGGCGCAAACGAGTCCCCCAGGGTGCGGTCGCCTACAAAGAGGCTCTTGATTTCTTCGCGAATGTCATCGTTGAGTGTTTCGGTCACGACGCAAGGCTAAGGCCCACACAGCACATTGAGTGCCGTATGGGCCTTAGTCACCTCTCTATGTGCGGCAGAGCTACTCGACCGGGAGCAGTTCCTTCACGTCTCCTTCGGAACGTTGGAAGATGCCGAGGGCACCCTTCAGGCCCACCGTCATGACGATGTTGTACAAAAACGCCGCCAAAGCCGCCAGCAACAACGCACCGGATATCGCAGCGAGGACCATATAGATGAAGTACTCGCCCTCGAAGTAGATCGTGCGCCGCAGCATGCCCTGGAGACCGGCCATCCCCATGAAGGCGCCCATCCCGATTCCACCGATGAGGTGCGCCCAGAAGTGGAAGTTGGCAACCTTCTGGCTATACAACTTCGCACCATTGGTGAGCACCGGCAACAGGTAGTAGATCGCCGAGTACAACGTCATGGTGAGACCCACCAGAATCGCCACATGGACGTGGGGGCCGATAACCCACTGCGTGTTGTGTAGGACCCGGTTCAGCCCGATGTCGGCCTGGAGGATGCCGGCGGGAACTGCCAGGGCGAACCCGAGCAAGCCACCGAGCAGGAACTTCAATTCGTTGGTCATCTTGAGGGGTCGTGCGCTCCACAGAGTCGCCAACGTGATGAAGAACGCTAACCCTTGAGTTATCAATTCAAACGCCGTGACCATCTCCCCCGAGACGATCTTGAGGATCGCCGGTTGCGACTGATCGGACAGGAGGTGGTGCGACCACACAGTCCACGACACGACCAGCTCGACCAGAAGCGCCGCTCTGGCGATGTTCTGCATGTAGACCTTCTTGCCCGTGATCAGGTTGGCCATGAGGTACCAGGTCCCGGCCACGAAGATCAAAACCAGACCATCGGCGATGAGGTCGAGACCCCACCAGAACCAGTTCTTGTACAGCAGCGCATCGATTGTGGTCGTCTTCAGCGAATTGCCGAACAGTTCGAACACCATGTAGACGAGGATCAATACCCCGGTACCCAGAATGATTACGGCGTTCAACGCGGTGTCGACGGTACCCCGAGCGATAGCCGCTACCGGCAACGGAACCAGGTGTTCTTTCTGCTTTTTGCGCTCTTTCCAGAGGTTCTTGAACCCGGTCAGGCCGAGCGCCGACTTCATCAACTCCTTGCTGGGTTGCTTGGGGAAGCCCTCCGGCGTGTAGGCGATTGTCTTGAAGACGTTGACCACAAAGAATGCGGTCCCCACCATCACCAGAGCAATCCCGGTGATGAAGATCGCACCACTAAGAGGATGGAACTGGTCGAAGTCTGCCGGCAACGGCCAGTACAACGTATAGAGCGGGGCGTAGTGGCTGATGAAGCCATCGGCCCAGAACAAGAACGTTCCGCCGGTGATGAACCACAAGGTCAAGTTGGCGAGCTTGAAGCTCCACAACGGCTTCTTCATCAGGTACGGAACCAGAAAGAGGAACGCCCCGAACACCAGCAAGTAGGTCGATCCGAAGATGCCAACGAGCGGGTGGGCGGTGAGGATTCCGAAATACTGGTCGACTCCAGCCAATGGAATCGATCCCTCCTGGATGAAGGGCACCGGATCCACCTGGTAGATCCGCATGATCATTCCCTCGATCGCGGCAAACGCGTAAAACACGACGCCGATGATCACGAAGCGCAATGTCAGCTTCTGCATTGGAGTCATCGTCTTGTGATCGAAGGCACCTTGGTTGCCGTCGATGAGGGTGTCTTTGAAGGTCATTCCACACCTCCGTCACTGGCAGTGACATCGCAACCAGATACCTGGACTGCGTTCTTAACGATCATCTGGTACCCGTCGGGGCCCGAGTATTCAGTGGATCGGATGTTGTAGACACCGTTTCTGTGGAACTCCCACAGGAGGTCGTTGGCGTTGCCGGGAACAACCTGCATCTGGAACATCATCGAGTTGTCTTGACGGAACAGTCCGAAGCCGTACGTCAGGTCTTCTGACGTGACATCGAACAGGACCATGTCACCACAGTCGATGGCGAGTTGTTCTGACGGCAGGTTGAACTCGTGGTCGGCGACGGTGATAGCAAACTCCTTGTCGGCTGTGATGTCGCCACGATGAACATCTGTCGGTGTCCACGGAATCGTGTTGTAGGTAACGACGTGGATTGACATCCCGAGCAGGATCAGGAACCCGGCGAACGTGTAGAAGTACTTGTCCTTTACGTTCGAGGATTCGCCGTCACGGGTGATGTTGTATGCAAACACCCCCATGACGATCAGGATGGCAACCACGTACGCTGTGTACACAATGGTTTGGCCCCATAGGACTGTGGTTGAGTCGGTCATCGTTGGTGCTAATGCTCCCCTCAGGAAATGGTGTTGTCGATCCAGCTCTCATGAGCGACCGACCACGCCATGAAGAGCATGAACCCGATATCTGTAGCGAAACACTAGAGGTTTAACGAGACGCGGCAAAAACGAAAGGAGCCTCAAGAGACGTGATCAGGAGTCGACGACAGGCAAGTCTGCAAAAGACTTGCGGAGGGCTTTGAGCGCCCCGCCCCAGGCCTCGTGCATGGAGCAAGCGTCAAACCCACAAGGCCCGCCGACGAGCACACATTGGCCGGTGTCGATCGGGCCTTCGATGACTTCGACGACGTCGAGGATCGTTATCGAATGTGGCTCCACCGCTAATGCGTAACCACCGGTGGGGCCGGGGCGCGAGTCGAGCCATCCGGCGTTCACCAGCGGTGTTACCACCTGAGCGACAAAGGGGGTTGTCGTCTCAATCTTTTGGGCAAGACGACGTCCGGGCAGCCGCCCGCCCTCCTCATGCAGGGCGCGGATGGCGCGCAGTGCCAGGTCCGTCTTTCTGGTCAGTTCGAGTCTCACCGGACCCAGGGTAGGGCTTTGCGACGGGTGTGAATCAGTCCTCTTCCGGCTCGAGGGTCATCGAAGCTGAGTTCATGCAATACCGCTGCCCGGTGGGCTGCGGACCGTCGGGGAAGAGATGTCCGAGGTGGGCTCCGCAGTTGGCACAGGTCACTTCGGTGCGCACCATGCCGAGTCCACGATCCTCGTGGAGTTGCACGGCGCTGGGGTCGATGGCCTCCCAGAAGCTCGGCCAGCCGCTTCCCGAGTCGTACTTGGTGTTGCTCTTAAAAAGCTGGGCGTCGCAGACGACACATTTGTACGTTCCCGGGTCCTTGCTATCCCACGTACCGCCGGTGAAAGGCCGCTCGGTCCCGGCCTCCTGGGTTACCCGATACTGCAGCGGGGTCAGTCGTTCCCGCAGATCGATCTCGCTGAACTTCTTCATCGTCACTCCACTCCGTCGAGGCTTTGATCCTATCTTTTGATTCAACACCCTGAAGACGGTTGATGTTTCGCTCTCAAGGGTTGTTTCGGATTCGTTAATGCCGGTTGCGACGCTCTCGTTCCTATGCTCCCTTTGTGTTTCGAGTACTTGTGGGTTTGTCGCTCTTGTTGGCCGCCTTGCCCGGCGGCACCTTTACCGACGACAACGGTTCTGTCCATGAGGCCGACATCGAGGCGATCGCTCTTGCCGGTATCACCCGTGGCTGTAACCCACCGGTCAACGACCGCTACTGCCCTGATGCATCCGTGACCCGAGCCGAGATGGCAGCCTTCCTTAACAGGTCGATCTCCCTGACGGCATCGTCGACAGACTTCTTCGCTGACGACGATGGGAATATCTTCGAGGCCGACATCAACGCTGTTGCCGCGGCCGGGGTAACGATGGGATGTAACCCTCCGGCTAACACCTCGTATTGCCCGGACCGGTCGATCACCCGTGCAGAAATGGCAACCATGTTGACCCGTGCGTTCAAGTACCCCGCGTCCACGGTGAACCCGTTCTTCGACGATGACGGTTCGATCCACGAGGAGGCGATCAATTCGATAGCCGCTGCCGGGGTGACGCTGGGGTGTAACCCGCCTGACAACAGCCGGTTCTGCCCGGACGATCCGGTGACCCGGGGCCAGATGGCGTCGTTCCTGGTGCGCGCCCTCGGCCTCACTCCGCTGCCCCCGCCACCGCTGCCCAGCGAGTACGTGACACCTGGTGATGTGGGCGTGACCATCGGGATTGGAGTCATCGCGGCTGCGCCGACGGTGCACGTCGGTGGCCAGAGGATCACCACCGACGGGACTTTGCTCGAGAACGTGATCGTCGACGGATGCGTAACTGTTGAAGCGGACAATGTCACAATCCGTAACGTCGTCATCAACTGTGCCGGCTTCTACCCGATCAAAGCCAGCGAAGCCACGGTTCGCACCGGGCTCAGCATCCACCACACGCAGATCAACGGGTTGATCGACTCGAAGCTCTTTTTGTTCAACAACATCACGGGTGTTGTGGTTGCCGACAACGAACTCGTGGGCGGTGACGACACCGTCTTCGCCGATGGCGACCTCGACGGGTTTGTGTTTACCCGTAACTACCGCCATGACCCGCTGGGCGATGAGACCTCACATCTCGACGGTTTCCAGCTGGGCGAGTTCGGCGTGACCACGGGGGCTATGGAGATCTCCTACAACTACTTCGATGAGATCCCGGACAACATCGGTGTCACCGACTTGATCTTTGCGACCAACTTCGCCGAGGTCGATATCGCCGTCAACGGCAATTTCATCGCCATCCATGGCTACTACACGTTGCGCGCGTACAACACCGCGACCCTGACAGTGACCGGGAACACGATCCAGGCGGGGGTCAATCGGGTAGCGCTACTGAACTCGCCGGGCCCGCACTATTTCGCCTGTAACTTCTTTGATGACGGCTCTCCGGTTACCGCGGCCGATGTTGCCGGTGGCGGAAGCGTCACCTACGGCAACTGCGAGTGAACGGGGTCCTTGGGACCTGATAACCTCTTGCTATCTGGAGAGGTGGCCGAGCGGCCGAAGGCGCTCGCCTGCTAAGCGAGTAGGGGGTTTAAGCTCCCTCGAGGGTTCAAATCCCTCCCTCTCCGCAACGATGTGAAGGGCCCAAACGGGCCCTTCACATCGTTCAGAAGTGATTTGACGGTTCTTGCTGCCTCGCGTATCGAGGTGCAAGTGTTGGGGTGGCCGGTTGGTGCGTTTGTGCCGCGGTCGGAGAAGGTTCAAATCCTATGCTTTTTGGAGCGGAGAGTGGGTT
>JAYEIP010000338.1:0-5559 GCA_034660155.1 Actinomycetota bacterium | reverse complement strand
CCGGGCGCAATAGGAGTTGAAGAGGCCAACGGCGCGCTCAGCTTCGGGCATGCTCAGTCCGGTATCGGCCGCCACCTGACCGAAGTCAACCTCCCAGGCACGCTGCTCGAGCGCCGCTTCGAGGAATGTGATCCCGGAAAAAACGCTCGCGGAGAAGCTGTCATTGCGATCTGCGAGCAGGGAGAGCTCGAGGTGCTTGGCTTCGAGATGTGAGAGGAACGACTCCACAGATTCGAGATCAGGTATGGGCGTGCCGGTTGCGTCAGTCATGGAGAACGCGGAGGTGGGGGACAGGGTCAGCTCGAATCCTTCATCTGCAACGGTCTCGACTTCTAGGGTGGTGCTGTCTACCTTCCGTGTGGTGGTAGCAGCCATCGCTTCGTCGGCAAGCGATACCAGGGCAGGCTCGGCGACGTCGGTCACCCCATCACGGTCGGCGTCGGAGCCCGGTTCGGTGCATGTCGTGCCGACTAGAGCGGCAGATTCGACGGTACAGGTGCCGGCTCCGCCCAACAGCTTTTTCGCATCATCCGGCATGTTGCTGATGGCGTTGTACTTTTGCGGACCGTCCAGGATGTCGTCCAACTTGGCATTCTCGACTACTAGGCGAGCCTCGATTGCAGAGCTACCACCGGCAATTCGATCCAGAGCGGACTGCACGAGTCCGTCGACTTTCGAAAACGCATCCATCTGCGGTACCTGGAGGCTCCGCAAGTAGGCAACGACCTGATCGATTTCTTGGACGGTCATTGCCCCGCCGCCGTCGAGACCGGCGGGCGGCATCGGGGTGCCCGATCTGCCGTTGACGATCCAATGCCGAACTTCTTCTTCGTCGTAGCGGAGGAAAACATCGTTGATAGACGGCGCCGACCAACTGGCCGTGAGCCCGGAACGCGCTTCGACGAATTCAGCTCCGCCACCACCGCCTTCAGGTCCGTGACAGAGGGTGCACTCGAATTTCACCCACCACTCTTGTCCGAAGTGCAGGTCCTCCTCGTGGATCTCTTCGGCGGCCGCTTCCTGGCGATTGGTCTCGTTGACGAAATAGAGCGGCATGACAATCGCCAGCACGGCTGCGGCGACGACGGCCGCACCAAGGACACGGGTTAGGCGGTCGTTCTCCAACTGCTCGTTGTCGAGGAAGAACTCCTGGTTCGGCGCCTCCGGCTCCGGGGGGCGGGTGCGCCGTCGACTGTTGAGTACGACATATCCGACCCAAATGAGGAGAGCCGCTACGGCAATTGTCAGCACGACCGAACCCAGCCCGACATTGCTCGGGCCCACTGGTCCGCTCTCGGCGGTTGCGATTACTGGGACAAAGAGTGTGCTCACAAGCAGGATGGTCCCTGGGGATAGCCGATGGTCTTGTTACGGGCTCGCGGTGTTTCGAGCACGGTCCCGGTATCAACGATGAGGTTGCCCTGATCATCGACATCGAGGGCAAACCGGTCGAGGTTGCGAGGTGCCGGGCCGGCTTCGTACTCACCGTGGTAGTTGTACTTGGAGCCGTGGCAAGGGCATTCGAAGCCCTGTGACGATGCACAGTCAGGCACGCGGCAACCGAGGTGTACGCATTTCTGCCAGAGCGCCATGAGCCCTGCCTCACCACCATCGGCACCGGCGAGCACCGGTAGTCCTTCGAATGAGCTGCTGGGGATCTCGTCTGCTCCCATCGGAACCAGCCAGCTCTGAGCCTCGGCTACGAAGACAGGGTTGATCGAACCGTCTCCTGGCACGACTCTGGCCCGGAAGTCGGCAAGCGATCCGATGTTGATCTTGCTCCCGAAACCACCGCTGAGCTTTGGCCAGGCAAACGCCAGCATCGCGATACCGAGCGATCCGAGGAACCCTCCGCCGAACAAACCAAGGGCCGCCCTGTTGAGGAATTTGCGACGCGTCACTCCCAGTTCATCTGCCGAAACGGGGATTCGTTCGTCCTCGATTTCGATCGGTGTGTGGGGTGGCTCGGCCGCCTCGACTACAGCCTCGACGGGAGCGGCGCCGGAAGGCTTGGAAACATCACGCTTCGCAGCATCGCGGTCGAACTCGCCGACAATCGGCCCGGCAGCTGGGCCGCGGCGCCATGCCACCGTAAACACCCCCGCGGCGACGACGACGCCGACCGCGATTAGCGCTGTGACGAATATTGCTGTTGGACTCATTGTCTGGCCTGATCCTTTTGCATCAGAAGTCGAAGAAGATTCCGTCGACCCAGGGGAACGAGAAGTTGAACCCCGGTCCCCGGAAGAACGAGCCGTATATGGTCAGCACGGCCGCCGCGAACAAGAAGAAGCTGAAGATCATGATGGCAAGCTTGCGATCAGACGGCTTCACCGACGGGTTCTTGTCGATGTAGGGAATTATCGCCAGGGCGCCGAGCCCAAAGCCCGGGATGATGACGCCGGCGACCTGTGGGTCGAAGTAGGAGAGCAGTTCCTGCAGGCCGAGGAAGTACCAGGGCGCTTTCGATGGGTTGGGCTGTTCGTTGAAGTTGGCGAATTCCAGTAGGGGAGCGTCGACAAACACGGAGAAGATGATAAGGCCGGCTGTAACCACCATCAGGGCGACGAACTCTATTGCGAGTAGGTGCGGCCAGGTGCTGACCTTGTCCTGAGGCGAGCTTTTTACCTGCTGGATCGCGCCCGCTTTGACGACAGTCAACAAACGTTGGGTGGTCACGCCCTCCGGAATGGCCGGAGGCGCGGTCGGGGCGGGTGGGGCTGTTGCCGGTTGTGCAGCAGCCGGTTGTGCGGCAGCCGGTGCCGCGGCGGGTGCCGCCACGGCAGCGGGCGCACCGGCCATTGCTGGCACGGGCTTACCGTCGCGGCGTGCCCGGGCCTCCATTGCCCGTTGGAGGAGTTCTACGGGGACGCCGGTGGCGGCGGCTTCGGCATCGAGATCACGTGTCGAGTCGGTGGAGGCGGCTGCGGCTGCGGCAGGTGCGGGCGTGGGTGTGGCAGCTGGAATGACGGGTTCGGCGACGGGGGGTGCGCTGGCTGCTGTGGCCGGGGCGGGGGTGCCGCCGTGTTGTGCCCGGGCGTCCATTGCCCGTTGGAGGAGTTCTACGGGGACGCCGGTGGCGGCGGCTTCGGCATCGAGATCACGTGTCGAGTCGGTGGAGGCGGCTGCGGCCGCAGCCGGTGCCGCGGGGGCATCCGCCGCGGCTGATGCGGGTGCTTCACCCTTGAGCTCTGCCAGGACCTCTTCGACGTCGCGGCCTTCGGCCTTGGCGCGTGCTTCAGCGGAGCGACGGAGCAGATGTTCGGGAAGGCCGGCCATTAGAGCGGCCCCGAGATTCCGCCGTCCTTGCGGACCCGCCAGAAGTGGACGGCCATGAAGATGACGATGATGAAGGGCAGGAACAACACATGGAGCACGTACCAGCGCAGCAGCGTGTCCGGGGTGATCTGCACCCCACCGACTAAGGCGAACGTCACTTGATCACCGATGACGGGCGAGTACGCCGCCATATTCGAACCGACTGTCACGGCCCACAACGCCAGCTGGTCCCAGGGGAGCAGATATCCGGTGAAAGACAGGAGCAGGGTCAGCAAGAGTAGGACGATGCCGACCACCCAGTTGAACTCTCGTGGCGGCTTGTAGGCACCGTGGTAGAACACCCGAGCCATGTGAAGGAACACTGTCAGGACCATCAGGTGAGCACCCCATCGGTGCATGTTGCGCACCAACTGGCCAAAGGCAATATCGGTCGAAAGCGCCTGGATGTCCAGGTAAGCCTGTGGCGAGGTGGGCCGGTAATAGAACATCAGGAAGATGCCGGTGATCGTCAGCAAGATAAAGAGGAAGAAGCTGAGACCGCCAAGACAGAGTGTGTAAGAGAGCCGTACCGCGTGGCGCTTCACCTTCACCGGATGGAGGTGATAGAGCACATTGTTCATGATCACGTACGAGCGGTTCCGCGGCGAGTCCGTGTAGCCGTGACGGAACGGGGAACCCGGGCGGAAAATGCTCGACCACACCTGGCTCGAGCGGACATGATCACCGGCTTGGGATAGGCGTTCTTTCAACCCAACCCTTCCGTTTCCGTTTGCCACCTGTTCTCCCTCAGTGTCTCAACCGCTACCAGCGGATACCGTACATGTAGCCGTTCTTGAAATCCCTATCGCCAGTGTCGTACTCCCAGGGTGAGTCGACGAATTCCCCGGTCTGGTCGGCTAACGACCCGGTGAACTTACCGAGGGAGATTACGCCGGTCGGGCACCGGTCGATGCAAAGCGCGCACCGGGTACACGCATCCTCGTCGACGACAAAGAAACCCTCGTTCTCCGACTTAACGTTCGGATCGTCGACGTTGCTCGCTTCGGTGATTGCGTCCATCGACAGGTAGTGAATGCATTTCCACGGGCAAATATCGACGCATCCCTCGCACAAGATGCACTCGGCCTCATTGATGTGGAGAAACTGTTTCGGCTTGACGGCAGCTTTGAGATAGGACTCATCTACAACGGTGAGTTGGTAGTCCTCCCGCGTATCAATTAGTTCGGTCCAGGCTTCGTTTGCCATGCCCGTCTACCTCTCGACCTTCTGCAACGGACGGCCGTAGACCGAGACGTTGTCCGTGCTCTTTTGGGCCTTGTCTTTGGCAGCCCGCAACTCGTCACGCTTCTGCCAACGGATCATGGTGAACGCCACCCCACCGAGGGCGACGATGGCGTAGGTCCCCGAGACGATGTCCTTGAAGACTGCAGCCGAGAGATTGACTTCGTTCCCGCCGAGAAGTGCGGGGGGAATCTCGATCCAGATCTTCTGGCTGGTCCATTCCCACTCGGCTTGTGTGTAGGTGAGCCATTCGTTGGGGATGATGCCGAACAGGATGATCATGAGACTCGTGAACAAGGCGGCACCGATTGAGGCCCGGGCCCATGTCATCTTCTTTTCATAGAGGAAGGCAAGAGCAGCGCCGGCCATTGCTATTAGGACACCGCCGAGCGAGAGCAGTTGACCAAGAAGAACCCAGGCCCAGCCACGAGGAATGCTCGGGTAGATTTCACGACCAACGTCGTCAAACTCCGCTAGCCCGGTGAAGTGCGCCCACAGAGCAGCGATCACAGCGAGGAAGACACCGATGACCATTGCGGTGACACCGACGATGTAGTTTCTATCTGTCTCTTTAGCCATCGAGTTTTTCGACTCGCCTCTCCCCGGGGTTGCGACATTCTAAGCCCTAGACTCAGACGTCGTGAGGGCTAGTTCGTCGCCAGCAGTCCGCAACCATAGTGGCCTAGCCGTGGTGCCGCGGACATCCGTTTTCCGTTTGCCATACTTGGGGCACTAGCGGATAGGAAGGCTCGTTGCCATCAATCCCCCCTCCGGGTGGAAAGTACCGCACCACCCGCCCTCGTGGCACCTCCATCCGCGGATCCTCCAAGTACCCGGTATCTAGTACTTTCCCACCACCAAACGGGACGAAGTGCTCGTTCTGTTTCCAACCGCTACGTGTACCGACTGAGGGTGCCGCGCAGAGTACGCACCCACATCGCGGTGGGTAGTAGCCGCATCCTTTGTCGAGCCTGATTACAGTGCCGCACGTTCAAGCCG
>JAYEIP010000337.1:0-5582 GCA_034660155.1 Actinomycetota bacterium | reverse complement strand
GAGTCACGAGACCGCAAAGGAAAACCGTCGGGTGGCGGTTCGTCGGGTAAACGGGGTGGCAAACCCCAGGGACGGGGAAGGGCTTCGGGCAAAGGTGGCTCCGGGAAGTCGAGCGGTTCCAGCGGCAGTGGACGCGGCCAGAGCAGCGGTGGGAGCAAGCAACGAGGCTCTCGGGACAGTGACCATAGGTCCGGCGGCCAGCGGGGCTCTAGCGGGTCGCGTAGTTCAGGAGGCTCACGCGGTTCGTCCAGTTCCGGCGGTTCTCGGAGCTCGCGAGATTCGTCTAAGTCAAGTGGTAGCGGCCGTAGTGGCCAACGCAGTTCTGGTGGATCGCGTAGTTCTTCAGGTTCGCGTGGCTCCTCCAGTTCGCGTGGCTCCCGGGGTGACTCCCGTGGTCACAGTCGGGATGGTGGCGGCAGGTCCAGTAGCCAACGAGGGTCTAGTGGGTACAGTCGCGCGGGTGGTGAAGGTACCGGTTCCCGGGACCAGGACGACCGCGTGGACGCACAACGGAAGCTCCCCGCTGGAGCTGAGGGGCTGCCTCGCCACGTAGTGGAGGCTCTGATGCGGGTGACGCCACCGAAGCGTCAGAATGCCGCGCTTGGCGCCTTGGGTGAAGCCGCCGCGGCTTTTAGCGAGGGTCAGTACCACCAGGCAGTCAGGAAAGCCTCGCACGCCAAGGAACTTGCGTCACGTGACTCGACTATCCGGGAGATTCTTGCACTATCTGCGTATCGCGTCGGGGACTGGCCGACAGCCCTGCGGGAGCTGCGCACTTACAGACGTCTCAGCGGCGAAACCACGCACATGCCCGTTGAGATGGATGTTCTCAGGGCGCTGGGTCGGACGGACGACGTAACCGAGGTCTGGGAGGACTTCAAACGCCTTGATGGCAGCCCAGCCGTGAAGAAGGAAGCTCGTGTTGTCTACGCCTCTTTCCTGATCGATGAGGATGACCTCGATGGAGCGGCGACGGCTATCGGCACTCTGAAGAAGACGACAGATCCGTGGCCGGAAGATCTGCGACTCTGGTACGTGGCTGCCCGTCTCGCAGCGTTACGGGGCGACAAAGTAGAGGCACGACGTCTTGCGGACGCCTTGTTGGTTGAAGACCCGTCATTCCCTGGTTTGGACGAACTTGATCGACAGATCGAGGCAACCAAGTCCGTCTGACGCAATTTTGTCTGACTGAAGAGATACGTTGATCTAACCGCACTCCCCAGGCAAGTCTGGGAGCTGTGGAATGGATTTGAATCTTGTGGTTTTACTAGGGAAGTTGGCTGCTCCAGCTGAGTTGCGGGAGTTTGAGTCAGGTTCGAGATTGTTGCGCAGCTTGATAACTGTTCGGTCAGATGGACCCCGCCGTAGGGTTGATGTTGTGCCCGTCACGTTGTGGGATCCACCGCCCGACCACGAGCTCTTGTCTGCTGCCGTCGGTGAAAACGTGTGGGCCACCGGATCCGTGCAGCGCCGCTTCTGGAGTGCCGCAGAAGGGCGCCGGAGCCGGCTGGAGATCGTGGCTCACCACGTCCAGATCTATTCGCCCGACCAATACGATGTTGTCGGGGGACTCGCGGGCGTGAAGCCCGAGACAGATGGACCTCGAGCGCCGGGGTGAGGCGCGGGCCGCCATGACGTACGGACTACAGATCGTCATGACCTGTCGAGTAGGGTGCCCCGATGCGAAGAGTATCAATAGCTTCGGCGTCTCAATTGGCCGCCAACGCCGGCTCGGTTGTGGCCGATGCTGGTGGCAACGCGGTGGATGCTGCAATCGGCGCAGTGATTTGTTCGATGGTTACCGATCCCGGGATCATTGCCCCCGGTGGTGGTGGCTTTGTCACGGTCTGGCCGGCCAATGACGATCCCGTCGTCATCGACGCGTACGCGGAGATGCCCGGGCGGGGACTACCACCGGAACGCTTCGGGAAAGGCGGCCGCGAGATTGTGATGACCTATGGCGGCCGTACTTCGACCATTGTCGGATACGGTTCCATCGCTACCCCGGGCATGTTCGCCGGTTTGCGACTCGCCTGGGAGCGGTACGGGAAAGCACCATGGAAAGAGCTCTTTGATCCCGCGATCCTTGCAGTGGAGGCAGGTTTCCCGCTGTCATCCGCTGCTGCCGAATACCTTGGCCACTCCCATGACGTTATCTTTGGTTGGGATCCGAACAGCAGCTCCGTCCTTCACAAAGAGAACGGCCGGCACCTCTCGACCGGGGATTTGGTGTTGATTCCGGATCTCGCAGATACTCTCCGACTACTCGCGGCGGAGGGCGTCTCGCCTCTATATGGGGGAGAGCTCGGGGCGAGGATCGTCGCTACCGTAGAAGGAAACGGGGGGATATTGACCCTTCGGGACCTCAGCGAATACCAAGCGATCGTCCGTCAGCCCATAACCGTTGAAGTTGATGACTGGACAATCGCAACTAACGCCCCGCCGGCCGTCGGTGGAGCGACTATGGCCGCGATGCTACTGCTCATGGGGATCAAGGGTTTCGATGAGTGGGAAGCCGCAGACGTGGCCCGTTTGGTGGAGGTCCAAGAAGCTGTCCTGACATTTCGACGCACCCGACTAGACGAGCTCCACGACCGTAGTGCCGAAGCTGCCCGCCTCCTGGAACTCGCATCGATGGGAGATATGAAGGGCTTACTGGCGTCTCCATCGACGTCGCATTCGTCAACGGTCGACTCAGATGGCCTCGGATGTTCGATCACGGTCTCTGCCGGATATGGGTCGGGGGCCATGGTTACCAGCACCGGCATGTGGCTCAATAACTCGCTGGGAGAGATGGAGCTTCACCCCGGGGGATTTCACGGGATCAACCCAGGCATGAGACTCGTCTCCAATATGGCGCCAACGGTTGCGAGGTCACGCCACGGAGCGGTGCTTGCCATTGGTTCACCCGGTGCGGATCGAATCACCACCGCTGTGAGCAGCGTCCTTGTCAATTTCATGCACCTGGGGATGTCGCTGAGCGAAGCCGTAGAACATGCGCGACTTCACACGGAGGTGTTCGGTGGCGTTCCGACGGTCTCCTATGAACCGGGAATCAACGTTCCCGACATCGAGGGCTTTGACTTCCGCCGATTCCCTGATCGTTCTATGTATTTTGGTGGAGTGCAGGCGTCACTGTGGGATCCGCTTGCCGGTTTCTTCGAGGTAGCAGACCGACGCCGGTCGGGAGGCGTTGCCCATGGCGGATGACAGGGGTCGTCCATGATTGAAGACCCGGCGGCCTTAATCCGCCTTGTTGCAGATCCACTTCGACTCGCCATCCTCGGACGCGCTGCGGAGGGAAGCCTGGTACTGGACGAGATTGCCGGGTCCTTCGCCACCCCCAAAAAGAAGGTGGCGGAGGCCGTCGGGAAGCTACGGGCGGCCGGTTTGATCACGGATGATCTACGTCTCAACGATGAGAATCTGAGGATGGTCGCGGCCAGACTGCCATCCCCTGAAGCGGCGGCTGCGGCGGTTACAGATGGGCCTTGGTCCGATGACGAGCGTGACGTGCTGCGCCGCTTTTTTTCGGGAACCAGGCTTACCTCAATTCCCTCAGCCAAGCACAAGAGGCTGATCGTCCTCGAGCGCCTCGCCCAGGAGTTCGAACCCGGGTTGCGATATCAAGAGCGCGACGTGAACTTCACATTGCAGCTTTTCCACGCTGACTATGCCGCGCTGCGGCGCTACTTGGTTGATGAGGGGCTGCTGACACGGGCGGACGGGGTCTACTGGCGTACCGGTGGGCGGTACTTGGCTAGAAGCGCACCCGCGGAATCGTGAGAACGACGAAACGATGACCAACCCCGACCGGTCCTTCCGGTTTCTCCGCACTGGCAAATGGATTATGGGCCACATCCTGGCGCTGGTGGCGATCCTGGTTTTTGTCAACATGGGCCTCTGGCAGCTACGGCGGCTCGATGACCGTCAGGATTTCAACCAACTCCTCACCGATCGGAGCACGACAGAGCCGCAGCCGCTCGATGAAGCTCTAGCGCAGTACGGCCCCGACCAGGACAACCTCGAGCTGAGAAGAGTGCATGCCAGTGGGACGTACCTGGTCGCGGATGAGGTGATCCTGTTCGCACGATCTTTCGAAGGGTTGTCGGGCAGCCATGTGCTCACCCCACTCGATCTGGGTGATGGGCGGGTGCTCATTGTGGACCGGGGGTGGGTGCCGATCGATCTCGACCAACCGGGTGCGGCAGAAACGGAGCCACCGGCCGGGATCGTTGGTGTCTCGGGAGTGCTTCGGAAGACAGAGGTGCGGGGCTCGTTCGGTCCGGTGGACCCCGAAGAAGGAACCCTGGACCGGATTGCGCGCGTGAACCTCGACCGGCTTGATAGACAGATCGACGGCGACGTCGTCGATGTGTATGTCCAGTTACAAGAGCAGGAACCTGCCCAACCGACGAGCCTTCCCGAAATCGTGGCACTGCCAACGCCATCTGAAGGTTCACATCGCGCCTACGCCGTCCAATGGTTTCTGTTTGCCGCAGTGACCGCGGTGGGGTACCCGATCCTGTTGTGGCGTACCGCCGAAGGTCATGCGGATCCTCCCGCCGGCTAACTCTGGGATTCTTTCCACGCCTTCTTACGAACCTTGAGCTCAGCGAGATCGTTGGCGTCGGCGATATCGACTATTGACGGCCAGGTGGGTAGATAGTTCTCCCAGCCGTCGGGGCGAATGCCAAATCGTTGGGCCAGGACCCCGATGTAGATACGGGCTTTGTACTCCCCAAAGCCGGGAATCGCCAGCATCCGCTGCATCAGCTCATCGGCATCCTCAACCCCGTCCCAGACACCTTGAACGGAGCCGCCATACACCTCAGTGACATGTTCGCAAACGGCCTGGACACGCTTTGACATCGAACCCGGGAACCGGTGGAGCGCCGGCTTTGCCCGAAACGCCGCGTCAAGCTCCTCCGGATCCATGGACGCAATCTCGGTGGCGTCGAGTTCCTTGCCAAGCCGGTCGCGAAGTACATAGGGGCTGTGGAACGCTTTCTCAGTTGGGATCTGTTGATGCAGAACCAACCCGATCAAGAGCGCGAGGGAATCCTCAGCAATATAGGTGTTTGCTTCAGGCTCATTGGTGAGATGAAGCTCCTTTGGGTGTTTCACTGGTCCTCCCGATTACGAGTCGCTGCAATCTCCGATAGGCGCCCGGGGCACTCATCGGAGTCCGGCGATGATCCTATCCTGCGTGCATCAACACTTGACCTGAGGAGCGTAGATGACTGACAAGATCTACTCGACGGACGCTTATGCCCGCACCATGGAAGCCCAGGTGGTGGGGACCGACACGGGCGACAACCGGGTCCTTCTCGATCGGACCGTCTTCTACCCGGGTGGTGGAGGTCAACCCTACGATACGGGCGAACTCTGGATAGGTGACGATCGACTGACAGTGGTGCGGGTCACTGCCGATCGAGACGGAGTGTGGCATTGGCTGGACGGAGCGCTGCCCGGCGTTGGGACGGATGTGCGTGGTGAGCTTGATTGGAATCGTCGCCACCGACTCATGCGAACCCACACGGCGATGCATGCCATGTGTGGCGTGATCTGGCGAAGTTACG
>JAYEIP010000336.1:0-1093 GCA_034660155.1 Actinomycetota bacterium | reverse complement strand
CCTCGGGTGCGGGCGGTTCCGGTGGCAGAGGCTCGGGCTCCGATGGCGGCTCCGGTCCTTCCCCCTCGGGAAGCTCGAGGGCTGGGACGCCGGCGGCGACCTGTCCGGGACGCCAGGATCGGTATCGTTCGATGAGCCCTTCGTCCTCATCGCTTTCCCAGGCGTGGGTGACGCGTTGCCGTAGATCGGTCCAAGTGGTGCTTACGTCCGGAGGGTGTTCGCGGAGGTAGACAGGGACTTGTTTCGCCCAGCCGACGGCGCGCAGTGTCGTGATCATCACAGTACCGGTGATTGCGACGACTCCAATAGCGGCGACCAACACCACGGCACGGGGCAGATTGAGCTCAAAGAACTCTTGCGACCTTGCAGAGATGAGTAGTAGTACGAGGAAGGCAATCATCGAACCGATCAGGATCTTCTTCCACGGGAGAAGCGGTCGGCTCACTATCCCCAGCGCAAAGAGCCCGGTTGCTGCCAGCACCAGCGTTGCGGTGGTCCTGGCCTCGGCCAAGGTGACTTCCTCCGCAATCGCCATCTCGTAAGCCGCGAAGGTCGCCATGCCCGCGGCCAGGCCTGTGGGCAGGGCGAAGCTGAGCACTCTGCGGACAAAGCCGGGTCGGGCGCGCTCGGCGGTTGGGGCGAGAGCGAGAAAAAACGCTGGTATGCCGATCGTGACCATTCCCACCAGAGTCAGGTGACGGGGGAGGAACGGGAAGGGTCTGCCGACGAGCCCGATCGCGAGTGCGATGAAGATGGCATAAACCGTTTTGGTGACGAAGAGGTTGGCGACACGTTCGATATTCCCGATGACCCTGCGACCCTCGGCTACCACATCGGGCAGCGTACGAAACTCGCCATCTATCAGAACAAGCTGGGCCACCGATCGTGAAGCTGCGCTGCCGCCTCCGATGGCGACTCCGATGTCGGCATCCTTCAACGCCAGGACATCATTGACCCCGTCGCCGGTCATGGCGACGACGTGGCCCCGCGATTGCAATGCCTGCACCATTGCTCGTTTCTGGTGCGGGGTCACCCGGCCGAACACCGAGGCCTCATTGACGACATCGGTGAATGCCTCAGGGTCTTGGGGAAG
>JAYEIP010000335.1:0-5593 GCA_034660155.1 Actinomycetota bacterium | reverse complement strand
AACCCCCGGCTGACCGGTGGCTTGGAGGTGCTTGGCGATGCCACACGCGTGAGGAAACTGGGTGGCGATGACCGAAGAGTGGGAGAAGATATTGAGCTTGGGATCGCTCCAGTGATTTGGCATCTGACGGCCGGCGTTGGCGGGATCGGAGCCCTTGGCGAAGACCGCAAGGAACAGATCGAGCGGGCTGGCGCCCATCGCCAGGTTGAAGGCGACGTCGCGGTAATAGGGGAGCGACCAATCCTTCTCTGAGTCGAGAGCGAATGCGGCGCCGACCTGGGTACCTTCGTGTCCGGCCACTGACACGACGAATGGAACCCGACCCTGGCGATTGAGCGCCCATACCCGCTCATCGAGCTTCCTGGCGAGCAACATCTTGCGGTACATGTCGATGAGCTGATCGTTGGATAAGCCCAGAGCGTTGTGGTCCCTTGCGTTGTCCAATTCCAACATGCCGTCTCCTTCTACGAGGCGTGGCCGCGCCGCTTCAGATTGATGCTTCCGATGCTGTTGATTCGCTCCTCGGCTACCTCGATCGCAGCCGTGTTGGGGTTGATGTCACGTTCCTCAGCAGCATCTAGGACCCGGTTGACGTTGTCGTAGACGTGGTCGATGGCGCTGACGGCTCGCTTCCAGTCATAGCCGTGCAGTTCGTCGGCGATGTTGATGATGCCACCTGCATTGACGACAAAATCGGGGGCATAGAGGATGCCAAGTTCCGCAAGCTGATCGGCCTGCTCCTCGGTCTCCAATTGATTGTTGGCTGATCCGACGACGGCCTGACATTGCAGGCGGGCCACAGTGACGGCGTTGAGCGCACCGCCCATGGCGCATGGAGCAAAGATGTCGGACTGGACGTCGAAGATTTCGTCGATACCCACGACGATGGAACCGTGCTGTGCGGCCATTGCGTCCGGGGCCGCGGCGTTGACGTCTGCGACGATGGTTTTGGCGCCGGCCTTGGTGAGCCGCTCCACGAGGCTGGCTCCCACTTTGCCCACGCCCTGGATGGCCACCGTCTTGCCGGAGAGATCATCGGAGCCCCAAAGCCGTTCGGCCACCGCTCGCATGGCGCCGATGACTCCTCGGGCTGTCGCGGGTGAGGGGTCGCCCGATCCGCCGTGGATATTGGGCAGTCCCGTCACGGACCGGGTTTCGGTCGCGATCGTGATCATGTCGGCGGTTGTCGTGCCTACGTCCTCGGCCGTCACGTAGCGGCCACCGAGGGAGTCGATGACCCGCCCGAAGGCTCGGAGCAACCGCTCGGTCTTGATTTGGGTTGGATCACCCATGATGACCGCTTTGCCTCCGCCAAGATCGAGGCCGGCTGCGGCTGCCTTATACGACATGCCTTTCGCCAGTCGAAGAACATCGCACAATGCCGCTTCTTCCGAATCGTATGGAAAAAAACGAGTCCCGCCGAGGGCGGGACCGAGTGCAGTCGAATGGATGGCGATGATTGCCTTTAGGCCCGATACCGGGTCATGGCCGAAGAGGACTTCTTCGTGGGTGTCGGAGGCTATCGCCTCAAATACTCCCAACGTATGCTCCTTTCCGAGCAGCGCGCAGTGGATGCAGCAGGTCCTTGGACAATTGGAATTGTAGTGGGCCGGGACCACTTGCACTTCGGGCGATCGGCTATTTCTGAAAGGTCTGATGACCCGGGACGCCAAGAACGCTGCAGTTCGGCTGCCTGAGGTGTTGTCCCTGTGGCCGGTAGGATCACCAGATGATCCATGCGGCATTTCTGCGGACCTATCTACTCAATGAGGGTGCAGCACAGAATGACGACCCTGCCGGAGTCGGCCTTGCCGGCCCGCTGCGGGGCAACGACTATTTCCTGTGGGCGGAACCCATGGCGAATGATGCGTATTCGGTCATGTGGCAGGGGGACAGCTACGTGTGTCCCCGCTACCCGCGGCTCCGTATGCTTGAGGGTGTCCTTGCTTTCAGCAATGCCTTCCCCGATGCCGCTCTCATCCCGCAGAGTGAGGTAGTCATCGCCAGCGAGGAACTGGCACGGCTGCGCGACGAGTCGGTTTCTGCCCGCTCCCACATCCTGACTTCGCCGTGGCATGTGCCGGTCCGCTGGTTCATCGCCTTTCTTCACGAAGAGCGAGAGATCTACGAGCGAGGCGGGAGCGTCTCAATTCGTTACAGAACGCGGCTCGGCGATGCCAGGGAGAGAGTGAGCCGCGCCGCCCAGATTATCGAGGGGGCCGGATTCGACGCTGGGGTGATCAGCCAGGTGCAAGGACTCGAATCTTGGCTCGACGGTTTCCCCGCTGGAGCCATGCTCGAACTCGACTACGCCGATGTTGCCAACCTGTTCTCGGAAGGTGATCTCGTGTTGGACGAGTCGGCTGCCGACGCCGCTGCCAGCCTCCTGGCCCTCGAGCTTGGCAACTTCGAGGAGGCCGGGTCGTTCTACAGCAGGATCGCTCGCCGCTGGGGCCCAAGCCAGGCGCTGGCGTTCCTGAATTAGTAAGTTCCTGAATAGGTACTTTGCTCCAGCCACCGACGCGCCGCCCGAAACCGTTGGTGGCGCTACGCTCGCCGCCTATGGATGATCACTTCGATTCGAGTAACGCCCTTCGATCCGAGATCCGTCTCCTGGGTAATCTTCTGGGCGAGACCCTCGTGCGTCAGGAGGGTCCCGAGCTGCTTGAGTTGGTTGAACGGGTCCGGGCGCTGGTCAAGGAGATCCATGCCACCGCCGACCCGATGGGACCCTGTCCGCCTCGCAGAGAGTTGCTGGAGGTGCTCGGCGGGCTCGATCTACAGGAAACGATTTCACTCGTCCGCGCCTTCACTACCTACTTCTACCTGGCGAACGTAGCCGAGCAAACCCATCGAATGGATCATGAGGCAGTTCGCCGTGACGCAGACCAGGGCATCCTTGGTGAGACGATCGATCGAATTATTGCCGGGGACGCTGACCGGGAGTTGGTTCAGCAAGTGGTCAATCGGCTCGACGTGCGGCCGGTCTTCACCGCTCACCCGACTGAGGCTGCTCGGCGCTCCGTCAGGACCAAGATCGTCAGGCTTGCCGAGCTGCTCGAGGAGAGAGCCGATCCGCGGATTAGCGAGTCGACATTGGCGCGTACCCAGCGGCACATCGCAGAATTGATCGACCTCATTTGGCAGACGGATGAGCTGCGCAGAGAGCGCCCGAAGCCGATAGATGAAGCCCGCACGGTGTTGGACTACTTTGATGAGATTTTCCGTGAGGTCGCTCCCAACCTTCTTGATGAGCTCGACTTCCAACTGGGCAGGGTCGGCGCCGAGCTGACTTTGGACGCCCGACCGCTGAATTTCGGAACATGGGTCGGCGGAGATCGGGACGGCAATCCCAACGTCACGGCAGCGACGACGCTGAGTGTGCTCGAGGTCCAGCACGAGCACGCTCTCCGCGAACTGATCATGGCGGTCGAGGAGTTGTCGGCGGAGCTCAGTCCGTCTGAACGGTTGGTTCCCATAAGCGACGAGTTGGATGAATCGCTTGCAGATGACGCCCGCTCAATGGCGGATGTTCACCAACGCTTCAGCCTGTTGTCGGCCGGTGAGGCATATCGGCAGAAGTGTGCCTTCATCCACCAGCGCCTGCTCAACACTCGCCAACGGATTGCGGACAGTGCCGCGCACCAGCCGGGTTTGGACTACGCCGGTGCAGACGAGTTATTGAATGACCTGGCAACGATGCACCGGTCACTATTGGTCTCCCGCGGTGATCTCATTGCCGACGGTACGTTGCGGCGTTTGATGCATCGGGTCGCGGCTTTTGGATTCCATCTGGCAACAATGGACATCCGGGAGCATTCGTCGAAGCATCACGCCACGCTTACAGATCTGTATGCCCGGTTGGGGGAGGTCGGGTATGCGGACTTGGACAGCGAAGCAAGGCTGGCTCGCCTGGACCACGAACTTAGTGGCCGGCGTCCCCTGGCACCGGTCGCCACCGTCCTCGATGGTGAGTCCGAACAGACTTTCGACACGTTCCGCGGTATCAGGACGGCACTCGAGAGGTTCGGCGACGGAGTCATCGAGAGCTACATAATCTCCGAGACCCGCGGCGCCGACGACGTCCTGGCCGCCGTCGTGCTGGGACGGGAAGCAGGGCTTGTCGATCTTCACTCGAACGTCGCTCGGATCGGATTTGTACCGTTGTTCGAGACCATCGATGAGGTTCGCAACGCCGGCCCCTTGTTGGATCAAATGTTGAGATGTGTTCCCTACCGCAAGGTGGTCGGATTGCGGGGCGACATCCAGGAAGTCATGCTTGGCTACTCGGATTCGAGCAAACATGGCGGGATCGCTACCTCACAATGGGAGCTTTATCGGGCGTCACGGTCGCTGCGTGATGTAGCGCAGAGCCACGGGGTCGAGTTGCGGCTGTTTCACGGTCGGGGCGGGACTGTCGGTCGTGGCGGTGGGCCCACTGGTGAGGCAATCATGGCCCAACCCTGGGGCACCATTGACGGTCGGATCAAGATCACCGAACAGGGTGAGGTTATCGCAGACAAGTACGGGCTCGCCGACCTTGCGTCGACCAATCTGGAGCTTCAGTTGGCTGCGACCCTGGAGGCGTCCTTGTTGCATCGGTCCTCACGGCAATCTGCCGAGGTGCTGGCCTCGTGGGACCAGATTATGGATTCGCTCAGCGGTGCGGCGTACAGCAAGTACCGCGACTTGATCGAGACCCCGGGCCTTGTCGAGTACTTCCTCACGTCCACACCGGTCGAGGAATTAGGGGCGATGAACATTGGATCGCGTCCGGCCCGCCGACCCGGCGGCGGAAGCGACAACGTCGGGCTGGACGGACTCCGGGCGATACCGTGGGTCTTTGGCTGGACGCAGTCGCGTCAGGTCGTGCCAGGCTGGTTCGGGGTGGGATCCGGGCTTGCCGCCGCGCGTCGTGCGGCCTCCGGCGACGACATCGACCTCATGTATCGAGAGTGGTCTTTCTTCCGCACGTTTGTCTCAAACGTCGAGATGACGTTGTCAAAGACGGACTTGACGATTACCGCCCACTACGTGGACACCCTGGTGCCACCGGAACATCGTGGCGTGCTGGACATCATCCGTGAGGAGTTCGAGTTGACCGTTGCCGAGGTCCTGCGGATCACCGGTGACGTCGAGCTACTCGATCGCTACCCGGTTCTGAAACGAACGCTCGCCGTTCGCGAAACATACCTGGATCCCATCAGCTATCTCCAGGTGTCTTTGTTGAGACGGGCCCGTTCTGGCGGGGATCCGGACCCAGATCTGCGTCGTGCCTTACTGGTCACGGTTAATGGGCTGGCAGCGGGGCTTCGTAACACGGGTTAGGGGCGACGGCGCGTCGCGAAGTGCCTGTCGGTCAACCGCCCTGGATATGTTGCCGAAGTTACGTGGGTTCTAGCATGCGATCCCCGATTGTGAAGTACGAGAATATCGTTCATGTTGATGCGCCTGGATATGCGACAGCTGGCAGAATCGCCTCTTCCGGCTGGCTGGGAGAGATGGGTCGCAAGACACGGCCGCTCCCTCCAGGTAACGGCCGATCGCACTGCCGACGTCGAGCTCTTCATCCACCAGGGCTCGGATTCTGTCG
>JAYEIP010000334.1:0-1095 GCA_034660155.1 Actinomycetota bacterium | reverse complement strand
GCACCGGCTCCGTGCGCCATCGTCGCCACCAGCGGGTCACCGGTTTCCTTCACCACGGCATGAATCATCGCACCGTCGCGGGGAAGCGTCCGGTTGTAGCCCAGGATGGGGGGCATTGAACCGAGATCGACACCCGGCAAGAAGTCGGGGTCGGCGAGGGTCGCGCGGAATCCCTCGGTGCTTTCAATCAGGTCCTCTGTCGTCAGGCATCCCACCGGAAGGATCTCGGCCAAACGGGAGCGACCCCAGCCGCCCTTGGCCATCTCGCCGGTAAACGAGAGCCAGCCACCCAAGAACATGACCCGCAGGCCTGCGGCGACCGCCTCCACAGTGAGCCGGATGCGATCCGGGTAGGTGATGATTCCAGCGCCAAATACCTTCCGGTCAAAGAACTGCGGCGCCAGCTGGAAGTTCTTCAGCTCGACATCGGAGAACACAATCACGTCGTAGTCTGCAAGGGCTTGCTCGTACCGGCCGGGTTCCATTGTGTAGAAATCCCAGGTCGGCATCGTGTCACAAGCATGCTCACCGGATGACTCGATTGCCTCGCGCAAATAGTGGTCGTAGCGGTACGTCTGCAATCCCTTGAAGGCATAGTTGAACGAGCTTTCCGCAAACACCGGTCCAAGGGATATCGCCCAGTCACCTATGTAAAGGACCTTGGCCATGCGTCACACACCTCCAGATCGTTGGTTCTACTCAGATAGCGATCGGCTGCCCGGAAGCGGCCGATCGATAGGCGGCGAGCGCGACCTCGGTGGCGCGCAAGCCGTCTTGCCCTGTCACGAATACAGGGTGGTCACCTCGCACGGCACCCACGAAGTGGTCGACCATCAGTTGGTTGGTGTCGGATCCCCAATCGACCCACGAGGTCTGCCCGTGCGACCACATATCGAAGCGCTGGGCGAATGCATCGATTGTGAACACTCCTTCGGTGCCGACGACCTCAACCTCCAACCCACCCCAGGTCGGAAAGTTGGCGGGACGGCTCCAGGAACAATCGATGGTGGCGAACACCCCGTTACCAAAACCGATTGTCAACAACCCCCCGGTCTCAACGTCCAACTCCGGATGGAGAACCTTGTTGGTTTCGGC
>JAYEIP010000333.1:0-5612 GCA_034660155.1 Actinomycetota bacterium | reverse complement strand
AGCTGCCCCGACGACAACCACGACCGCTGCGCCGACCACGACGACAACGGGATCGCTCGGCGCACGTTGCTCATGCCGCCGCTACGCGTTAGGCGCCCCTACCCCCGGCTTCGCCGGCGGTACTTTCCCAAAGGGGGGACTGATAGCCGCCGCTTGGCTTGCTTTCAGAGAGCGTCTTCGTGGACGATCTCTACCGGCGTAAGGTCATCTGCTGGAGTGAACTCGAAGACTCTTGAGTAGAAGTAGAACTCTGCTTCGCGGGCTCTTTCGATGTTCTCCGCCCTGCGGAAACCGTGGCCCTCGCCCTCGAAGGGCACGTAAGCGTGCGGGATGCCCCGTTCGTCCAGGGCAGCCACGATCTCTTCGGCCTGGGCCGGGGGGACCACCCGATCGTCGAGTCCTTGCAGCAGGATCACGGGACACGAGAAGCCGTCAACGTTATACAGCGGGGACCGCTCCTCGTATACGTCGGCGGCCTCCGGGTAAGGCCCAACCATGCTGTCGAGATAACGCGACTCGAACTTGTGGGTGTCGGTCGCTAACGCCGCTAGATCGCCGACTCCAAAATACGACCCACCGGCCGCAAAGACATCTGAGAAGGCAAGAGCACACAGGGTCGTGTAGCCGCCGGCGCTCCCGCCTCTGATCGCCATCCGGTCGAAGTCGGCCATCCCTGCATCCGCAAGGTGCAACGCGGCGTTGATGCAGTCATCCATGTCGACAATCCCCCACCGCCCCCGCAGCGCATCGCGGTAAGCCCGGCCGTATCCGGTCGAGCCGCGGTAGTTCACGTCGACCACAGCGAACCCGCGTGAGGTCCAGAACTGGATGCCAAGATCCAACTCGGGTGACGTCGCCGCGGTTGGGCCACCATGGCTCAGCACCAGCAGCGGTGCCCCTTCACCACCCGGCGGCATGAATCCGGGGTTCCGTGGCGGGTAATAGAAGGCATGGGCGACCGCGTCATCCGTGGTCGGATACTCGATCGGCTCCGGGTGGCTTATCAACGCCGGATCAAGGTCGATGTTGAGACTGATCCGGGCGGTATCGATCGCCTCGGTATCTACATCGATCCCGACGACGGACATTGGATGGGAGGCGCTGCCGGCTGTTACGAAGAGCTGGTCACCACAGACGCCAAGTGAAGACCCGAAGTAGTCATACGGCGTGTGCACCGGCTTCAGGCTGTCACCCTCGATAATCCCGACTCTGTCGAAACCACCCTCGGAATAGATCGCGACGATCCGATCCTGGAGAACGAACCCAAACCGACGCATCCCAAAGCCCCACTGCGGAAGACCGAACTCGGCCTCCATCAGGTGCAATGCTTCGACCTTGCCGTTGACCTGACGGAACAGGTTCCACCAGCCGGTTCGGTCCGACACGAAGTGGAGTACCCCATCGGGAGCCCACTCGGGCTGGAAGATGGACTCGGACTCGCCACCGGCAATCAACTCTGGCTCCGAAACGGAGCCGTCGGCTGCGAGAGCGGCACACCACAACTCGGTGCCGTCCCATGGCATCCGTGGGTGATCCCATGACAACCAGGCCAGCCTGGTGCCGTCCGGGCTGACCCGGGGCGATGAGTAGAAGTCATGGCCCTTCGCAAGGACGTGAGGCTTCTCCGAACCGTCAAGCGGGAAAGTGACAAGCGTGTTCGTTGGCTCTTTGTCGTCGCGATGACGTTCCCGGACCGAGATCACGCGGTCGCCATGGAAGACGAAGTCTGCATAGCGATCCCCAGCGGGCACCTTTGACTCGGGAGTAATTGCAGCCGGCTCCTCCCCATCGAGTCGATACACCCGCTGGTCCTCAAAACTGCTCGAGATCAGGATGCCGCTGTCGACCGCATACGAACCACCGCCATACTCGTGGACCCGGGACCTTGAATTGAATCCGTCGGGAACGGCATCGCTAATGACACCGTGCGAATCGCGTCGCACGATGGCGGTACGTCCGCCCTCAAGCGCTCGAGACTCGGTCCAGTACAGGTCACCACCGTCGGTGGCCACGCCGCCTACCGGGACCCCGGCTTCCGTAAGCATCGAGATAGTGATCGGCGATTCCCACGACCCAAACGGAGCAGTGACCGTCATGACAGCCTTTCGTGCGCTGTCCTGAATCTAACTGGTCCACAACAGGCCCGGATCCCGCCCTATCCCTCCGGGCGCAGTGTTGGGAAGAGAATGACCTCGCGAATGTGCTCATGATCGGTGAGCAACATCACGAGACGGTCGACACCGATCCCGAGACCACCGGTTGGCGGGAGGCCGTACTCAAGGGCGAGGATGTAGTCCTCATCGATCGGATGTGCCTCTTCGTCACCCTCGGCGCGAGCGATGGCCTGCTGCTCGAAGCGACGACGCTGGTCGAGGGGGTCGTTCAACTCAGAGAAGGCGTTGGCATATTCGGCCCCGGCGATGAACAGTTCGTAGCGCTCCGTGAGATTGGGGTCGTCGCGATGCTCCCGGGCCAGCGGCGACACCTCTTTCGGATGGTCGAGCACGTAGGTGGGCTCCCAGATGTTGTCGGCAACGAGAACCTCGAACAGTTGATCGACGATCTTGCCGTGCCCCCACGTGAGATCCGGTTCGATACCATGCCGGGACGCCAGCTCCCGCATCTCAGCAATCGGGCGGTCGAAACCCACCGGCTCCCCAACCGCTTCTGCAACAAGATCCACCAACCGCACCCGGCGAAACGGTGGCGTCAGATCCAGAGCTCGGCCTTGGTAAGTGATCTCAGTAGATCCCGTTGCCACCATCGCACAGGCGGTGATCATCTCCTCGACCATGTCCATGATGTCGTTGTAGTCGGCCAAGGCCTCGTAAGACTCGAGCATTGTGAACTCGGGGTTGTGTGTCGAGTCAATTCCCTCGTTGCGAAAGATCCGACCAATCTCAAAGACCTTTTCGAGACCACCAACGACCAGCCGTTTCAGGTATAGCTCCGTTGCGATCCGCAGGTACATGTCCTGTTCGAGCGCGTTGTGGTGAGTCTGGAAAGGGCGCGCCAAAGCACCCGTCGCCTGGTTGAGCAACACCGGCGTCTCCACCTCGATGTAACCACGGACCTCGAACTGACGGCGCAGCTCGCTAACGATCCGGGCCCGGGTCAAGGCGATCCGCCGCGCGTCCTCGTTCACCATGAGGTCGACATAGCGACGCCGGCTCCGGGTCTCGACATCCTGCAAACCGTGCCACTTCTCGGGTAACGGTCGCAGGGACTTCGACAGCAAATTGTATCCGTCGATACGCACGCTGACCTCGCCCTTCTTGGTGGTGATCACAACACCCGAGGCGCCTACCCAGTCACCGATGTCGAAATCGCCAAACGCCGCGAACGCCTCGTCACCGAGGGTTCTCTTGTCGACGAAAAGCTGGATCCTGCCGGTCACGTCCTGCAGTACGACGAACATGAGCTTGCCCATGCGGCGCATCGCCATCAATCGGCCGGCGACCGTGGCCCGCTCGGTGGTTTCTTCCCCCGGCTCTAGCGACCCATAACGATCATGGAGATCGCCCGCAGTGGCGGACCGCTCGAAGCGATATGGGTAGCCGTCCGCCGCCAGGATGGCTTCGTGTTTGGCGAGACGCCCCGCGGTCAGCGGATGGTCGGCGAGACCGCCATCGGGGCTTGGTTCGTGTTCCTGGTCGTCAGATTTGTCTGTCATGTGGTGTTCAACTCATAGATCGTGCGGAGCCCCTCGAGCGTCAGGAAGTCATCAATGGTCGAAACGCTCGAGCAGTGAGGGACGATGGTAGAGGCCAGGCCGCCGGTCGCGATCCTTGTGATGTCATCACCGAGCTCGGCAGCCACCCGCTCCATGATCCCATCGACAAGCCCGGCGTGGCCGTACAGCGCCCCACTCTGGATCGCCTCAACTGTGCCCTTACCGATCGGCGAGCGCGGGGCGACATATTCGACCCGACGCAACGCTGCAGTCCCCGAGATGAGAGCGTTTGTCGCGATGTGGAGTCCCGGGGCTATCACGCCACCGAGATACTCCCCGCCGGCGCTGATGACATCGAAGTTTGTTGAAGTACCGAAGTCCACCACGATGACCGGGGTTCCGTGGCGCTCGCGGGCGGCAACAGCATTGGCGATACGATCGGCCCCGACTTCCCGCGGGTTATCGATAAGGATCGGCATGCCCGTCTTGACCCCCGGTCCCACCGCCACCACCGGGCCATCCGTGATCGAGTGGCCGACCGTCCGGAACGCTGCCGTCAATGCGGGGACCACGCTCGCCAGGGCAATACCGCTGATCTCTGCGAGCCGGTAACCCTCGAGATCGAATAGCCCCGTCAACGAAATACGCAGCTCGTCTTCGGTACGATCGGCGATGGTGTTCAAACGCCAATGAGCAACAACCCTGTCGCCTTCGAACAGACCCAGCGCGGTCTGCGTATTGCCAATATCGATGGTGAGCAACATCAGACTTCTCCCGTTTTGTACAGCACGCTAGGCCGGTCGAGCCTCGTCCCTCGATCGGCCCGGAAATCACGAGCAGCCACATCGAAGTGAACGTTGTCGATGAGCCTGGTGCTGCCGGACCAGGCTGCCAGCGCCAGGAAGGACGGACTGTTGAGCGTATCGACCGGCTGGACAAGCTCCTGGGTCACCAGGGTGACATACTCAAGCGACAGCTCCGAGCGCTCATCCGTAACAGCGTGGACCGCGCCCACTATCGCCGCGGCGTCCCGCTCCCCCGCCTCGACGAGGTCGGCAGCTTGCATGAGGCCGCCGCCGAGCGCCAGCGCTGCACTCCGTTCCTCCGGGGACAGGAAGATGTTACGACTCGACAGAGCAAGCCCGTCGGCCTCGCGCACGATGGATTGCCCGATGACTTCCGTGGGGAACGAAAGATCCGTGGCCATGCGGCGAATGATCGCCAGCTGTTGTGCGTCTTTACGACCGAAATAGGCACTGTCAGGTTGGAGACCTGCCAGGAGCTTGGCCACCACCGTCGCCACCCCTTCGAAGTGACCCGATCGATTCGGCCCTTCCATCTCGTCGCTGAGCCCGGCGACGCTGACTCGCGTGAGCTGCTCGTCTGGGTACATCTCTTCAAGGTCGGGAGCGAAAACGATATCGGCTCCGGCGGCTGCCGCTAGTTCGATGTCGCGCTGCAGATCACGTGGATAGCGAACCAGGTCTTCGTCCCGATCAAACTGCAGCGGATTCACAAACAACGACATCACAATCGTGTCGGTACGGGCCCGCGCTGCTTCGATCAGTGACAGGTGCCCTTCATGGAGAAACCCCATCGTCGGCACCAGGCCAACCGTCCCCGACGCCTTCGCCCTGGTTTCAGCGAATGACCTGGTGATCCTCATGATCCTTCTTCCTCGTTATTGAGCACGGGCTCGAACTCGTCGGCGCGGCCGGTGAGCGTAGCCAGAGCATCGACGAATCTGGCGAAAGTCGCCAGCCATTGCGGCGTCGCGTCTTCGACGGCACGGAGCTGGGCTGCGACCGTCTCTGTATCGCCGCGGGCTACGGGACCGGTAAGAGCAGCCCGCGGGCCAAGCTCGAAGGCGTTGGCGACAACTGCTTCAACGAGTGGACGAGCCGCGGCCCAGGACACACCTGCCTCCTCGAACATGTCG
>JAYEIP010000332.1:0-5641 GCA_034660155.1 Actinomycetota bacterium | reverse complement strand
CGGCAACCATCAGGTCGATCATCTTGCGAGCGTCAAAACCCGGCATCAGCACATACGTCGCCCCGAGGTAGAACGCCGGCATCAAGGTCAAGAACGCTCCGTTGAACACGAGGGATCCGGAGTGCAAGACAACGCTCTCCGGCCTGATCCGGTACGACGACGCAAACCCGGTGCAATAGGCCATGCGAATGTAATGGGTGTGGACGATCCCCTTGGGCAGACCCGTGGTTCCCGAGCTGTAGATGATGTTGAACGGATCGTCGTCGATGACCTCCACCCACGGAGGCTCTTCAGCAGATGCCGCAGCCGTCAACTCGTGATAGACCCGATATCCAGCCACCCCGGAAGTGCCGGTGAGCACATAGCGGTCAGTGGGCACGTCGATCCGATCCCGGACCCGGTCGAAGTGCTCCACCATGCTCCCCATCGTGATCACGGCTGCGGAATCGGCATCGTTGACCAAAGTCACCAACCCCTCGCCGCGCAGCAGTGGGCTCAGGGGAACAACAACCATTCCGGTCTTAGCAACAGCTTGATAGATCTCGAGCACCTCGAGCGAGTTGTCGAGCACTACTGCAACCTTGTCGCCGCGGTTGAGCCCGAGCGATCGCAACGCGTTCGCCAATCGGTTGATCCTGGCGTTGAACTCACGATGAGTGAATCGTTGCCCCTCAAACACCACCGCCGTGTGATCCGGCCGATAACGGGCATGACGGCTCGCCAGCGTGTTGATTGGCATCGTTCCCTGCCTCCTCCGGGCCAGGTTCTAGCTGCCGACCAGGCTACCTGTCGGGAGATCTCCACACCGAGTGAGGTAGTTGCCCTCAAGCAGACAGGGCGGCTCAGGCCGAGAAGTTGCGACGTTCTCGTAATACTTCGAAATCGGGGAAGCACCGGACTCCCACCCACCGACCTGGCCGACCTCGGCCACGGTCGTGGCGTCAAGATCGAAGCGGCGCAAGGTCTGGGTTGCAGTATCTGGATTGTCGCCAGAAGCCCTCGAGTAATAGACCATCACCTCATCGCCCTGCTGAGCGATGTCTTCGAACAGGAGCCCTTGATCAGCCGCAGGCACCAACAGCTGCTGATGGGCGTTGGCCCCTTGGGGAACCCAGTAGACAATCGAGTCGGCACCGGTGTACCGCCACGGCTCGCCATGAGGCTGGAAGACGATGCCGCCGCGAGTGTCGTCCATCGCGAAATTGATGAGGCCGCCGGCTACTGCCGGGCTCGCCGCAATCATCTGGGAAACGACACCGTCAAGCGTGACGACAAAGACACCATCTTCGTTCGTGATCAACACCGACCCCCTGGGCGGTGCTACCGGGGGCGGCTCGGTGGTCGTTGTTGTCACCGCCACCGTGGTTGTTGTCACCGGAGCGGCTGCAGTCGTTGCGGGCGGTGCGGCCGTGGTCGCGGTAGTCGGCCGCGGTGCAGCTGTTGTGGTGGCTGCGACGTCATCGCCTCCGCACGACGCTGCGACCAGCGCCAGCACGAATAGGACGATCGTGACTTTCCGTATTCCCGACAATTGATCCTCCGGAGTTACCCACTAGATGTCTGAGCTATGTCGGCTGACACATCGATTCGGTTGAGCGCGGCTACCCGGCGTCGAAGAGTTCGAGCGCTTCTCGCATGGTGAAACGGCCTTCAGTGATCTCGCGTCCCACCACGACACCTCCAATGGACCGCCCCGCCACGTCGAGTTCCAGCAAAGCGCGGAGATCATCGAGGCTGCGGACCCCGCCGGCGGCGACCACCGGCTCTTCGACGATCTCGATGGCCTGACGCAATGCCCCGAAGTTGGGTGGCTCGGCAAGGGCATCGCGGCCCGCCTCGGCAAGCATGATGCTCGCCGCACCTGCAGACGACATCTCGATAAGCACTTCTTCCAGGAAGCGGCCACTGCCGGCTGTCCAGCCGCGCACCAGCAATTCCTCATTGGGCCGCACGTCCAGGCTGACAACGATCTTGCCGGGGTTATCCCTGCACAGGTCCCAAACCATGATCTGATTCTCGATCGCCGCGGTGCCCATGACAACCCTCCACGCACCCGCGTCGAGCAACCGGCCGACCTCCTGAGGATTCCGGACACCACCAGCAACCTGAACGGGTGCCTCGACTGCATCGATCAGGTCGTGGATCATCGGGCGGTTGCGGTAGTCCCCGTAGGCGGCCGCATCGAGATCGACAACGTGGAGAAGGCGGACCCCTTTCTCCACCCATCCGGCGGCTCGGGCTATGGGATCGGCCTCGAGCGATACCGCCTCGTGGACATCGCCATGAGGGAGCCGAACGGCTCGTCCGTTGAGAATGTTGACGCGTGCATAAAGTTCCATGTCCCGCAGCCTATCGGGTCCGTCAATTTCACAGAACGCTATTCACCCAGTCGGTGATCCGGCCCGCGGCTTGGACGATATCGGGCGTGGACTCCGAATAGGACAAGCGGATGTAGCGATGGCCGAGTGTCGGGTCGAAGTCGATACCGGGGGTGCAGGCGACGCCGAGATCGTCGAGCCAGATCCGGCACAGATCCTGACTGTCGTCGGTCAAGTGGGAGACGTCGATGTAGAAGTAAAACGCACCGTCGGGCGAGGCGAAGTGGTCGAGTCCCACCGTGCCGAGCGCATCGATGAGGACCCTTCGGTTCTCGGCGTAGCGAGTGACGTTGGCATCAAGCTCATCAGCAACGTCGAATGCTGCTATCCCCGCGTACTGCGACAGAGTCGGCGGTGAGATGAAGAGGTTCTGAGCGAGACGCTCCAGCGGCTGAATCAAATCTGCGGGAGTCACCATCCAGCCCAGCCGCCAGCCCGTCATCGAAAAGTACTTGGAGAAGCTCTGGAGCACGACTGCATCGGGCTCAACAGACAGAGCGGTCGGCACCTGCTCTCCATATTCGATGCCGTGATAGATCTCATCCGCAATGAGCCTGATCCCGTTTGCACGACAATAGGTGGCGAGCTCGGACAGCTCGTCGGTCGTCAAAGCGGTGCCGGTGGGATTGGCCGGGCTCGCCAGCACCAGCCCATCGAGCGGACCGGCCCGGTCCAGTAGCCGGCTCGTCGGCACAAACCGTGTCTCCGGCCCGACCGGCACCGCGACGGCTTCGACGCCAAACGCCTCGAGGGTGTTGCGGTAGCACGGATACCCCGGCTGGGTGACCGCGACCCGATCGCCCACATCAAACGCGGCCAGGAAGGCAAGGACAAACCCACCGGAGGCCCCCATTGTCACGACGATCCGGTCTGGCGACAAGGTCACTCCGTAACGATCGCCATAGTGTTGAGCAATCCGCTCTCGCAGTTCCGGCAGCCCGATTGCATCGGTATAACCAAGCCGCTCGGAATCGAGCGCCCGATGGGCAGCCGCGCGCACCGCGGCAGGGGCGGGCGTGCTCGGCTGCCCGACCTCGAGATGCAGAACATCCCCGGCCACCCGCTCCCGCTCGGCAGCCGCCTTCATCACCTCCATCACATAGAACGGAGGAATCTGACTACGTTGCGCAACCTTCATCCCCCGGAGAGTAATGGTCCCCCACGAACCGTGGGCTGGCAGCCCGGGAAACCACGGTCTCCGAACCCAGGGTTGGGGGACCCGGGAAACGGGGGCTGGGGGCCCACGGTTCAGAGGTGGATTTTGGTGATGGTTTCGATGGGGGGGGTTTGGGAGAGTTGGGTGATTGCTTCGTCGGGGACGTCGGAGTCCACGCTGATGAACGACAGGGCCCGGCCACCGGGGGCCGAGCGACCCGTTCGCCACGTTGCGATGTTGATCCCGAGCTCGCCGAGCATCGTCCCCAATTTGCCGATGAAACCCGGTTCGTCGTGACTCGTCGTCACCAGGATGGTTCCCTCCGGAATCACATCAACCCGGTAGCCGTCCACGTCGACAATCCTCGGCTCGTCATGGCTGAACAACGTGGCCGCGACCGACCGACTCCCACCGCTCCACTCGACCCGGCACGAGATGATGTTCGGGTAGTCCGTCGTATGCAATCCGCTCGTTTGGGAAACGGATACCCCACGCTCCATGGCAACATGCGGTGCGTTGACGAAGTTCACCGACCCGGTTGGCACGGGCTCCAACAAGCCCTTCAAGAGAGCAACAGTGATTGGCTTGATGTGCTCGTTGATGACGTCACCCTCAATGGCAACTTCGACCTTCGTGATGGCATCGGGTGCCAGCTGGGTTTGCAGACTGCCGACCCTCTCGGCCATCTCGAGATACGGACGGAGCTCCTTCAACACGTGGGCCTCGACGATCGGCATGTTCACGGCGTTGCGATAATCGATGTCCGACAGCGCATCGATAACCTGCTGGACAATCTGGATGCCTACTTCCCTTTGCGCTTCGGTTGTGCTGGCCGCGAGATGTGGCGTCACCACGACGTTGTCCATCTGGAGCAGCGGGTTACTCGGATCTGCCGGTTCCTGAGTCAGTACATCGAGTGCAGCCCCGGCGACCTTGCCGCTCTCCAAGGCATCGATCAGGGCCTCCTCATCGATCAGGGCGCCGCGCGCCGCGTTGATGATCCTGACATCGGGCTTCATCTTCGCCAGCTCATCCTTGCCGATGAGGCCTCGCGTACCGGGCGTGAGGGCCGCATGGAGAGTGATGAAGTCGGCGCGCTCGAGCAATTCATCGAACGAAACCCGCTCGATCCGTAGCTCGTGGGCTCGCTCATCACTGAGATAGGGATCGTGGCAAATCACCTCCATGCCGAAGGCCTGGCACCGACGGGCTACACGACGCCCGATGCGGCCCAATCCGACGATACCGATGACCTTGGTGCGCAGCTCGACACCTTTGAAGAGCTTCCGCTCCCACTTGCCACCCTTCAGGCTTGCTGCCGCTTGTGGAACGTTGCGGGAAAGTGCCAATAGCAGCGCCATGGTGTGCTCGGCTGTCGCGACGGTGTTAGCGCCCGGGGTGTTCATGACAATCACACCGCGTTCACTGGCCGCCTTCAGGTCGATGTTGTCAACCCCAACTCCCGCCCTGCCGATGACGCGCAACCGCTCTCCGGCTGCGATCACAGCTGCAGTCGCTTTGGCGCTGCTGCGCACGATCAGGCCGTCATAGACGGGGATCCGTTCCGCAAGTTGGTCGGGATCGAGTCCCTTGATGACATCGAAGTCGATGTCGGCATGTGCCTCCAAGAGGGAGACCGCTTCGGGAGATAAATCATCGGTGACAAGTAGTCGGAAGGTCATAGGTTTGCGCCTCTCCGGACGATCACTTCGCCGGCCTGGATCCTTGCCAGGCTCTCCTCCATTACATCCCGATATACGGTACCTGAAAGCGCCTTCTGGTCAGATTCGGCAAGGGCCAAGCCAAGAACCGGAGCGAGAGAATCTGCCAAAATTAGTACCTCCGACTCGGCCGCGACACGAGGGCGCTCGACCACACCGGTGAAGCCGATGAACAGATCGACAACATCACTGGCGACCAGATCGCTAACGCCATCGCCTATCAACATGGACCGCCCGAAGCGGTCACCAAGCATCTCGCGCACGACATCTGCCTTGCCATGCGCTTCGACCAGCGGGGACTGCTCCGAGTCTTTGTACTGAACGTCCGTGCGCTGGTCCCAATGATCTTGCTGATAGTCCCACCACTCACCGGAAAGGGCATCGTA
>JAYEIP010000331.1:0-23062 GCA_034660155.1 Actinomycetota bacterium | reverse complement strand
GGTCGGAAGGGGAAATTGCATGCGTAACCCGAGATCGTACCTGGCTGGGCGCCACCTGGCGCTATCAGTGGTGCTGACACTGTTATCCGCACTATTTGTGAGCCTTTCCGGCGTTGCTCCTGCTGCCGCCGCCGGTGAGGTGGTTAACTTTTCGGTGAGCAGCTCGAGCACCCCTGAAGGCTCTGCCCCGGTGATCAACGTAGTGCTCACCAATACCGCTCTTCTCAACGCACCCGTTGTCGTCACCGTGATTGCGACGCCGAGCGGAGCCGATCCCGCAGAAGTCGGCGACTACACACTGTCTCTCGCGACAGTGACCTTCCCCCCTAACTCGCCCAACGGCACAAGCCTCCCAGTATCCCTCTCCTTCACGTCTGACACGATCTACGAGAACAACGAGACCTTCACATTGACTCTCGTGTCCCCAACCGTAGGGAGCATCGGGCCAAACAACACGCACATAGTCACCATCGCCAACGATGACACAGCGCCGACGCTGAGCATCGCCGACAGGTCGACCGGAGAGGCGCTGGGCCCAATGGTGTTCACCGTGACCAGAACGGGCCTGACCGAGGTAACGGCCAACGCGGTGGCGACGCCGACAAGCGGCACTGCGGCCATCGTCGACGACTTCGCCGCCATTGTGGAGCCAATCAGCATCGCCCCAGGTGGCGCCACCGGTACCGACACCTACTCGATAGCGCTCGTAAGTGACGTCGTTTACGAGCCCGACGAAACCCTCAACGTCACCCTGTCCGGGCTAGTGGCCGCCATCATTCCCGGCAGCGATCTCATTGCCATTGGAACGATCGAGGACGATGACATTCCCCCGACATTGTCGATCGACAACGTCGTGGTCAACGAGGCGGCCGCCACTGCGGATTTCACGATTACTCGCACCGGCGCCACCGCCTTTGATACCGACTTCGACATCGCTACCTCCGATATCGAGGCCATCGGGGGCACTGACTACACCAGCCAGACGGACACTCTGACAATCTTGTCGGGCGGCCCCAGCGGCACCACGACGCTCGCCGTCCCCATCGCCAACGATGACATTGACGAGCTCACCGAAACCTTCCTCGTGACCCTCACCAATCCCGTGGAAGCCACAATCCTCAAGGCAACAGGCACCGCGACGATCACCGATGATGACACTGCAGCCGTGGGCGTCGACGATGGCGACGGCATCTTTGTTCTCGAGGGTGGTGCTGCCGATACGCTCGACATCGTTCTCGAGTCGGAGCCGACCGCTCCCGTGACCGTCACGCTGACCGCGGCACTGGACCAGCTGACGCTCACGCCATCCCAGGTCGTATTCGACTCGACGAACTGGGATACCGCACGAGAGATCTCTGTCGGCGGGTTTGAAGACGGTGTTGACGAGGAAGATCCCCACACATCGCCAATCTCGTTCGCTGTTACCTCCGCAGATACGAATTATGCCGGAGCGAACCCGGCCGACGTGATTGCGACTATCGGCGATGCCGATGCGTTGCTGGTCTCCATCAACGGCCCATCCGTTGGCTTGCCGGGCGAAGCTGCAACCTTCACCGCCATGGTCAACGCCGGGGGTACCGGAACCATCACGTACGAATGGGCCGCCTTCTTCCTGGGCAACGAGGTAGCCAACGGCGACCAATCCACCTTCCAATTCACCCCGGCGGCCGGCGGGCCATACAACATTCAGGTAACCATCGGTGACGAGCAGAATCAGAATCCGGCGCGGTTCATTCAGTTCCGGGCGCTCTCCGATGTCGGCGGGAGTGTATTCATCGATGACATCCTATGGCTCGCCGAAAATGAGATTACGAAGGGGTGCAACCCACCGGACAATGATCTCTTCTGCCCGACGGACGTTGTCACCCGTGGCCAGATGGCGGCGTTCCTAGTGCGTTTCCTCGGACTCACGGATGATGGTGGGGGCAACACCTTCACCGACGACGACGGCTCCATCTTCGAGAACGACATCGCCAAACTGGCGACCGCGGGAATCACCAAGGGATGCAACCCACCCACGAATGACAACTTTTGCCCCGATGATCCGGTCACCCGGGAGCAGATGGCGGCGTTTCTGGTGCGGGCACTCGGGTTGACGGATGATGGTGGGGGGAACACCTTCACCGACGACGACGGCTCCATCTTCGAGAACGACATCGCCAAGCTGGCGACTGCCGGGATCACCAGGGGATGTAACCCGCCGGCGAATACGGAGTTTTGTCCGACCGACTTTGTGACACGGGAGCAGATGGCGGCGTTTATTCGACGGGCCGACGGGGTGTTGAACCCGTAGTTGTGGGCGGCCTCGCGTAAGAGGCTGCATGCCGCTGACGCCGGCTACGCCGGCCAGCGGGACGGCTCGGACACCTGCTCAGACCCCCCTACCCCAGCGGCTTCGCCGCTGCGGTACCTTCCCCCCGAAGGGGGGACTGATGAGAACGGACGACACCACCGCTACGAAGTAGTCACTACTGAAACTAGGTAGTGACTTCTGGACAGAGACATCATGCCGCTGACGCCGGCTACGCCGGCCAGCGGGACGGCTCGGACACCTGCTCAGACCCCCCTACCCCAGCGGCTTCGCCGCTGCGGTACCTTCCCCCCGGAGGGGGGACTGACTTCGGCTTGCGCCGCCTAGGGCGGCGCAAGGCCTCGCTTCGTTACTTCGCTCCGAAGCCACTCAACACGGTCCACATGGACCGACCCAGAATTGACAGGTCTAGCCATGGGGACATGTGTTTGACGTAGTAGAGGTCGTAGGTGAGCTTCTCTACTGTTTCCCGTTCGTTGTCGGCGTAGCCGAAGTTGACCTGGGCCCAGCCGGTTACGCCGGGTCTGACTAGGTGGCGGTAGCCGTAGAAGGGGATGGTGCTCTCGAACTGCTCGGTGAAGACGGGGCGTTCGGGGCGGGGGCCCACCAGGCTGAGGTCGCCTTTGAGAACGTTGAGGAGTTGGGGGATCTCGTCGACACGGAAACGGCGTAGTAGACGACCCACCTTGGTGAGACGAGAGTCGTTCTCGGCGGCAAACTGGGGACCGTTCTGTTCGGCGTCTACGACCATCGTCCGGAACTTGTAGAGCATGAACGACTCGCCGTCAAGCCCCATCCGGCATTGCCGGTAAATCGCGGGTCCGGCCGAGTCGAGACGCACCGACACCCAGATCACGGCTGCGAGAAGGAGCCACAAGGGGGCCGTTGCGACAACCAGCACAACATCGATTGCACGTTTCACCGCGGCGTACTCGTTGCGACGCACCGGCGCCGAAAGCTCCCAACCTTCAGCCAGGTGCACCATCGGGAGCCGGCCGGTGTATTCCTCGTACACACTCGAGAGTGCCCGGACCGGATAGCCCGCAAGGTTCCATGAGGAGATGTATTGCGCCATCCGGTCGGACATGACTGGTCGCAGATCGACAACCAATGTCGTGTTGTCTATTGGTTGCATCGGTGGCTCGCCGGCAGGGTCATAGAGATCAACCACATTGGTGTGCTCGGCGTCCCGCAGGTCCTCAACAAGCCCCTTTTCCCCGGTAACGATGACGAGGTCTTCTGCCCAGGGACGGCGTCGACGCATGAAGCGATGAAGCAGGGTCGCACCGAGCCAGAGCCCGATTGTTGTCGCGAGGTAGGGCCGCGACCAGTACGGGCGCCCGAGAACCAGACCAGTCGCGGTAAAGGCTGAGGCAATGGCAACGATGGCCAATGCCCTGCCATACGAAGGCCGTGGTGCACCCTGCGCCCACATCCGGACACTGGCGTAAGAGCCCAACAGAGCACCGACTCCGAGCAAACCGAGCATGGGCCAAAGGTTCTCGCGAGGCACAGCATCCCATGGGATCCACTCGCCAAAGACCAACAAGGACGCGAAAACAAGGACCGCCGCCAGCGCAACGAGGTCGGTACCGAGGATCGAAAGAAGAAACTTCCTACGCATTGGGCCTAGAGAATACCAAGCTCACGGGCTGTGAGCCCAGCCGTCGGCTGCCGCGATCGTGGCGCCGCGGCTAAAGTCCCCAAATGCCCCGAGCAACTTTTACTCATCAGGCGGTCGCGGATGCTTCCATTGGGTCCGTATGGGAGAGCCTGCAGCACGCAGAGACATGGTCGAACATAGGACCCATCGAAGACGTCACCGAGCCCCGCGTGAGCGAGACCGGGCTCCTCAAGTCCTTTCGGTGGTCAACGACCGTAGCCATGAAGCGTTATAACGGAACCGCCGAGATAGTCACGGCAGACGTCGAGGAACGGATGAAGCTCGATCTCGACGCCCGCGAGGTAGCAGGCTCGCTCGACACTCATCTCGAACCCAACGGAAACGGAACAACAGTGGTCACCGTGACGCTTGAGGTCATCTCGAGGGGAACCCTCTCCACCTTGTTCTTCCCAGTCATGAGCGAGGCTATCGCAAAGGGACTTCCGACCCAGGTTGATCAGTTCGCCGAGTCTTTGAGCCCGAGTCTCTGAGTTAAGAAGCCGCCTCTTCGAGACTGCGCTCCTCGGCGGCCTTTAGCTCCTCAGCCAGCCGCAGGGCCTCTTCACGGCCCCCCTCGGTCATCTCGGCACGATCGGTGAGCAAGGTCACCGTGTTCTCATATATCTGGAGAAAACCGCCGTGGATGCCGATCGTGACGACATTGTCATCTGGATCCTGGATCTCAACCGGCCCCGTAGCGAGGGCAGCCATCGTGGCTTCGTGATCGGCAAGGATGCCGATATCGCCCTCTGTTGTTCGGGCGGACACAAACACGGCGGCACCGGACCACACGATGGCCTCAGGAGCCACTACGTCAACGTGAAAGAGCTTGTCGGCCACTATGCCGTCTCCATCTCCTTGGCCTTCCGCATGACATCTTCGGCGCCGCCGACCATGTAGAAGGCTTGCTCCGGCAGGTGATCGAGCTCACCCTCGATCAGCATCGTGAACGACTCAATGGTCTCATCGAGCGGTGTGTTGACCCCGACCTGACCGGTGAACGCCTCGGCCACGAACATCGGCTGCGACAAGAAACGCTGGATACGTCGGGCCCGGCCCACGATCAGTTTGTCTTCCTCAGACAGCTCATCGATACCAAGAATGGCGATGATGTCCTGTAGGTCCTGATAGCGCTGCAAGATACGCTGCACCTGAGTTGCCACGTCATAGTGCTTCTCGCCGACGATCTGCGGATCGAGAGCACGGCTCCCCGAGTCGAGCGGATCGACAGCCGGGTAGATACCAAGAGCAGTGAGCGGACGCGACAGCACCGTGGTCGCATCAAGGTGAGCAAACGCCGTGTGTGGAGCAGGATCGGTGATGTCGTCGGCAGGCACGTAGATGGCCTGCAGAGACGTGATCGAACGGCCCTTGAGTGACGTAATCCTCTCCTGCAGTGTGCCCATCTCACCGGCAAGCGTCGGCTGGTAGCCCACAGCAGAAGGCATCCGGCCCAGGAGCGTGGAAACTTCCGATCCGGCCTGGGTGAAGCGGAAAATGTTATCGATGAACAGCAACACGTCCTGGCGCTGTACGTCACGGAAATACTCGGCCATGGTCAACGCCGACAACGCTACCCGCAGCCGGACCCCCGGCGGTTCGTCCATCTGGCCAAACACCAGGGCAGCCTTTTCGAGGACGCCGGACTCGGTCATCTCGAGGAACAGATCGTTGCCCTCACGGGTGCGCTCGCCGACACCGGCGAACACCGACACTCCACCGTGCTGGGTCGCAACCCGGTTGATCATCTCCTGGATAAGCACCGTCTTGCCGACACCGGCACCACCGAACAACCCGATCTTGCCACCTTCGAGATAGGGGCTGATGAGGTCAAGAACTTTGATGCCGGTCTCAAAGACCTTCTTCTGCGGCTCAACATCCTCAAACGGTGGCGCCTCACGATGGATCGGCCACCAGTCGCCGGTGAACTCGTGGTCGGGGGCATCCAGCGAGTCGCCCCAAACGTTGAAGATGTGGCCGAGCGTTTGATCACCCACAGGGACGGTGATCTCGGTACCGGTGTTGCGGACGACAGCGCCACGCACGAGGCCGTCGGTTGGCGCAAGGGCGACGGCACGCACCGTGTTGTGCCCGAGGTGCTGGGCTACCTCACACTTAACAGTCTTCGTTACTCCGCCGATCTCAAAGTCAACCTCGATCGCGTAAAGAATGTCCGGCAAGGCATCGCCCGGGAACTCAACGTCGACGACCGGGCCGGCCACCTTGACGATGCGCCCCGTTGGAAGTGCGGTCGTTGTGGTCATCTTCTTCCTTTTCCTCTATCAACTACCGGTCAGCGCTTCGGCGCCGCCGACGATTTCAGATATTTCAGTTGTGATCTCAGCCTGCCGGGCCTGATTGGCCTCACGGGTCAAGAGACGTACCAGTTCTTCAGCGTTCTCCGTGGCCGCCTTCATCGCCCGGCGCCGTGCCGCGTGCTCCGAAGCCGACGCTTCCAGCAAGATGCCAAAAATGGTTCCCTCGAGGTACCTCGGGAGCAGCCTGGCCAGGATGTCCTCCGGTGACGGTTCGAACGTATACCCGACGGCACCCTCCTGTCCCGTAGCCGCAGGGGGCTCGATCGGGAGCATCGGCCACAGCACGGCATTCTGCGTCATTGCCGAGACATACCGGGTCGTGAAGACTTCGACAGAGTCCACTGACTCGCTCTCGTAAGCCTCCAGGAGCGAGTTGCCGATCAAGCGTGCATCGCCGTAGACCGGAGTATCGGTCACCGCCAGCCAGGCGTGCTCGATGGCAAACTTGCGATAGGCGAAAAATGCCCTGGCCTTCTCCCCCACGACGTACAACCGAATCTCTTTCCCTTGTTCGCGAAGATCGTGGATGCGATGCTCCGCCATCCGGATGACATTGCCGTTGTATCCGCCGGCGAGCCCCCGATCGGAGGTAACGATGACCACCCCGGCAGTCATCACCTCACGACGCTTCAGCAACGGATGCCTGGCGCCACCACTGCCGGCACCGAGGTTGTGGATGACCTCATTCATCTTGTCGGTATAAGGCTTCGACTGGGCTACCCGAACTCTCGCCTTCGCTATGCGCGACGTTGCGATCAGCTCCATGGCGCGCGTGATCTTCATCGTCGACTCGACGCTCTTGATCCGTCTGCGAATTTGCCGAACTTCTGCGGAAGCCACGGACTAACCCTCCCGTGTGGCCTTGAACTCGTTGATGGCTGCTACGAGAGCCTCAGCCGGTAACTCGCCGGTGTCGCGAATCTCGTTCAGTAGCCCCGAGTAGCGGGACCGGACAAACTCCAGCAGACCCGCCTCAAACTCGTGAACCTGCCTCTCAGGCACGTCGTCCATGTGGCCTTCGGTCACCGCAAAGATGGAAACAACCTGTTCCTCGACCCGGAGGGGGGCAAACTGACCTTGCTTGAGTACCTCGACGACGCGGCGGCCTCGGTCGAGCTGGGCCAATGAAGCAGCGTCCAACTCTGAACCGAACTCGGCGAATGCCTCAAGCTCTCGGAACTGGGCAAGATTGAGACGCAACGGGCCGGCGACCTTCTTCATTGCTTTGACCTGAGCGGCGCCACCGACACGGGAAACCGAGATACCGGCGTTGATGGCAGGGCGGATACCCGAGTAGAAGAGATCCGACTCGAGGAAGATCTGGCCGTCCGTAATCGAAATCACGTTGGTCGGAATATACGCCGAGACGTCATTACCCTTGGTTTCGATGACCGGCAAACCGGTAAGGGAGCCACCACCCAACTCATCGCTGAGCTTGGCACAACGCTCCAGCAGGCGGCTATGGAGATAGAACACATCACCGGGATACGCCTCACGACCCGGGGGGCGACGCAGCAACAACGAAATCTCACGATACGCCACGGCCTGTTTGGAAAGGTCATCGAAGATAACGAGAGCATGCTGCCCGTTGTACATCCAGTATTGCCCCATCGCCGAGCCGGCATATGGGGCGTACATCTGCAACGCGGCGGCAATCGAAGCGGGGGCGGCCACGATGACTGTGTACTCCATCGCACCGGCCTGCTCCAACGCATCGGCCACCTCGGCAATCGTCGAGGCCTTCTGCCCGATGGCGACGTAGATGCATTTAACGTCCAGGCCTTTTTGATTGATGATCGTGTCGATCAAGATGGCCGTTTTGCCGGTTTGGCGGTCGCCGATGATCAGCTGCCGTTGCCCGCGACCGATCGGGGTCATGGCATCGATAGCCTTGATACCCGTTTGCAGCGGCTCGGCAACCGGCTGCCGCTCCACCACCGAGGGTGCCTGCGTTTCCAGCAAGCGGGTCTCAGTGAATTCGATCGGGCCCTTGCCGTCGATCGGGTTACCGAGCGGATCGACGACCCGTCCCAACAAACCATCGCCAACCGGAACCGATAGCACACGCCCGGTTGACCGGACCTCGTCGCCTTCCTCGATCTTCGATGAGTCACCCATGACGACGGTGCCTATCGAGTCTTCGTCGAGGTTGAGAGCCACGCCGGTGAGACCACCGGGGAACTCCAGCAACTCGGATGTCATGACGTGCGGAAGACCGGTCACACGAGCAACGCCGTCACCGACGGCGTCGACGTAGCCAACAGTCTCGGCCTCGACGGACGGTGACCAGTCGGCAAGGTTATGCCGCAGCGCACTGGTGATGTCTTCCGGAGTCAGGGTTAGATCAGCCATTCGCTATGCCCATGCCTCTCGCAATTCCAGGAGCCGGTTACGCACCGACCCGTCAAACAAAGTGTCTTCAACTTGGGCAACTAGCCCACCAATCACGGACGGGTCAACAACAACGTTGAGCTTGACTGCCCTACCGGTCACGGCAGAGAGCTTGGCTACCAGCCGCTTTTGGGTCGCATCATCGAGCTCCACCGCGCTCCGAACCTCGGCCACGACATGGCCCTCCGCCTCGGCTGCCAGCTCCATCATTCGCTTCGTGATCGCACCAAAGTCCTTGAGTCGGCTAACACCGACGAGCATGTTGACAAGCGACACGGTCACCTTCGAAGCGCGTCCCCCGATCAGGTCACCGACGATGCTCTGTTTCTTCTCAAAAGGAACCAGCGGGTCGCCCAATACGCCCTGAAGCTCTTCCGACTCGCCAAAGGCCAGGGCGACACTGAACAGTTCATCCGAGAGACGGTCCGCGTCTCCCTCGGCGAGCGTTACGTCGAGCAGTGCCCGGGCGTAACCATCGATGTGGTTAGTTTCCATCATCAGGCCTCGGTGCCTCCGAGCTGGTCGATGAACTCGTCGACGAGCGCTTGTTGCCCTTCTTGGTCCAGATTGCGGCCGACCAGTTTCTCGGCCACGTCAAGCGAAAGGCCCGCGACCTCGCGGCGCATGGCGATCGAGGCGGCCTCGCGATCCGCGACAAGTTCTTGCTTGGCACGAGCTTTGATGGCTTCAGCCTCCCCCGACGCACGGGACACGATGTCGGCGCGGGCGGCCTCGCCGGCTTGTCGTGCGTCCTCCACGATGCGTGTGGCCTCGTCCCGCGCTCCGGAGAGTTGGGCGGCATAGTCCTCTTTGAGGACAGTTGCCTCGACCTTTTCCGCCTCAGCAGCCTCGAGGTCTGCCTTGATCGCCTTTTGCCGATTCTCGAGCATCTCGTTGAGGGCCGGGGCGGCGTACTTCCAGATGAACCCGAACACGATGACAAAGGCGATAACGCCGGCGATTATCTCGTTGATGTCGCGAGGTAGGAGCAGATCGAGACCCGACGCTTCCTCTGCTACGTGTTCAGTCTCCTCAGCGGCGAGGAGCAACGGTGCGAACATGTTCACATTGACTCCTTAGGCGATGAAGAACAGCACGAAGCCGATCAGAGCGAGCGCCTCGGTGAAGGCGATGCCTAGGAACATCGTGGTCCGCACCATGCCGGCTGCCTCGGGCTGCCGGGCCATCGCCTGAACGGCGTTGCCGGCCACGATGCCGATTCCAATGCCCGGGCCGATGGCGGCAAGGCCGTAGCCGACAATGTTCAGTGAGCCGCTGAGCTCACCGGTTAGACCGGCGACTTCCTGGGCCACTATCTGCACTGCGAGGAGTGCTTCCATTCTCTGATTCCTTTCAATGTCGGACGATTATGCAATAACTCAGTGCTCAGGATGTACGGCTGTTTGCACGTACACCGCGGAAAGCAGGGCGAAAATGTATGCCTGGAGGATGGCCACGACGATCTCGAAGACATAGATGCCGAGCCCCATGACGAGCCATCCGAAACCAATCGGGATCTTGGCGATCCCGCCCTGCCCGGAGAGGAATACCCAACCCGATACCAACAGGAGGGTAAGCATGATGTGGCCGGCAACCATGTTGGCGAAGAGCCGCACCGCAAGCGTCATCGGGCGGATTAGGAACGTAGAAACCAATTCGATCAGGCCGACCAGCGGCTTCATGGCCGTGGGTACCGACGGAGGCCACGCGATGTCTTTGAGGTAGGTGAAGCCCTGTTCCTTGAATCCGGAGACGACAAAGATGACCCAGGTGAGTATCGACAGTAAGGCCGGTATCACCCACATACGAGAGGTGATGGGGAAGTTGATGAAGGGGAGGATCTCGAAGAGGTTGCCCACAAGAATGTACAAGAAGATCGCCAACAGCCATGGGAAATACTTGAGACCGTGTCGCGGGCCAATGATCCCGATTGCTATCTCATCACGCACAAACAGGACCAAGGCCTCAATCGCGGCTCCGAACTTTGATGGTACGAGGCGCTTCTTATTACGGACGATGCCGAAATAGAGCAGGCCGATAACGACGGCTGCCGCGAGGAGAGTGAGCAACATGGTTCGATTGATGCCGCCGAGGAATGGGTTCTCAAAGAGTTCGTTGACACTCTCGGGTACACACATGATCTCGTCTGCGGTGTTGCATTCACCGGACGCGAGTATCAGCTCCACTCCAACTCCTTTTCCTCACCCCGTGTAACCGCCACGGCTTCCCAAGACAACAAGACGAGATAGCTCACAACGGCTGAGATTCCCATCGCCATTCGATCAAGTTCCATCAAGCTCCCGACACCAAGCATCACCACGGTGATCAATGCCAAACGAAGGAAGAAACCGAACAAGGCCGCCGCATGATACAACGTCAGTGATATCGCCGCAGCCTTTGACAAAACAAACCCGGCGAGCATGAAGTTGCCGACCACGATGGCCACCCCGATGGCCGCCGACATCGCCCCAAGACGACCTCCGAGGAGCGCAAAAACTGCAATGAGGGCAGGCGCAACCCATACGGCGCGGCGGGCCGTATTAAGTCCCAGCTTGGCTTCGATGTTCGGCCTGCCGGGCACCCGCTCGAAGCCGGCTGAGACGTCCGGGGCTTCAGCTTCCACGTCTGCGATCCTTCGCTTGCTCTTCCAGCACCGCCGAGTATTGCCACAGCTTGTAAAAACCGCTGCCGAAACCCAAAACGCCGCCAATGATGACAAATATCGGACTCGTGTTCAGCCACCAATCAAGACCGAGTCCCAAGAGCAGACCGGCAATGACAGACGAAATGAGGTCGACTCCGGGCGCAAAACCACCCGTGATCGAATGCCGATCTGGAACGATGCCACTCCGCCCGCTTCCAGTTCGGTCTTCGCTCATAATGTCTCACCGGTCCAAAAGGCTCGGCGCGGTTTGTGAAGATGTTCACAAGAACCGGCGCCACTGTACTCGCGTCGCTTTCCCACCCGCAAGCCTAACGTTGCTGATGCGGCTCACACGACCGGGGTTTGACCGGGAGACACGTTTCGGGGGGACTGACAGAACGCCTAGACGTGGCCGGGGAAGTTGGCGGGGTATGGCGGAAAGGCGTCTGCCAACTCTTGTACCTGACCGGTGTAGAGGTTCACAGAGTAGGGGTCGATCCGCTTCCTCAGCAGTTCGACCATGAGCTTCCCAAGCAGCACCATCTGTTCCTGCATCATGCCGGCGGAAGTGACCGACGGGGTGCCCAACCGGAGGCCACTCGTGATGAACGGCGACCTGGGGTCAAACGGAATCGAATTCCGGTTCAACGTGACGCCGTGAGCGTCGAGGAACTGCGCCGCTTCCTTGCCCGTCAACTCGGCATCGATTGACCGCAGATCGACCAGGAACATGTGGTTCTCGGTACCGCCGCCGATGACGCGGAGACCCTCGTCGTCCATCGCCCCGGCAAGGACCTTGGCGTTACGGACGATCTGGTTGGCGTATGTCTTGAATTCAGCCAGCGATGCTTGCTGGAAGCAAAGCGCTTTAGCGGCAATCTGGCTGTTGATCGGCCCCCCCTGGGCGTACGGGAAGACGGCCTTGTCGATGACCTTTGCGTATTTCTCGCGGCTCATGATCATGCCACCGCGTGGCCCTCGAAGAGCCTTATGAGTTGTGGCAGTGACAATGTCGGCATGAGGAACCGGGTTGGGGTGTGCGCTCCCGGCGATAAGGCCAATGATGTGCGCCGCGTCGACCAAGAAGATCGCCCCGACCTCATCTGCTATCTGACGGAAAGCGGCCCAATCGATGAACCGTGAGTAGGCCGAATAACCGGCGATGATCATCTGCGGCTTGTGTTCCTTGGCCAGCCGTCGCACATCTTCGATGTCGATGTGCTCGGTCTCTTTGTCCACGCCGTAGGCAACGAAGTTGAAGAGTTGACCAGAGAAGTTGACCGGGGATCCATGGGTGAGGTGGCCACCCTGATCCAGGGACATACCCAGGATTGTGTCGCCGGGCTTGAGCACAGCGAGGTACGCAGCCATGTTGGCCTGCGAACCGCTGTGCGGTTGCACGTTGACATGCTCCGCGCCAAATAAGTGCTTGGCCCGGTCCCTGGCAAGGTTTTCCACCTCATCGATCACCGCGCAACCCTCGTAGTAACGACGGCCCGGATACCCCTCGGAGTACTTGTTGGACAGGACGGAACCCGAGGCCTGCATCATGGCGTACGAGATGTAGTTCTCTGAAGCGATCAGGTGAATCTGCGACCGCTGGCGGCTGACCTCCTTCTGGATCAGCTCGGCGAGCTGGGGGTCAACCTCTTCAATCGATCGCGTATCAGACATCCGCTACTTTCCTTGAACCTGGAGATACTCGCAGCGAGAATAGCAGTGCCGATACATGCACCATCTGGCATAGCGGGAACTCACCGGGGGCGAGTTCCTTGGGAGTTCGCAAAGCGAACTCCAGGGTTTTCAGGTGTCCGAGACGCGTAACTGCGCCCTGTCGACCTAAGCCTCTCGGACCGGGCCCTCGCGAAGAACGAGCGGCGACGGCTCGGTGAGATCGATGATCGTCGACGCCTGGCCGCCTTTGGCCTTCCCTTCGAGGTACACCGAAACCGCGTCGCCGAACAGATCACGGGCATCGAGATCGTTGAGAACCGATTCGTTCCCTGCAATGTTGGCTGACGTCACAGCAAGCGGACCGTAGATCTTCAGCAGTTCCAGAGCGACAGGATGATCGGGGCAGCGGAGGCCCACCGTGCGTCGGCCGGCATTGCCCAACCACTTGGGTGCAGACGGAAGCCGGGGTAGCACCAGAGTCAACGCACCGGGCCAATGAAGATCCGCCAGATCGAGGGCACGGTCGGACAATGAGGCAATGGTCATGCCTTGTTCCAACGATGAGACGAGGATGGCCAGAGGCTTGTTGGATGGCCGCCCCTTCAGATTGAAGATCGCGTTGAGCGCGTCCTCCCTGAATGGGTCTGCCGCCAAGCCGTAGAGCGTGTCCGTGGGGACACCGACGATTTCGCCGCGCCTGAGCGCTGCAACCGCTTGCTCGATCGACATTCTTGCTCCCTTGAATGGTTCACTCTCAAGTTAGTGCAGATCGGAGCGCTCTGGTGCGCATCCGATGAGATACCGGGGACGCCCCGCGAGGTCGGCCTCGACGCGAGGCTCAAAGTCGGAGAAGACCCGCAGACATTCGTCTGTCTGGGTCTCCCCAATCTCGCATGCGATGAATCCCCCGGGCCGCAACCACTCCCCCGAACCTGCCGCAATCCTGGCAAGGATCTCCGTTCCCTCGGGCCCGCCGATCAACGCCGTGTGGGGTTCATAGTCCCGGACGTCGGCCGGCAGGTCGGCGACCTCGCCCGCACCAACATAAGGTGGGTTCGAAACGATTAGGTCGATCCGACCACACAACTCCTCGGGGATGACATCGAAGAGATCTCCTCCGATGAACTCCACGCCAAGGCTCACGCGATCGGCGTTCTCGCGAGCGAGTTCGATGGCTTGGGCTGAGATGTCAACGCCGATAACCCGACCAGCGCGATACTCATGCTTGCACGCCAGGGCCAGGTTCCCGCTCCCGGTGCATAGGTCGACGACGACCGGTTTGCCGATTCCTCGAAGCAACTCGATCGACAACGCCCAGAGCCCTTCGGTTTCGGATCGTGGGATCAATGCCCTCGGATCGATCCCCAACTCCAGAGGACCGAACTGCACCGTTCCCTCGAGATACTGAAGAGGTTCGCCGCCAACCCTGCGATCGACCAGATGACGGAAACGCTCAGCCACCTGGTCGCCAACAGGCGGATCGCCCAGTAGCCACGCCGCGTCGACGCCCGCCACCGCCAGGAGGAGACGCCGGGTCTCATGGGCCGGAAGATCGGAGACTTCCGCCAGTAGTGCTGACACACGTTTACTCATAGTTAGAAATTTAGACGACTCCACGGAGTCGAAAAGTACACCGACCTAGTGCCAGATTGTGGATGCTGAGCCGGAATTATTGTGCGGCCCCAGGTGGTGCGGGCGGCTCGTGGCATAAAGGAAGGCACTATGTCATCAAGACATGAGCGCGGGCGCCGGTATCACCGACCAGGGTCTGATGCATGCAACCCTCTTGGTCGGTGGCCTCGTGATCGCCCGCCAGGGAGTTGCTATCCGGGAAAACCGCAGGTTGGTGGAGGACCAACGCACCGATCTGGTGGCTTCGATCTCCCATGAGCTGCGGACACCGCTGACCGCTGTCGTTGGCTTCCTCGACGTACTCGATCACGGTGCCATTGAAGATGCTGCCGAGACAAGGGAAATCACGTCGATTGCCAGCGAACAGGCGTCCTATCTATCACGAATCGTCTCTGATCTTGTGATGCTCGCATCGGAGAACTTCGGAACCATGACGCTTGACGTTGCACCCACCGACGTGGACGAACTGGCGTGGTCGTCGGTAACCGCTGCGGCGTTAGATCCACCAGGCGTCCGGGTCGATGCCGAACGAGGCACCACCGCGTTTCTTGACGGTGGGCGAATGCGACAGGCGCTGGGCAACCTCGTGGCCAATGCGGAAAGGTACGGGGGTGGCCACACCCTGGTCGTTGCCAGAACCGACGGTGGCGACCTCCTGCTCGAAGTTCACGATGACGGCCCCGGAGTTCCTCGCAGGTATGAATTGGATGTTGGGGAGAAGTTTGAACGCGGGCCCAATCGACTCAATGCGACGGTACCCGGCTCGGGGATCGGCCTTGCAATCACGAGCGCCATTGCGAAGGCGCACGGCGGGGCGGCTGGGTATCGCCGCTCGGAACGGCTCGGAGGCGCCTGTCTCTGGATACGGCTCCCGGGAAGGGTGCATACCAATTCGAAGGTACCTAGCGACGGGGTAGCCAAGCTCGCCGTGGTGGATAGCCCACCGGGCGCACGGACCGCCTAAGCGCGGGCGCCACGCGTCCGAAACATCGACGACCGCAGCTCGCTCAGGCCGCCGTTCAGGCCTCGCTAAGGCTCTCCACCGCATCGTGAGCAACCAAGGCAGTGTGGAACTCGTCGAGACTGCCGTCGAGGATCTCGGGAAGCGAGTGAAGCGTCATTCCTACCCGATGATCGGTGACACGGTTCTCCTTGAAGTTGTAGGTGCGGATCTTCTCTGCTCGCTGGCCCGTGCCGACTTGCGAACGCCGCGCCGATGCCTGCTCACCCTGCTGTTCGGCAAGCTGCTGCTGATAGAGCCGGGCACGTAGCACGCGCAGCGCCTTCAGCTTGTTCTGTAACTGCGATTTTTCGTCCTGGCAAGTGACCATGAGACCGGTAGGCAAGTGGGTGATCCGCACTGCGGAGTCGGTTGTGTTCACCGACTGGCCGCCCGGGCCGGTAGCCCTGAATGTGTCCACCGTTATGTCATTGTCGTGGATCTCGACCTCAACCGCTTCCACTTCTGGCAGCACCGCGACGGTTGCAATCGAAGTGTGGATTCGGCCCTGGGATTCTGTCTTGGGAACTCGCTGCACTCGATGCGGACCGGCCTCGTACTTGAGACGGGAGTATGCGCCCTTCCCTTTGACTGAGAACGTGGCGTCTTTGAGGCCGCCTCCGCCGGTGACGGAAGTGTTGATAGGCTCGGTCTTCCAGCCGTGCCTCTCGGCAAATCTCTCGTACATGCGGTAGAGATCAGCCCCCCACAATGCCGCTTCGTCCCCACCAACTGCGGCACGGATCTCGACGATCACATCCTTGTCATCGTCGGGGTCCTTTGGAACCAACATGACACGGAGTTCGGTCTCCAGCGGATCCAGCCTCCGTCGCTGGTCGTCGGCAACACCCTCGAGATAGGCACGCATTTCTGCATCTTGTTCAATGGCCGCCATCTCGGATGCTTCGGCGAGTTCAGCTGCAGCTTGTTCGTAAGCCTGGAACGCGTGGATAACCGGGCGCAACTCGGCGTGGAGAATCGTGACCTCCCGATAGCGCTCCTGATTGGCGAGAACCTCGGGATCGGCCATCTCCTCGAGCGTCTTGGCGAATCGCTGCTCGAGTTCCTCTAGTTTTGAGCGGAGCCGATCATCCATCTGCCGGCTCTTCAACATCGGTCGGAGCGTCGCTCTGCTCCGACCCTTCCCTCTCGGCTGCCAGCGCGGCGGCGACAATCGGCCCGCGCCCCTCGACATCAGCAAGTTCATCCTCAGACAGTGCTGTTAACAAGCTTGCGACAGCAACCTCCACCATATCGTCCGAAGGCTCTTTGGTCGTGATGCGCTGCAGCCAGATTCCGGGTCGATTGGCCCAAGACATCCACCGCTTGTTGGCGCCCACCTTCAGCAACTCATAGGAAAGACCTGCAATCACCGGAATGAGGACGATACGGGCGAGCACCTGCCACAGGAATGGCAGCGGGGCCAGCGTCAGGAAGACGAAGAACGCAACCATGGCCACAATGAGGATGAAGGAAGTCCCACACCGGGGATGGCGCGGGCTGTAGCCCTGGATTGCCTCGATGGTCAGCGGGTCCCCGTTCTCGTATGCGTGAATCGTCTTGTGTTCCGCCCCGTGATATTGGAACACACGTCTGATCTCTTTGGACCTCGATATGGCCCAGATGTAAGCAACGATCAACGCGATCCTGAGGATGCCATCCAGGATCACGAACGCGAACGAACTGTCGGAAACAAATCCCTTCAGATAATCGGCTGCGAACGCAGGGAGCAGAATGAACAGCCCCACGGCGACAACGACTGCAAAAATCATGGTGCCGATTACTTGCGCTCGGCTGAGTTCGTCCTCGTCTTCTGCACCCGACTGGATCGCCGACCAGGACAGCGCCCTGAAGCCCAGCGACAGAGATTCGATCAGTACGAGTATCCCTCTAATGAAGGGGATGCGCCGCAGCCGCGATTGGCCGGTCAGGTGGGGCAACTCGTTGCGTTGGGTGATGATGCTTCCGTCAGGCCGACGGCATGCGACCGCCCATGATGACGGTGCCCGCATCATGACACCTTCCATGACGGCTTGCCCGCCGACGGTCGCTCCAGGTGAGCGGCTCAAGCTACTTCTCTGACGCTTCGGCGCTCTTGGCCTTTGCCCCAGTGTCTACTCCAGCTTTGGCGTAACGCCGCCGGAAGCGCTCGACGCGACCCCCGGAGTCGACCAGGATCTGCTTCCCGGTGTAGAACGGATGGCTCGCGCTCGAGATTTCGAGTTTTGCCAGAGGGTAGGTCTTGCCGTCTTCCCACTCGATCGTCTCATCAGTTCTGATGGTTGACCGGGTCAGGAAGGCAAAGTCCGACGACGTGTCCTGATACACGACGTAGCGGTAGTTGGGGTGGATCTCAGATTTCACAGGTTCAGCTCCTGGGTCTCATGCAGCATCGGACTCTACTACTGCCCGCTCTTGGCAATAGCTGCGAGGAACTCCGCGTTGGACTTGGTGCTCTTGAGGCGATCGATCAGAAGCTCGAGAGCAGCTCCCGACTCGAGCGCCATCAGCACCCGGCGCAGCTTCCACACCTCGGTCAGCTCGTCGGGATGGAACAGCAGTTCTTCGCGGCGGGTGCCCGACGCTTCGACGTCGATAGCCGGGTAGATACGCTTGTCGGCCAGTTTGCGGTCGAGACGAAGCTCCATGTTGCCGGTGCCCTTGAACTCCTCGAATATGACCTCGTCCATCCTGGAACCCGTCTCCACAAGTGCGGTGCCCAGAATCGTGAGGCTGCCGCCCTCTTCGATGTTCCTCGCTGCACCGAAGAACCGCTTCGGTGGGTACAGGGCTGTCGAATCGACACCACCGGAGAGAATCCGGCCCGATGCCGGGGTAGCCAGGTTGTGGGCCCGGGCGAGACGCGTGATCGAATCGAGGAGGACGACCACGTCCTGCCCCGTCTCGACGAGACGCTTGGCCCGCTCGATGGCGAGCTCAGACACCTGGGTGTGCTCTTCAGCGGGACGGTCGAACGTCGAGTAGATGACCTCGCCCTTCACCGAGCGCTGCATGTCGGTGACCTCTTCCGGTCGCTCGTCGACGAGGACCACCATGAGATGGCACTCCGGATTGTTGGCCGTAATGGAGTTAGCAAGCTCCTTCAAGACGGTCGTCTTACCAGCCTTGGGAGGTGAAACGATCAGGCCACGCTGACCCTTGCCGATCGGAGCGATGAGGTCAACGATCCTTGTCAGGATGTTGTTGCTCTGGCCTTCGACCTCGAGATGGAGGCGCACATCGGGGAACAGTGGGGTCAGAGTGGCGAACTTGGGACGTGCCTGCGCCGCCTCCGGATCGAGTTCGTTGACCTTGATCGGACGAACCAGCGCCGGGAACTTCTCCTGGGCCCGTGCTGGGCGAATCGGGCCCTCGCAGATGTCGCCCTTACGCAGCCTGTGCTTGCGGATCTGGTTGGCGGGGACGTAGACATCCTGATCACTCGGCAAATAGCCACCGTGGCGGAGGAAGCCATAGCCCTCGGGAAGAACATCGAGAATCCCGGATCGAACTTCGAGCTCCGACTCGTCGATGGGTTCCTGCGGGCGTCGCTTGTTACGCCGACGGCGGTTCCTGCCACCGTCTTGTCCCTCGCGGCTCTGGCGGTCCTGATTCTGACGGTCGCCACCCTGACGGTCTCGGCCACCGCCTTGACGACTCCGGCCGTCGCCGTTCTCACGTCCACCACCTGTTCGTTCACCGCCTTCGGTGCCCTTTTCCTCAGTGGTGGTTGTCACCGCGGCAACTTCTGGCTCCGGCGCCGGCTCTGGCAGCATCTTCTCATCAAACTTGTCTGCACCGATGATTGCGGTGATCAACTTGGTCTTTTGGAGGCCGTCGTGCTCCACCTCAATGGAGCCCGCCATTTCGCGCAAGGCATCGAGGCCCAACTCCTGGAGTCTGGCTCGGGTAGTGGTCATGGGCAGTTGGGTCCCTTCCAACGAGGTTTGGCACAGGTGCCTGTGATGTTTCCGTCCCGAGCAAGCGAACGTCCCCTCAAGAGATCTAGAAGACACGCTTTCGGCGCAGCAGGCCGCACACGGGAGAAAGGTGGAAACGGATATCGATCCGAGAGCTAGTTTACCGTCGGAACACGGCTACGCAAGCTCTCTTCTCCAAAGCCGCCTACCAACCGAGTTGTTCGAGAACGGCATCGAGGTGCGGCCTTACCGGCTGCAGCTCTTGGAACCCTTCGGCAGCCGTGTCCGGATCCTTGAGCCCGTGTCCCGTCAGAGTGCACACAATCGGGCCCTGTGGCAGCTCATCGCGGTACTTGAGGATCCCGGCAACAGGGGCGGCTGAAGCAGGCTCGCAGAACACGCCTTCTCGTGTAGCCAAGAGCCTATAGGCGGCAAGAATCTCCTCATCGGTAACTGCTTCGATGCGGCCACCCGACTCATCGCGTGCCGAAATCGCGGCCTCCCACGAAGCCGGGTTCCCTATCCGGATCGCCGTCGCGATGGTCTCCGGAATCTCCACAATCTCGCCCGTCACGAGCGGTGCGGCACCTGCAGCCTGGAAGCCCCACATCCGGGGAGAGTGCCCTTCGGTGGTGTAGCCGCGCCAATATGCGGTGATGTTCCCCGCGTTGCCGACCGGCAGAGCGTGCACGGCGGGTGCCGACCCCAGTACCTCGGTTATTTCCCATGCCGCTGACTGTTGGCCTTCGATGCGGAATGGATTGATCGAGTTGACCAGGGCCACGTCGTGGGTCGAAGTCAGCTCCAGCACCAGGGCCAGGGCATCGTCGAAATTACCCTCGATCGCCACAATCTCAGCACCATGGCTCACGGCCTGGGCAAGCTTGCCGCGGGCGATCTTGCCTGCGGGGAGAACAACGATCGCGCGAAGCCCCGCTCGGGCGGCATAAGCAGCCGCCGATGCGGAGGTGTTACCGGTGGAGGCGCAGGCCACCGCGCTGGCACGGGCCTCGAGAGCCTTCGAAACCGCCATCGTCATCCCGCGATCCTTGAATGATCCGGTGGGGTTAGCGCCGTCGTACTTAAGGAACACGTCGCGTGAGACAATCTCGGAGATTCCAGGCGCCTCGATCAAGGGCGTATTCCCCTCGAGCAGTGTCACCACCGGCGTGGCGTCCGTAACACTAAGTCGGTCCCGAAACTGGTTGATGACTCCCGGCCAGGTCATGAGTCCTCGCTTTCGACGCGGATCGCGGCCGCAACTGCATTGACACAATCCATCTGTCGGATGGCCGACAACGCATCCTGCTGCCGTGCCTCTCGGGCCCGATGTGTAACGATAAGCAAGGTTGCTTCGTCATCGGTGCCTTCTTGCCAAACAGACTTAATGCTGACGTCGGCCTCTCCGAACCCGGCGGCTACCTGCGCAAGCACCCCCGGCCGATCTGCGACCTCGAGCCGGATGTACCACTTTGTCGGCACCTCGCCGAAGTCGGCGAGCGACGATGGGGAAAAGCGGATGCGGGGGGCTACCTGAGCACCGGCCAGCGTCTCTCGAGCGGCATCGATCACATCTCCCAGGACAGCAGTCGCAGTCGGGTCACCACCGGCTCCGGGCCCGGCGAACAACAACTGATCGATCGCGGGGCCCTCGATGAAGATGGCATTGGTTGCGCCCCGGATGGCGGCGAGCGGATGGTCCGATGGGAGCAGCACCGGGTGAACCCGGGCAGATACCCCGTCGGTCGTGTCCTCGGCGATAGCCAGGAGCTTGACGACATATCCGAGATCGGCCGCATACTGGATGTCTGTGGCCGTGATCTCGGTGATGCCCTCATGGGGCACGTTGTCGAGACCCACCCAGGTACCAAACGCAAGGCTGGCAAGGATTGCGGCCTTGGCGGCGGCATCGGCGCCGCCAACATCGGCGGTCGGGTCGGGTTCGGCGTAGCCAAGCTCCTGTGCCTGCTCCAAGGCATCCGCGTAGCCGGTTCCGTCTTCTGTCATCCGGCTGAGAATGAAGTTGGTGGTGCCATTGACGATCCCCATGACCCGGGTGAGCCGCTCCCCTGCCAGCGTCTCTGAGAGGGGTCTAATGATCGGGATCCCACCACCCACGGCGGCCTCGAACAAGAGAGCAACACCGGATCTCTCGGCTGCTGCGATGAGCTCGGATCCGCGCGCCGCTATCAATTCCTTATTGGCGGTGACGACAGGTTTGCCCGCTTCGAGGGCCCGCAGCACGAGGTCTCCGGCGGGTTCCTGCCCGCCCATCACCTCGACGACGAGATCGACCTGAGGGTCGTCTATCAGGGCAACCGTATCGGTGGTGACCACACCATCGGGAAGATTGAAATCCCGCTTCCTGGCAGAGTCGCGCACCGCAACCCGCCGCACGTGGAAATCCAGCCCGGTCTTGGCTGCAATGGCCGCATGCTCCGTTACCAGCCGCCGGATCAGCGTCCCACCAACCGTCCCCGCCCCCAACAGCCCTATCCCAACAGTGTTCATGACCGGCGACGATAGCCGGTACTGCGAACCCAGGGTTGGCAGCCCGTGGAAGTGGGGGCTGTGGAAGTGGGGGCTACGAACCCAGGGTTGGGGTGCCTGGGGCTACATCACGACGGATCAGGTCGTCGTAGGTTTCGCGGCGGACTGCCAGGCGGGCCCTTCCGCGACGGACGAACACCACGGCGGGGCGGAGCACCATGTTGTAGTTCGAGCCCATGGAGTGCCCGTAGGCACCGGTGACGGGGGTACAGAGAATGTCGCCGACCTTCGTGTCGGCAGGGATCGCGGCGTCGGCAACAATGACATCGCCCGCCTCACAATGTTTGCCGACGATGCGGACCGGCCAATCTCTATCGGCCCCCACCGCACGGGGCAAGAATGCTTCGTAGCCGCTGCCATAGAGAACGGGGCGCGGGTTGTCGCTCATGCCGCCATCTACAGCAACGTACGTGCGGATGTCATCAATCGGCTTGATCGTGCCAACCGTGTACAACGTCACTGCCGCACCGGCCACAATCGCTCGCCCCGGTTCGGCCATGATCCGGGCGCTGATCCCGTGGTCACGACACGCCTCTTTGACCGACTCTGCCCATTCGGTGATCGTTGGGGCATCCTCCCCGGTTACATAGGCGACGCCTAGCCCCCCGCCGATCGAGACCTCCTCCAGATCCTGCACCGCCAGAAATTGCGCCATGGCCCCGATCGCTTTGGCGAACGAGCCCACCGCGAACACCTGACTGCCGATATGGGCATGGACCCCCACGAGATCCACCGCCCGAGACTCCCGCGCTCTGGCGATAGCGCGGGCGGCATCGCCGCTGGCGATGCCGAAACCGAACTTCGAGTCGGCGATACCGGTTTGGAGGTACTCGTGGGTGTGAGCGTCAACCCCTGGGTTGACCCTCACCAGCACTTTGGGGGGAGTGAACCCCTTCTGGACTATTGCTTCGATGCGGTCGATCTCGTCGAACGAATCGATGACGATTCGGCCCACGCCC